>JAFUZM010000035.1 GCA_017476605.1 Clostridia bacterium
ATGTTCTGATTCTGAACATTCCCCAAAAGATGTGTCTTGTAACAGTTCTTTGTTGGATCAATATTGACCGCTGTGTATGCTTTATTAAGCATGAGTGTTTCAAACTGACTGTTACGCGCCAAACCGGAGTCATGTTAGCAACTGTCCGATCAGCATTCTAAAGTTGCACAGTATAAAAACAGGTTTCTGACAATTTTAGAGATGGTTGATTGACAAATTGTATTGCTAATTGACGATTGGTCACTCTGTCTTGACACGCTTTGTTAATTACAAGTTCAAAAGCAAAATTGGCAAAAACACGTCTAATTATACCTTGGGGGCATAGCGCCACCCCTTTTGACCTGGGCATCATTATATAGGAGTGTTCAGTAGAATGTATGATCATTTTTAATCTGTTTTGATGATAAAAATTGACATTCTTTGGATGATGGCCATTCAAATCCGTATTTTTGTTAAAATGAGGCGCAAAATTCATTAGGAGAATTGACAAATTTCTCATTTGTGGATATCCTATGACGCAGTCAAAGACGGAAAGGCCGTGAATGTGGTGAATGAACAGCAGGTATTGTCCCGCTTGCGTGAACTGAATGAAAGCGAGATTTTCTATCGGAACTATCGCCTGGCCAAGGCATCCCCGGCGGGCTTTGATGAGTTTCTGAGCGGGATTGACCGGGAACGCGTTTATAAGGAAAACCTTCTGGTTCCCGAATGGCCGGATACAATCCCGCCGGAATACCTTGAGGACTGGTACTTTTCCGCAGACCGGAGGGAAGGGATCCATGTGTTCAAGCACAACTGCTATACGCCGGCCATTTTGCACCATCACAACTTCTTTGAGATGTTCTTTGTACTGGAGGGACACTGCATCCATCAGGTCGGTGAAAATACGGCGGTTCTCCATGCAGGGGACCTGTGTCTGATCCAGCCCAAGGTCGCGCATTCTCTTGACGTGAATGATGAAAGCGTGATCATTGATGTGCTGATCCGCCGCTCGACATTCCGTCAGTATTTCTACAGCATCCTTCAGGGGGACAATCTCCTCTCCAATTTCTTTATGAGCACGCTGTACAGCAAATCGGGTATTGATTACCTGCTCTTTCACACGCTGGAGGATCCGGATCTCCATTATGCCTTCATTGATCTCTGCGGGGAAACCTTTGATCACCTCGAGTACTATTCCGTTTTGGTCAATGCCATTGTGACCCGGATTTTCGTATTGCTTCTGAGGCGCTATATGTCCTCCTGCGAACTTCCGAAGGGCAAGCCGGAGGACTCGGAGATTGCGCTGACCCTTGCCCGCTATCTGCAGGCCAATGCAGCCGATGTGACGCTTGCGCGTCTTGCAGAGGATTTCCATTACTCCACAGAATATGCCTCCCGCCTGATCAAACGCTCCACCGGGCGGACCTTTATCCAGCTGCTGACCAGCATCCGGCTTGAAAATGCCAAGCAGCTTCTGCGGGATACATCGCTCAGCGTGACGGATATTGCTCTTCAGGTGGGCTATGACAGCAGTGAGCACTTCATCCGGACCTTCCGAAAGCACACCGGCATTACGCCGAGTGAATACCGGCATAAATGACGAAAAACCGCAATACGGCGATTCGCTGTATTGCGGTTTTTGGTTTCCTATTTGTTCGACGGGCATATTGCCCAGATAGATCCGGGAGGTGTTTCGAATCTCCTTTGTCTCATAGAGGGCAGCGTCGCAGCGATGCACTGAGAAGTAGCGTGGCTCAACGCCAAACTGTCTGCATAGCTGCTGCAGGACATAGTTTTCCGTAAGCGGCTTTTGAAGTGATAATCAGATTGCAGAAGGATCGCTCTGTTGTCAATGCGTGCCATATGTTACAGAAGGCCGGTATCAAAAACATAAAGCTTGAATTGATCCAGCTTATCAAAGGCTGCAAGTGGGTGCTCTGTTTTTGAAACATTGTAAACACGTGTGACCATTCCGGCTGAAACAAGCCATTCAATCGCGTCTTCAAAATCTCCTGCTCCTGGAAAACGCGCAAAACTTTGACTTTTCAAGACTCAAGGCTTACAATAGTACTTGAGATAGGTAAGGTATGCTTACCTGTTGACGATGGCCTTGGAAGGAGGCGGTTGCGGATGGATGCTTTTACAGCAGAAGTTGCTCAAAGAAATAGAAGAAAAAGACAAGATCATTTGTGAACTTACTGAAAAGGTAGAGGAGAATTCCGCTTACAGAAAGCAGGATAAATAGAACGGCTAAGGATGCGGTCTTTCTGGATTTGTTCTCCAATCCCGAGTATCAAATGGCTCTTTACCGGGAACTGTTTCCAGAAGATACTGAGATTCAGCCCTCGGAGTTGCAGCTGTTTAGAGTTGATCGTGTGCTGACCAACCACCCATACAATGACTTGGGACTTTTAGCGAGGGAAAAACTGATTGTCCTTGCTGAAGCAGAAAGCGAGTGGAGCGAAAACATTATCTATCGCTTTGCTGCTTACTACTTCGACACAATGTGGATTTTTGCAGATCGCAAGAGTATGAACGTCCACCACAAAATGAAGATAGATCTTCTTGATGTGGAGGCATATGTTATTTATCCTGGCAAGGAAAAAATCGATCAGGATATGATTTCACTAAGAGATGTGTTCTTTGGAGGCGTGGAAGGAAAGCCGGATTTTACTGCGAAAATTATCCATGGTGATTAAAAGGACGGGATAATTGCAGAGTACATGGGCTACTGTAGAGTCTACGATGAACAGAGAGCGGCACTAAAAAATGATCCATCCCCGGAGAAATGGATTGCAGCTACAATTGAAGAATGCATTAAGCAGGGCTTTTTAGTCCAGTATCTAACAGAACATAGAACGGAGGTGGAGAAGGTTATGTTGGAGATGTATAGCCCTAAATATGTGGATGACGCTGAACGCAAGACGGAAACCATTATGAAGGAAATCGGGTTTGCTCGTCGCTGCGGAGTGCCAGATGAGCAGATTAAGCAGGAGCTTATCCGAGAACACAACATGACAACGACCTATGCACAAAGATGCCTCGATTACAAGCCAAGTGCGAACACGGTGATGGCACTTTAATTTGAAAAACATGACATTGTCCTCCCAATCCACATTTTTCTGAATACTGGCATAAGAGACAATACAAAACCGCAATACGGCAATTCGCTGTATTGCGGTTTTTGGTTTCCTATTTGTTTTGGGCGGGCATATTGCCCAGATAGATCCGGTAGGTATTCCGGATCTCCTTTGCCTCATAGAGGGCAGCGTCGCAGCGACGCAGGGCGGGTGATATGTCCTCTTCTCCGGGTCTGAAGAAGGAGGCACCGATGGAAATGGTGATCCGTTCGCCCTTTCCGTCCATCTGGTAATCGGAACGGTTGATGGCCTCAAGAACCTTTGAGAGCACATGGTCCGCATCCTCCCGCTGAATACGCGGGAAGATCAGGATGAACTCATCCCCACCCCAGCGAATGATCGAATCCGACTGGCGCAGTGTTCCACTGAGGACACTCACCACTTTTTTGAGCACAAAGTCGCCGTATTCATGGCCGTAATTGTCATTTTTCTGCTTGAAATGGTCGATGTCAAACATCGCAATCAACGGGCCATCCCAGAACCGATTAAAGAGCTGCAGCTCGCGCTTCAGAAGCTCCTTGCCATAGCGACGGCTGCCGGCACCCGTCAGACCATCAATGTTCATTTCGCGCCTCAAAAGGGCCATGCGCGCTCTGGTGCTCAGAATCAGCAGAATGAGCGTGATGATGAGGAGAAGGACCAGAGTGGTGAGAACGGCGACGATAGCAATGACAATACCGGAGGGGAGCCGCTCAAGGGCCGTCCGCAGATCGGTTTTGGTGTTGACGGCGTTTTGCAGGATGGCTTCGCTCATGGCATTGCCCGATACAGCAATGGCCTTGTTGAGCAAAAACAGGAGTGTCTGATTGCCGGAGGAAACCGCGCCCCGGATGCCAAGGGTGACATTGGGCAGAACCGACAGACTGAGGGAGCGCATGGAGTGGCGATTGACCAGCCAGGTGATGCTGGACATGAAGCCGATCATGGCATCTGTTTCGCCGCGCATCACTGCCTGATAGCAGGCTTCGGCATTGGGATAGGAGATGAGGCGGATCTCCGGATCCAGCTGCTCCTTCAGCAGCGTGCCCGAGTGAGAGACCACGGCGGCGGTTTTAATGGGTCCGCCTGAGGAGCTTTTACTGATGCGGGCACAGTCGCCGGAGCCGTATTCCATCGTGTCATAGAGATTTTCGCGATCGGCGATGATGATATCCCCGCAGTAGCTGCCAAGGATATCCGTTTCGCCGCCGGCGACAGCGGCAATGGCCTCCTCCATCGTGTCATAGGTGACAAAGCGAAAGGAAACATGAAGCTGCGCGGAAAGTGCCGCGTAGTAGTCCGGAATGATTCCGCCGGTTGTTCCGTCCTCCTCCTGATGCACAAACGGCTCTGTATCGCGGACGACAGCTACCGAGAGCTCAGGGTGCTCTGCCAGGTAGCTTCGCTCCTCCGCGGTGAGGGGCGTCATTTCCGTATTCCGGGAGGCGACGTAGAAACGGTACAGGTTTGAGATATAGTGCGGGTCATCTGTTTTGAGCAGACGGATGGCAGAATCAATGCGGCTGGCAAGCGCGGTATCCTCCGCTCTCAGCATCATATAGGAGCTGAGCAGAGGCAGTGAGACAAGTGCCCGATAGCCTGCCGGAACCGCGCTGCCGGTGAGGCAGGCATCGGTCTCCCCCTGCACCATGGCCGACTGCATGTCGGCATCGCTGCCAAAGCTTACCATCTGAGGAGAAATTCCCGCCTCGTGACAGTACTCTTCGAAATAGTCGAGGAATCCGGAATCGGAACATAGCCGATTCGAAGCGTCTCGGCATCCTGAAATGTCTCATACGTGAGCGCTTCCAGTGAATTCAGTGTATAGAGGGCGATCTGCTCTTCCATGATGGGGGTTTCAGTAAAGATAAACTCCTGTTCCCGCCGATTTGTATGCAGAAAGTCGATGAGCACATCCACCTGACCGGTGCGAAGGGCCTCTTCCATTTCAATGATGCTGTCATAGCCGACCATCTCGGCGATGAAGCCACCGTACATCCCGATCGTCTTTGAGAGGTGCACGTCAAAGCCGCGCAGATCTCCGTCCTTGTCGGTGTATCCGTACTTTTCCGAATTGAAAAACCCGATACGGACAATGTCCCGCTCTGCCTGCGCCATTTGAGAGGCAAGCAGCAAAAACAGGAGGGCAAACAGAGAGAGAATCTTCCTCCATCGCATATTCAATTGGGTACCTTCTTTCCTTTCCTCTGAGAGGTGGAACTGTGGCCCGGAAGACAAGCGACATGGCTCGCTTTTCCACAGATTGGAGCCCGCTTTTCCACGGGAGAGAGAGGGGAATCTTCTCAGAGGATATTTTCCTTCATTTGCTTTTTCCTGAGATACATTTTCTCATCTGCGCGTTTAAATACCGTATGGTAGTTCATGTCCTTCTCAGGATCAAAGCATGCATCCCCGGAGGCAATGGTAATTCTTCCGTTTTTCATGTTGTCGTCCATCTGGCGTTCAAAGTCGGAAAGCAGCGCTTCGCGGTTTTCGTAATCGCTGCCCTTGAGAAGCGCAACAAACTCATCACCGCCGATGCGGTAGACGGGACTGTGTGCAAACTGGGTGCAGATGATGCGGCTTGCCGATTTGATATGTTCATCACCGGCTTCATGTCCATAGCTGTCGTTGACCCGTTTGAGGTCGTTCAGGTCAAACAGGACTACGGCAAATTCGGAAATGCTGCCCTCCCGGATGCGCTGATCCAGGTTTTCCTCCGCCTCAAAATAGGCGTGCTTGCTCTTGACCCCGGTAAGGTCATCCCTGAAGGCCTTGTTGCTGAGGTCGTTGAAATTGACCTTGAGCCGATCCCGCATGGTGCGGAACGCGTCGACCAAAACGCCGACTTCATCATTGTCCTTGTAATCCAGTGTGACGTCATAATCGCCGACGGCCAGACGTTTTGCCGCGGTTGTGAGATTTGCCAGAGGCCGTGTTACGCGCTTCATCACCAGTGTGGTCAGAATGACGAAGAGGACAAGGATGACGGCACCGGTAAGGAGAAATGCCCGCGTCAGGTTGTAGGTGGCAGCGTTGATTTCCGATTCCTCCACGATGGCCACCAGCTTCATGCCGTTGACCAACGTGGAATAGGTCAGCCGCCAGTCTTTCCCGTCTTTTCTGTAACGGATGAGCTGCTTTGAGGAGGAATCCCCATGCATATCCGAAACGGCATCCAGCACCTGCGGGAGCACCGTTCTTATTTCCGTTCCCCGCTCATACTGGGGATGGTAATAGATCTTTGCATTTCCGTCGGTCAGGGTAAAATAGCCGGTTCTGAAATTCGTAAACCGCCGGATCTCCGTCACCAGAGTGTTATAGTCGATTTCCATGCCAAGGACGCCGATGAAGGTGCCGGCTTTGTAGATGGGAACGCTGTAGGAAAGGACCGTTTCGCCAAGCTTTTCACTCTCGTATGGAGCAACCCAGCTGGGCCTTCCCTGCCTGAGGGGAATATAGTACCAGCCGACGTGGTCAAAGTCATCCGGAGCGTATAATTCAATATCCGTCAGCTCAATTTTCTCAAAATCGGAGGCCCCCTTTTTTGAAAAGAGGAAGCCCTTCTTTGTGGTTGTGATTTCCGGGTTGATGCGATAAAAGCAGGAGGAAATGCCGTTTGTGTGATTGGCAATGCTCCGGAACGCATTCTCGATGAACGCCAGATGCTCATCTAGGTAGCGATCCATACTCTCTTTCTGTGCATCGCTGCGTCCGGGCATCTCCCGCAGTTCGTTTCCCGTCGCTCCAAGAACGCCGCCTGCGGTCAGGGCCACACCGTCAAGGGAATCTGTCGCATATCTTGAAATCATGTTGACGGACTGTTTAATGCTGTTCAAATACTCATTGAGTGCATCCTTCCTGTTTTCACAGATCAGGTTCATCGTCTCCGTTGAGGTCTTGGTGATTTCATCAATAATGAAGTAGATGCCGATCATACCGAAAGACAGTATGCTGATCAGGATGGCAGCGAGTGTCAGAAGCGTGATTTTTGTACGAATGGAGCGCATTTTGATCTCCTCCTCTCTCTACGCGGCAGCCTCTTATTCTACCGGATTGATGACGACATCGCGGTATTTGGTATTGGTCCATCCGTTCCAGGAGACCTCAAAGTTCTTTACCCGCTCACTTACGACAAAATAGTGCTCGTTTGAAAAGAGCGGAATCCAGGCGCAATCCTCATGGACAATGATGCGCTCAAGCTCCTGATATTCCTTTATCCGACTGTCCTCATCCGTGATGTTGCAGGCACTGTAGACACGGTCGATGATTTCCTCCCGCTCATAATAGAGGCTGCGGGAACGGCTGTTTGCGAGTTCGCCGAAAAAGATATAGATCATGGAGTCCGGATCATAATAATCAACGGAGAACTTGCCGGCATAGCAGGCAATCCTGCCGTTTTTCCGAAGCGTCAGAAAGTCGTCCCGGCTCATCTCCTCAATCGTTGCATGAACGCCGATTTGCTCCCACATGTAGGCGGCCAGCCGCATAATTTCCGTGAGTGAGGGCGTTTCGGCATTCGCGGTGATCACGAGGTCAAAGCCAGCGGGATACCCGGCCTCGGCCAGAAGGGTCCGCGCGGCTTCGGGATCATAGGGAATCTCCGGCAGATCCGGATTATAGCCAATGAGGCCATGGGGGAAAATGCCGTTTTCAATGGAGCCCCTTCCGCTGTAGATGTTCATGAGGATGGCCCGGCGGTCAAGCGCCAGCTGAAGGGCCCGCCGGATACGCACATCATCAAGAGGTTGAATGGATTCGTTGAGAGCGATATAGGAAAGGCCGACACGGGTTCCGTGAGAGAGCTGGTCCTGATAGATATCACCGTGCATGAAATATTCGGCATCTGGTCCCAGCTCCTCAAGGTCGAGAATATCCAGCCGTCCATCCTCGAACATGAGCCGTTTCGCCTCGGAATCCGTGACAAACTGCATAAGGATGCCGTCGCAGCCGGGAGCGCCGGACCAGCAGTCCGGATTGGCGGTCAGTGTGAGATCGGTGCCGTGATTCCACTCGCTGAAGATGAATGGTCCCGTTCCAATGGTTACAGTGGGATCAATGCCAAAGGCGTCCCCTGCCTGAGTGGTGGTTTCCGCGTCCAGGATGGAGGCGCAGGGCGTTGAGAGCGTGGCAAGAAGGGCTGCATTCGGTTCTGTCAGTGTGAGGGTGAAATCCAGGTCGGATAGCGCATTGAATCCCACAAGTCGCTCCGCCTTACCTGCCTGCAGTTCCTCTGCGCCAACAATAAATATGCCGATGTCCTCACACTCGGAATCCGGGTGCGTCAGCGCCCGGATCAGCGTATATTCCACATCCGACGCCGTCAGGGGTGAGCCGTTGCTGAACACGACATCCTCACACAGATGAAAGGTATAGACAAGTCCATCCTCGGAGATCTCCCATGATTTTGCCAGAGAGGGCACAAAGCTGGGGGTTCTCTCCTCGTCAAGCTCAATCTCTATGAGCCGGTCAAAGACATTAAGCGCGATATCAAATTCCTCTGAGGTGCACTGAGGATCTCCCGTATCCGGCTCCTGGCCTGTGATTCTGAGAAAATGAGCGGTGCGTGCATCTGAGGCATCTGCTTCCTGGCTTAACCGATCCGGACGGCCCAGGGAGCATCCGGAGAGGCAAAGCAACGCGGCGACTGCAGTAAGGAAGAGGGCGATCTTTTTTATTAAGGACGAAATCGTTAATTGATCAGAAAGATGCGGTTTTATGGGCTTCATCATAGGGGCAACCTTCTTTCGTAATGAATGGACAAGGTGGCTACTGCCTTTCCTGCCACAGTCGGACAACGACAAACAGCTTGTCTATGCCATCCTCTCTCAGGGGCACAATCTTCAGTGTGGCATTACGGGGTGTATCCGTGAGGATCAGGCGGAGGGCGAGCTTAAATTCCCCATGCTCCTGAATCTCCTCAAGGATCGTTTTCCGGGTAAAGCGCTGCTTGTACAAAGGAAGGTCCTCCATGTACACAAAGGCTTTTCCCTTCTCTTTGCCAAACAGGAAAAAATCCTTTCCGGACTGGGAGGGGAGACAGTGGTCATATTCCTTTTGAACGGCATAATCAATGATCTTCCCGGTTTCGACATTGACAGAGTAAAGACAGAGATAGTCGGCATTGAGAGCCATCATTCTCATCAGGGCGCTTTATTCCATCTGAGACTGCAGCGTCTGCTCCTCCCGGCGGATCTGCGCCTCGACGATGCTGACGCCCAGGATGATCTTATTCTCTCCCTGTACCCGGGTGACCTTGAGACTTGCGTATATCGGTGAGCCGGAGTCAATCAGCCGATAGGTCATGGCAAATACACCGTGCATCTCAAGCTCTTTTATGATCTTTTCCTTGGAGAACGCGTTCAGGAACAGCTCACGGTCCTCCTCATAGATGCGCGTCATCACATCCCGATGTACAGCGTCAAAAAAGTGGTCCCCATGCCGCTCCAGGGCCAGTACCTCCTTGCCGACAGGGGAGGAATATTCAATGAACCGGTCTGTGTCAAGATCGACATAATAGATATTGTAATAGTCCGCAGCCAGGGCACGGGCAATATTGGCGTAGGTGGTTCCTTCATTGGGCGGCGTAATGGACAGGACGGCGACGGCAACGGCGGTGCAGCCATTGACGGCATTGACTCCGATTCTTCGCGCAAAGGAGTGGACCGTCGATCCATCCTTCATCTGTTCATCGTAGAGGGAGGAAAGTCCTTTTTCGCCGCAGGTCGTCATCATGTTGTTCAGAAAAGGAACATCATAGGCGACAAACTCAGATCCCTCATAATCGAGATCAAAGTCAAAATAGCGCTTCAGAAATTCGCGATAGGCACTGTTGCTCCGGACAAACCTTGTCATGTTGCCCTTGAATTCGATGACGCCTGCCGGCAGCATGTTGAAATCGCGATTCAGAGCCTGGCCGTTTTCATCGGCAATCACCGTGAGATCATGCAGGTTGATCCGACCGATGGTTTCAAAGTATGTGGATTCCGCCGGATTTTCATAGCCGATCTGTTTTCCTGTGCAATATCGCTCCAGCAGAGCGTCAAACGGAATGGGCTTACTGTAAAAATATCCCTGAAGCTTTGAACAGCCGATTTCCTGTAAAAAGTGGACCTGATCCTCGGTTTCGACGCCCTCGCAGACCGTGTCCATGCCAAGGGATGTTGCCATCTTCATGAGCTCGGTCAGCAGAATTTTGCCGCTTATCCCTTCATCCAGCTTTTTCATGAAGCTCATATCAAACTTGAGAAGGTCGAACTTGATGCTCTGGAGGACGTCGAGGGAGGAGTATCCGCTGCCGAAGTCGTCCATCCAGACGGGAAAGCCGAGACTCTGAAAGCGCAGAACCTGTTCCTTCATGAAATCAAAGGCACTGCCGATGGTGCTTTCCGTAATTTCAATGGTGATTCGATCATGGCGGATTCCGGCGGCGTCTACACGTCTGCGCACCTCCTCGACGATGTCGCAGGTGTCAAAATCGGAACGCGAAAGGTTGATCGAATGCGGGACGATGTAGAAGCCCGACTTTTCCATCGTCTTCATCTTCTCAAGCACCGTCTCAAGAACATACAGATCGAGTTTATAGATCTGATTCGCAGCCTCCAGATGAGGAATAAAGACGGCCGGGGAGAGCATGCCCCACTCGG
>JAFUZM010000257.1 GCA_017476605.1 Clostridia bacterium
AGCAGATCCTTGCGGGTATGCATCGCCGAGAGACCTATGAATGCACCGCGTGCATCGCTGTCAAGAATCGGGGAACGCTCACCCATCAGGTACGGAACAAAGAGCAGACGGTTCGCGCCGATCGGGCTGTTTGCCGCGGCCTCGTTCATGAGCACATAGGGATCCGTGCCCATCTCCCTGGCTGCATCCATCTCGGCACTGCAGAACGTGTCGCGATACCACTTGAGCGAAAGACCTGCCGCCAACGTGCAGGACATCACCGTCCAGGCACCCGGCACTGCACTGCAGAACGTATGCACGCGTCCCTTTGGATCAATCTGCACGGTATCCGAATGAGCAAACACGACACCGCTGGTTCCGATCGTCGTAAAGGCCTTGCCCTCAACCGCCACACCGGTGCCCACAGCACCGGCCATATTGTCCGCCGCACCGGCGGCCACCGGCATCCCGGTCTTAAGCCCGGTAACCGCAGCCGCTGCCTCTGTGACATGACCTGCAACCTCGGCGCTCTCCGTCAGTGGCGGCACCAGTTCCTTTGGAATCTCCAGTGCTTCAAGAATTTCCTCAGACCATTTTCTTCCGGGAACATCCAGAAGGTTCGTTCCGCTGGCATCGCTCATTTCGGAGTAGAATTCTCCGGTCAGGCGATAACGCACATAGTCTTTCGGCAGCAGAATATGCTTTGCCTTCTTCCAGATTTCCGGCTCATTCTGCTGTACCCACAGGATTTTACCGGCGGTGAAGCCCGTGAGTGCGGGATTGGCGGAAATCGCAATCAGGCGCTCACGGCCGATGCGGGCTGTGATTTCATCGCACTGATCCTGAGTCCGTCCGTCGCACCAGAGAATGGCGGGACGCAGAACCTTGCCATCTTCATCCAGCAGTACAAGGCCATGCATCTGGCCGCTGATGCCAAGCGAGGCAATGTCCTCTGCGGCAACGCCGCTCTTTTCAATGACCTCAGAAATCGTCTCGGCACTTGCATGCCACCAGGATTCCGGCTCCTGCTCGGCCCAGCCGTTTTTCGGCTGAATCAGTGGATACTCTCTCAGCGCAGAGGCAACCACATTTCCCTTTTCATCAAAGAGAACCGTCTTTGTTCCCGAGGTACCCAGATCTACACCTAATACATAACGCATTCTGTTCCTCCTTTATTCATTCACCGGCGCTTTAGCCGGAATAATACGAAAGCCTTCTGAAAAAGACGGCAGCTTTCCTGCCTCAGGGCGTTTAGAACCCGCATTTTCCCTTAAGCCATGTATGGCAAAGATCAATCCAGGGCATGCAGCTTTCCTCAAGGCGGTCGCCTGCAGGCTCCGCCGTCAGCTTATTGGCAAGGGACAGTCCGTGCTCGCCCTTTTCAAAGAGATGCATTTCAAATGGAATGTGGTTTTTCCGAAGTGCATCCGCAAGTAAAAGGGAGTTTTCAACCGGCACCGACTCATCCGCATAGGTATGCCAGATAAAGGCAGGCGGCATCTGCTCACCGATCTGTTTTTCAATGGAAAGGCGTTCATGACACGCCTCATATTGATCTCCCAGCAGATTGCGGAAGCTTCCGTGATGCGCAAATTCTCCGGAGGTGATGACCGGATAGCAGAGGATGAGTCCATTGGGTTTCACCGCATCGCTTTCCTTGTCGATGGCATCCAGCAGCTCAGGATCGTTCCATTTGATACCAAGGGTTGCCGCCAGATGACCGCCGGCCGAGCATCCAAGAACATAGATGTTCTCAGCATCGACGTGATACGCCTTCGCGTTTTCTCTGATATGCGCAACGCTGAACGCCAGTTCCTGAAGCGCAGTCGGATAGCGGGCGGGTGCCACCGAATAGCGAAGAACCGCGGCATGATAGCCCATGGCGAGAAATTCAAAGGCAATCGGGTCTGCCTCACGGTCCGATGTCCACTCATATCCACCGCCCGGGCAGATGAGGACCATCGGGCGACTCTTGATATACAGCTTCTCCGAGGCCTCCTGCAGATAGATGTCTAGCCGTACCTCTTCGCCGGAATGTGATGTCGCGGGTTTTAATGTGATTAAACGCATAGATGATTTCCCTTCTAAATTGCTGTGGTAATTATATCGCATATTCCCATCTGCAGGCAACAATAAGCCCGGATTTCTCCAGGTAGAATTTTCCTCTATCCGAATGGCATCCGAAAGAGACAGGATTTGCCTTCATCCTGGCTGCTTCAGATACTCAGAGACCTCCCTCAGGTGCGCTTTTGCGGTTTCCCTTCCGATCTGATACACCCGCTCCAGTTCCCCCGGATCACTTTCCGTCCTTGAAATGCCCAGCGGTTCCGGCGGATAGATGGCAAACAGCGATCCGTTTCCGGCTTTCCGTTCGATATCCTCCATCTGGGCATTGTACCGCTCGTGGCGAACCTTCATCGCCTCTGCGATTTTGGGATATTTGGGGATAAGCAGATTTGCAAAGGGTGCGATGCTGCTTTTCTTTTTCCGATATCCTCTTGGCTGCGTCAAAATGACCACATGACGCTCATATCCAAGGCCTTCCAGGTATGGAAGCGGAACCGCCTCGACAATTCCCCCATCCAGATACAGCTGTCCCCCGATCTCAACTGCCCGGGACACAATGGGCATGGAGGCAGAGGCACGCATCCACTCAATGTCAAGGGCTCCGCCATCGCTGCAGCAGTGGTACTCGACCTGCCCGGTAGCGACATTCGTTGCTCCGATGTAGAATGCCAGGGGATTTTCCTTAAATGTCTTGCGGTCAAAGACATCCAGCCTGTCCGGCAGATCATGGTAGCAAAACTGAACGCCATACAAATCCCGGGTTCGGATAAGCGAGCGAACGGAACAGTATCTGGGATCCCCGGCATACTGCTTGTTGTACCGAACGGCCCGTCCGATCTGTTTCGATTTAAAATTGCATCCAAATGTTGCGCCTGCCGATATGCCGGCAGCCGCATCAAATTCAATCCCGTTTTGGAGGAAGACATCAAGGACGCCGCAGGTAAACATTCCCCGCATCGCGCCGCCTTCCATACTGAGAGCACGCTTCATCCGTTTTCCCTGTTCCCCTCTGACGAGCAGCCTGGTCTTTCGGCATAGTGGCTTTTGTCAGTGCTCGTCACCTGACAAACTCCTTTGTCGTTTAGATTCTCTAAATTAAATCGCATTATACCGTTTTTCCCTCCCTCTTTCAATATCCTTTCCTCTGTTTCCCGGGGGCAATCCATTTCTCCGTTTTCTTCTGTTTTGCATTGCCATTTTCCCTCCTTCACGGTACAATAGTCCTATCCATTTGAATACGAGTAAAAGAGGAACAAAAGATGCAGTACAGTGAGATTTCCAGCCTGGCAGATCGTATCCTTGACAACATCGACCGGGTCATGATCGGGAAGCGCCCGATTGCAACCCAGATACTGGCCGCCATCCTCTCCTCCGGGCATGTCCTCCTTGAGGACGTCCCCGGAACAGGCAAAACCACGCTTGCCAAGGCCTTTGCCCTGTCCTTTTCCGGGCAGTTTTCCCGTATCCAGTGCACTCCGGATGTTCTTCCATCTGATATCACCGGAATGACGATTTTCCATCAGGAAAACAGTACCTTTGAGTTTCTGCCTGGGCCCGTTTTTACCAACATTCTGCTCGTGGATGAGATCAACCGTGCAACCCCCAGAACCCAGTCTGCGCTCCTTGAAGCCATGCAGGAGGGGCAGGTCAGCGAAAATGGCAAAACCTATCCCCTGCCGGATCCCTTTCTCGTGATTGCCACGGAAAACCCCGTTGAATCTCAGGGTACTTTCCCTCTGCCGGAGGCGCAGCTGGATCGGTTCATGATGCAGCTTACCCCCGGCTATCCGGATCACGCGGAGGCCATTCAGATGCTGAGAAGCCGGGAAACCACGGATCCCCTTGCCGGCCTTTCCCCCGTTGCCTCACTGGACGAGCTGACCCGTGCCCGCGCACTTTGCCGCAGCTGTGCTATTTCCGATGATCTCCTTGACTATCTGGCGCGCATCTGCGAGGCAGCCCGGGATCCAGCGCTTGTCTTCCTCGGTCCCTCCCCTCGTGCCATGCTGATGCTGATGACCGTCTCAAAAGCCTATGCCGCCATTCAGGGGCGGGATTATGTCCTCCCGGATGATATCAAGGCCTTTGTCGTTCCGGTTTTGGGGCATCGGATCCTCATGCAGGGCTCCGACACCCCCGCTCAGTTCCTTGCCCATCTGCTTGACACCGTTCCCGTTCCCACCGAGGTAACCCAATGAATCCGCTTTACCTGATTCTCGCTCTGGTCCTCCTGTCCCTGCTCTATCGCTTTTTCCTGGCCCGTGCCCTGCTGCAACTGAGCGTAACCCGCCAGTTTTCAAAGCCTGCCGTCTTTGAAGGAGAATCCGGAGAGATGACCGAAATCATCTCCAACCCAAGCGCTCTGCCCATTGTCTGGCTGCGCCTTGAAAGCTCCATCTCCAACGCGCTCCAGTTTTCAGGGCAGCACGACCTCTATCTCAACGGAGATCGTCATATTGAGAGTCTTTTTACCTTTCTCCCCCATCAGCGGATCATACGGCGTTATCCTGTCCATTTCAAAAAGCGTGGCAACTACAGCGTCTCCTCCTCCGCGCTGACCGCTGGCGACGTGACGGGGCTCTGTCAGGTAATGCAGGAGACGACCTGCTCGGCAGACATTCTGGTCTGGCCGCGGCTTTTGAACCGCAGCGTCCTTCTATCCTTCCCTCTTGGCATTTCCTCCGCCTCTGCCTCTCTTGACCAGGATCCCTCCCTGTACCGCGGCCTGCGGGAATACCGCGCCGGAGATCCCATCCGCAGCATTCACTGGCCCTCCAGTGCCAAAGTCGGAAAGACGATGATCAAGCAGCATGACCCCGTTGGCGTTTCTCGTTTCATGATCCTCCTGAATGGTCAGAAGCATGCAGAGCAATGGGGCGACCTCATGGACTACGAGCAGGCCGAGATCGAGTATGCCATCTCACTGGCCGCAACCCTTAGTGTCCACTATCTCACGCAGGGCTGTCAGGTGGGATTTGCTACCAATCTCAAAACCGCTTCCGAGGCAAACGGTCCTTATATCGCGCCGCGTGCAGGCAGCACGCAAAAGACCCTTATTCTGAATGCACTGGCCCGGCTGCAGATCCACCTGGGTCTTCGACTTGAAACCTATCTTTCCTCGCTTCCCCTCACCCGGGATATGCACATCATCCTCCTCACCTATTATCTGACGCCATCCCTTGAGGCCGCCATAGGTACGCTCAGGCAGAAGGGCTTTGAAATCAACACTCATCTCATTCGGTTTCCTCAGAAATCATCCTCATGATCAACGGAAGGAGAAACGCTCATGGTCACCTCCCTGCTCACCGCGCTTTTGTACTCCACGGGCATTTTTCCATTGTCTGTTGTTTTAGTGCTCTTGTATTGCGAGACAGCCCTCCCGTTTTCCGCCATGCTGGCTGTCCTTTTCCCGCTATTTCGGACCTTCTGCATCCGCAGGAAGCATCGGTTCCCTGCCGCCCTTGTGGTCTCTGCACTCCTGTTTGCCCTGTTCTGCTTCCTGTATCCGGTCAAAGATGCCCCCGCCCTTCTGCTGATTCCCGCCGCCTATAGTCTCCTCCTCTTTCTCCTCATGGCTCCCATTTCCTTTCACCTGCCAACCTTTGCCGCCTTCCTCCTTCTTCACTTCGGTATTTATCTGTTTCTCATCTCGGATCTCATGGAAAGTCCTCTCAAGGCCCCGGCGCGTCTCCTTCTCGCACTGGCGCTCTTCCTTTGTGTTCTCTCTGCCCTGCTTCTCAACAATGCCTCCATCCTGAAGGATGAAATCGGGTTTGACCGGCGTGTCCCGCGGAGTATCCGGCATATCAATGTGATTTACGTCGTTCTGCTCCTCGTCTGCAGCTTCGTCCTTGTCAACATTCCGGGACTCACCACCATGATAACCCGTCTGTTTTCCCTCCTCATGAGTCTCCTCGGCCGCCTGTCTGCCTTTATTGCCGGTTTCTTTGCGTCGGAGGAATCCTCCGCGGCAGAGTTTTTCCCGGAATCGTATCCTTATGGCATGCCCGGGGGCGAGATCACGTTCCATCCGGTACTCAATGCCATTGTCACCGTTTTTTCCATCGTCTTTTATGCTGCTTCCCTGCTTGTCCTGCTCCTCTCTCTTGTTCGTCTCCTGATGCGCCTCATTCGTCGGATCTCCCTTGGCATCCAGCGCTATATGGGTTCCCTTCACGAGGAATATACCGACACTTATGAGGATCTTCCGGATTCCGCTCCGCCGGGAAGAGCCATTCGCCGCCGTCATACGCGCACCTTCTCGCCCAAAACGCCATCTGAACGGATCCGGCATCTCTATGCACAATATCTGCGCCGTCACCCGGAACATTCGCCCGGGCAGACTGCCAGGGAATCCATCCCCGAATTTCCCGCAGACCTCTATGGAAAGGCCCGCTATTCCGAACACCCATTATCCGGCGAGGACGCAGATCACTTCCGTGAGAGCCTTCCCCTTTAATCCGGTTTTTCTTCAGGCAAGCTCGTGCTCATAAAAAAACAGGACCGGAAATCCGGTCCTGCTGTTGGTTCCCTCGGCGCTACACTTTCCAGCGGAGTTATCGAGAAAGCTGCCGTGCAGCTACCAAAGAAGTCGTTTCATTCATGCAGACTCGGTTTACGCAACATCCGCAAACGTGGCATTTGCAGCCCGAATCAGGTCATCCGGTGTCAGTTCAATCTGGGCTCCGATACGGCCTGCACTGACATAAATGGTCTCCAGTGGCATGGCACTTTGATCAATGAACGTAGGAAACGGCTTCTTCATTCCGATGGGCGAACAGCCGCCATGTACATATCCGGTCAAAGGAAGCAGTTCCTTTTGAGGAATCATCCGGATGGCTTTTTCGCCTGCCGCTTTCGCCGCCTTTTTGAGGTCCAGTTCCGCCTCCACCGGGACGACAAACACATAGTATCGTCCGGTCTTGCCCTGCGTCACCAGCGTTTTATAGACCTTCCCCGGATCTTCTCCCTGAAGACGGGCGATGTCTGTACCGCTCATGCTTCCATCTGCATCAAACAGATGCGGCGTGTAGAGAATCTTTTTGCTGTCAAGCAGACGCATGACGTTGGTTTTATCGTTGTTTTTCATCATCTTTCCTTGCTTTCTATAGGTTACCGAAGCACCTCAGTGCGGGAAAATCCGCCTCATTTGAGTGCATCCGAAAGGCGCACAAACTGATAGCTCTTCTCAAGCTCAAGACGGTTGAGATAGATGTCAAGGGCTTCTGGTGTATACAGACTTTCATTTGTCATATGGAGCATGAGAATGGCACCGCTTCTGGTTTCAAGCCGCAGCTCATTTGCAAGAGAAATGGCATCCTTGGCCTTCTCATCCTCTGCGTCATAGGACCCGAAGATGCAGTAAGTAAATCCGAGATCAAATACCGTTCCAAGGCCCAGGCGGCTGATCGCAAGATCCGGTGGCCTAAAGTATGTTGACAGTGCCGGCTTTGCATTGGTGAGACGTACATCTCCGCAGATGGCCTCAAGGGTTGTCATGCTGGTCAAAATATCCTGCATCAGCGCATAGTTTTCATCGTCATTCAGTTCCACATACCGCTCCCCTTTATCCAGTTCGATCCCAAGAGAAAAGTGGTTATGCGTACTCGACCCGATGGTATGTCCTGCCTCGGCTATCGCCCTCACCAGATTGGGGTTTTCCGCCACCTTTCCGGTTTCAATAAAGAAGGTTGCCGTCGCCCGGTGCTTCTCAAGTACCTGCAGGATGCTGTCGATGATCACATCGTTTCCCCATCCGCTGAAGGTCAGGAAAACCTGCTGGCGTTCGTTTCGGACCATGCCGATCTTGTCAAGCGCATCCCGTTCAAGATAGGAAAATCCCGGCATAAGGCTTTCTTTGCTGATGCGTGGATTTCCGATATATCCGTTCTTGATTTTCTCAAAGACGTTGAGATAGGTGGTATGCCCCGGATAAATGGCGTTTTGCAGTTCGGAAAGCACCGCATTCCCCGGCACCGGATAGGTATAGCGATATTGTCTGTTCCTCAGGATATCCGTAACCGGTACAACGGGATACGGATTCCTGGTATCCATCAGCTGACGAATATATTCGGGCAGCATCCGATCATTATTACCAAAGAAATTCATCTCAAAATGCGCAATCCCGCCGCGCTGAAGCGCACCATCATCCGGAAGGACATTTGCGATGATCTTTAAAATGTCATACTCACTTCGAAGCGTCTCGGGAGTTGCATTCACCGTCTCCGTCACCACCGGCCAGTCAAGTGCACTGGCACACTCACAAAGCATATCGGTGGGAACTCCATAGGACTGGCGCAGCACATAATCTCCGTTGTATCCGTATGTCGTCTCAAGCCGCGCCTTTGTCTCAAGCAGATCACACATGAGGTTCCGTACATCCGTCATCTGTTCCGGCAGAACCAGAATGCCGATTCGCTGCCCGCCTCTCACAATCTGTGTGATCTGCTCCAGCGCGGTTTCCAGTTCCGGCATGGAGATAAAGAATGTCCCGACCGCCGATTTGCTCCTCAGTACGGAGACAAGCATCTCCGTTTCAGAAAGCGATCCGATCCCGGAAAAGGTGAGCGCTGTTGCCCGTGCGCTCGTATACACACGTGGGAATACCTCAGCCACCCGGCCTTCATTTTCTTTTAACAGTTCCTCTGCTGTCTCGGCATACAGCCGTGGACTTGCAGCGGCCGCCTGGACATTGGTCACCGGAAGCGCTACCTCGACACTCCGTGGAGCCGTGGTCGCCTGCACCACTTGTCTTACAGCCGGATGCCGCGCATCCAGGGGCTCGATAATCAGTGTATAGGAGAGAATAAGAAGAAGGAACGCACTCAGGACACCGGTCGTAATCGGCGACCTCAGGATCTGCCGTCCTGGTTTTCCCATGTTAAAAATCCGTGGCGGCCTTTGGCGCTTCCTCTTTCCCGGCTGCTTTTCCCTTTTGGACTTTTGCATCCACACAAAGAGCTTCTTTTTATCCGTCCGCTTTTTCTTGTCTCTTTTAAAAACGCGGCTGAACCTCTTGATCAGTGATCCACTCTGATGCGGTTTCCGCCGGATTTTCTTCTTTTTTGAAACAGGTTCAGAGGCTGTATCCTGCTTTTTCCTTCCTCCACGTTTCCACGCTTTCAGAAGTGATGATCGAAATCTTTTCATTTTCCACCGTAATGTGCTACTCTCGCACAAAGCGTATCCGCCTCAAAAGTGACCTGTCCTCTTCCTGTTTTCGCGTTTCTCCCTCAGATGACAG
>JAFUZM010000258.1 GCA_017476605.1 Clostridia bacterium
CGATTGCCATCTGGACGGGCCCCCTCAGGAAGAGGAATCTCATTCAAATTAAAATACGTCATTAAAACCTCCTAAAAAATCCATAGTCGGAATATCTCAATGATATCACAAAAATTTGAATTTTTCAAGAGGTTTCAAAATAAATTTTAAGATGCAAGCGCCTTATCTTTCAAAGCTTGCATAGCCATTGTGCTGGAATATTTTCCAGAATATTAAATTTGAGACGTCTCAAAAACGAGGGAATTTACGTATACGACTGGATGATGCAGAACTCATGGCTGGTGTTGCAGATCTGACGCCAGGAATACGATACTATGCTAATGTTGTAGTGAATGAGAATGGTCTGAAGGTCAGAAAACAGCCAAACACGAGTAGCAAAGTGCTTGGATATTGGTCTAATCAACGAAAAGCAGTCGTCACGGGAGTCAGTGGTAATGCAAATTGGGTGGAGTGCAGATGGCATGGTGAAACAGGATATGTTGCTCGAAACTATTTGACAAATGTGATGCCAATCAATAATATCTATGATTATGAGGCCGTGTTACGTACAGTCGGCGAGGCTGAGAAGTTAACAGGTACTCATGCAGTTAAATACTATGCAACTGGATATGATTCAAATTCGGAATGGTGTCATTTGTTTGCGGACTGGGTAGTTGGGCATTCCATCTGGGATTCACCTTTCCTTCCCAACATAGATAACTGTAAAGAGGGTGTTATAGAATTCTTGAAGGAGGAGAGATTCGCTTTCGTTAACAGTTGGCACAAGAGTGACGTTTGGGAGCATTGCAGTGCAACATCAGAATGGATGGAGTCTGCGGTGCTCGACCAGTTTGAACAGAGCTATATACCATCAGCTGGGGATTATGTTTATTTCCGTAAATGTTCGGATCAGAGTGGGTATGCGTCTACCGAGACTTCATATCATGTTGGTATCGTTGTTAGCTACACGGCAAACAGCGCAGGATGTACTATTGTTGCATTGGAAGGAAATTCATCAGGAGCTGAGGTTGTCAACGGAATAGGTTTTATTACTTATGCTCCGTCATCTGGCTCCGAAATTGCTGCTGGTGGAAGATTTCACAGAAATATTCTGGGCTTTGGGTATGCATGTGGCTTGGGATAAGGCTTTGGTATGGAAAGGATCACAAATATGAAACTTTGGTTGAGGGGTTTTGCAATTGCTGTGGCTTTATGTCTATTTTTGCCCATGTGGACGATGGATGGATACGCGCAAATGGATACTGATACTATTTCAACAGCGGAAGATATGAATTTAAAATATATCCTGGAACGCGAATCCGAAGCCGAGTATACTCTGATAGTACGATCAAAAGAGGATGACACTCTTATCAGAAGGACAGAGCTGACTAAATGGAAAGATATTGAGCCGAATAGAATAGAAGAGGATGAGGGTCTGCTACGAATCCACTATTCTGATGTTGCAACGCTCACTCTTCGCAACAATACAAATGACAATCGATGGGATGTGGTGCTTTGGCAGGTTTACCCGGTATTGTTTGACTCATTTCATTTTTCTATAAACGGCCAATGTGTTAAGTGTACAGAGCATAAGAAAAATGATGAACCAAGAACAGTTGTGGCCTTTGGGAAACTGAAGGATATAATAACGAATAATGATCTGAATATAGCTTCTTTTCCGGAAACGGCAGATGACATGCTCCGCTTTATTGATTTGAAGGACTTTGCAATTGCAATATCAAATGACAGTGGGGAAGCTGTACCGGTTTACATGGATAGTAACGAGAACTCGGAGCAGATTGCATGGATGTATGCGGGTGCACCAGTATATATTATAGAAAAACTTGATGGATGGGTTTGTGTACAGTTGGCGGATATGACAGGTTATATAAGAAACGAGAATGTCTGCAAAGAAGAGCAGATGATACATGTTGAGAATAACATTTTTTTCGAGGAGTGTGGAGTAAGAACATCATCTACTTTGTTTACAGATTCAGATGGCGATTCCATTGCCAATCTTTCCCCAAATCAACTAGGTACAGTTTATCAAATCGGATTTACCCGCGACGGATTCGGAATTATCTATGAAATTCAAACAGGGAAAATGTTTTTCGTATATTCAGATCAGCTTATTAACCTGTATGCGGGATAGTAGGTAGAGTGAAGCGGGGGAGCCACTTCGCCTTTATTGTATATCAGGAGAAGGAACCCTCAAGCTCCTTTTTAGGGCGATTAACGATGATTGCCTCTAATCTCATCTACAGTTAAACTCTGTTCCTTCTCCTGCGACTGTGCCTTTTGAACGGTTTCAATCTGATGCTTCAGCTCCATGAGTTGGGAGAGCTTTTGCTTGAGCGGTTTGTATTGTTCCTGGCTGTTTTCGTTCTCGCGCTGGAGGCGGGTTTTTTCCTGCTTCCAGGCGGCGATATCAGGTTCGGTAATTCCGTGGTTTTGCTTCAAGATCCGCTTGGACATTTGGTACAGGCGGATTTCATTTTGATGGCTTTCTCTGAATTTCTCTTTGGCGTGTTTCCAGTGAATGGAGTTAAGCTGATTGATCAGGGGCTGATATTCCTGAATGTTTGTGGCGAAGCGGATCATTTCATCCAGCTGTTTGATATGGTTTGCATTCGCCCGGGACTGTGCGGACAGCTGATCTACCTGGCTGGAGATGTCATCCAGGAGGGCTTCGAAGTCTTCCATCGTCCGGAGATTGTTGGCCATGATAAAGTTATAGGCTGCCACCTGCTTATGGAAATTGTTCGTCCGCGCTATTTCACTCCAGGCATTCTGATTACGGATTCTGAAATATTCGGTGACATATGATCCGGGCCATGGCGCATTCTGCTGTTCCTTCCGTGCCTGCCGCTGTGCCTTCATCTCCGCGATCCATTCTTTGAGAATCTGGATTGTTTTCTTCAAACTCTCAAACAGACGATTAGTGGCGGCAATCCAGCGGTTCAGGTCTGCCTTGTTGGTATGAATCCCCTGAGATTCCATTTTCTGAATCTGGGGACCTTCATGGGTGGTGGGGATGATGTCCACCCCTTGCGTCTCGTAGCTGTGATGATCAATTCTGGCGTCGATTCCATTTCGTTCAAAGGCTTCATTGACCATGCGGCACCAGTCTGCTCTCCACTGATCCAGGGTTTCCGGTGTGCTCCAGTCTGTGGTATGAACGGCGTTGAAGATATCATTGCCATTGGCATCTTTCTTCCTCTCGCCGTTTTCATCCAGCATATATTCCCGGCGCTGCTTGCTGCCCCAGGTTCCATCAGGATTCAGTGGCCGCATGGTGGTCATTACGTGGAAGTGGGGATTAGAGATTCCACCGTCCTGCTTTTCGGGCTCATGGACAGCAAGGTCAGCGATCATGCCCTTGCTGACCAGGCAATCCTGGACAAACTGACGGGCAAGGACGATGTTTTCTTCGGTGGACAATTCATTTTGGAGGGCGATATCGAAGCTGTAGGCCAACTGTGCCTTCTTATTCTTTTCGACTTTTTCTACCGCATTCCAGAGCGTTTGCCGATCCAGATAATCCCGGGGAGCGTTTGGTGGGAGAAAGATTTCTGTATGAAGGATGCCGCCCTTGCGGGTGTAATCGCTGTGTTCCCCATAATATTCGCTGTAGAGTTTCTCCCCGGCGCGGTAAGCAGCGCAGGCGATAGCGCTTTGGCCTGCGCTGCGTTTGATCTGCCCAACGTGGAAGTGATACAATGCCATTGCTATACTGCCTCCTTCAGGGGAGCGGCCTGATCGTTATGGCGCTGCATCGCCTGACGCAGCGATGCGGAGACAGGCGGGAACGAGGCCCATTCTTCGACAAGTTCGAAGAATTCACGTTCCGTGAGCTCCACGGTTTCGGGGAAGAAATGCTCAATAGCGACGCCGCGAAGGATCAGACGGTGATTTCTTTCCCGATCTTTGCGGGAGCGAAAGTATGCTCTCCGGTTTTCGGTGCGCTCCAGC
>JAFUZM010000036.1 GCA_017476605.1 Clostridia bacterium
CCCATTATTTTCCGTCATCCCGATGAGAGCTTAATAAATACAAGAAAACGCAGCCTCTATGAGGGCCTGGCTATGTGAGTTAGCCATTGTTCAGGGCTTAAAAACCTTGCGCATAAACAAGGCCATACCTTTTGGCCTAGACCTCATTAATGCACCGCACCCGAATAAGTGCTAAGCCCACTGCATGGACACTTCGTCACACACCCGTGCCCTGATTTGCGGAGAAAAATCTGAGCGCTTGAGGAAGATGACACAATTATCGTAATTTATTATGGAACGCTGGGAAGCGGCAGACCAGCATAACCATCTGGAATCCTTATAGTAGTCCAGTCAACCTTCTTTGCGGCATAGACAATTTCTGAGTATTTGGTTTCTGTGGAGGTTTTTCCGATAAGTGGCGAGAATAGGAATAGGAGCAACAACGAAGTTATCGACTATGCGACAAAGCAATGTAAGAGCCAGTAGTTTAACCGCTGCCGGTCTTTCTTATGATTTACGAGTCAGAAGCGAAGTTCCACCAGTTAAGGGAAAATACTACAGGTTAATCCCTTAGTTACCGAGAGAATTTCCTTAGTGAAAAGTTAGTTTTTGAAAAGCTTGCTTGTTTACCAGTTTACAGGAACACATCATCTCCGATGATCCCTGACTCCAGATTCATGGTATGGAGTGATGGAAATATGCCTTTTTGTTCAACCTGGTGTATGCAGAAAAAAGGAATGACGGTGACGACACATTTATTTCCAGAAGCGGAACGGATAGAGTGTCGCTGCTATCGCAAAGATTCTTTATGCAGTATAATTCCCCAACTTAATGTAAAATGATAATAAGTTGGGGAATTATACTCAGATACTTGACGGATAATTCCCCAACTTTTATACGGCACTGACACTGACTGGAAACGTGCTTACAGGCGCGAAAAACGACATTTGAGGCAAAATTTGTTGCGAACCTGCAGATCGCATGATATAATCCCTCTGCAGTTTAGGGAACAATGGGAGAGCTGTATGCGCTGCCATCATGCGGCGCATGGGAAAAGCGAAAAAAGAGAAAGAGAGGAAACAGGAATGCTTGGTGTCATGCTTGTTCGCAAGGAAGAGCTGAAGTTCCGGGAATTTGATCGATACCGGGCATATTACTGTGGACTTTGTCGCACACTCGGCAAGCGAACGGGCATTGCCAGCCGGATGGCACTCAGCTTTGAGATGACTTTCCTGGGTCTTCTTCTGACATCACTGTATGAACCCGAAACGAGAGAGGAACACCATCGGTGTCCGGTGCATCCGGCCAAACGGCGGCAGATGCTGCAGAACAGCGTACTTGAGTACTGCGCAGATCTGTCTGCCCTGACGGCGTATTATGATCTTCTGGATGGATGGCAGGATGAGCATCGGGTGGATCAGCTGGCTGCCAGTGGTGTGATCCAAAAGGCAGCAAAAGAAAGCGGAGCCCGCTGGCCGAGACAGAAAGAGGCCGTGGAGCGGTATGTCAATGAGCTGCATAAAGTGGAGGCCTCCGGGGACGATCTCCTCGATACGGCTGCCAATCTGACCGGGGAGATGCTGGCGGAGCTCTATGTCATGGAGGAGGACTTCTACAGTCCGGACCTTCGAACCCTCGGCTTTGGAATCGGGAAATTCATTTATCTCTCGGACAGCTATGAGGATATCGAGAAGGATATCAAGCATGGCAATTATAATCCGCTGATTTCAAGATGGAAGCAGCCGGGATTTGATGAACATATAAAGGAAGTTTTAGACAGCATTATGGCTGAGACTGCGGCGGCCTTTGAGCGGCTGCCTCTTCTCCTTGACGCGGAGATTATGCGCAACATTCTGTACTCCGGAATGTGGCAGCGCTTTGAGGCAACCTGGCAGCGTCGGCAGGAAAAGGAAAAGCGTGCGAGGGAAAAGAGCGAAAGCAGCGAAACCTCTGCCACTTCTCCTGATTGAGGAAGGTAACCCACCAGAGAGGAATGGAACATGATGGATCCATATCAGGTACTAGGTGTATCGCGGACGGCAAGCGATGATGAAATCAAAAAGGTGTACCGTCAGCTGTGCAAACAGTATCATCCGGATGCCAATGTCGGACGTCCGGACATCGAACAGAGGCAAAAGCGATTCCTCGAGATTCAGCAGGCGTATGAGGAAATCATGCATCAGCGTCAGGGCGGCGGAGCCCGCCCGGGATCCGGGTATAACGGGGCAGCGCAGCAGCAACAGCAGCAGCAGTCGCCCTATGGGGATCCCTTTGAGGAGTTTTTCAGACAGTATGGTGGCACATATGGGTCAAGTGGCCGGTATGCCTATGGCAACACCTATCAGCAGAGCAGCTCACCGGAGATGCAGGCCGCCAAGAATTATATCGATGCAGGTCACTATGCGGAGGCACTTAATGCACTTGGCATGGTTCCGCCCAGAGAGCGGAATGCACGCTGGTATTTCCTGAGCGCCATGGCGCAGAGCGGTCTGCACAACCAGGGACAGGCCATTGAGTATGCCCGTCAGGCCGTCAGCATGGAGCCCAGCAACCCGATGTATCAGGACCTTTTGTCGAACCTGCAAAGCGGAGGACGCGGGTATGCCCAGTACGGACAGCAGTACGGGCGTCATAATATGGGAAATATGGCCAATCCGTGCACGTCGCTTTGCGCAATCTATATGTGCTCGACGTGCCTGTGTGGCGGTCGCATGCCGTTGTTCTGCTGTATTTGACATAAATACCGGAAAGATTCAAGCATTTTTTAGGCACGTTTATCACATTTTTCACGGATGAGGAAAAAAAGATTGCATAATAAAGGGATTTGGGATACAATGCAGTCGATTTTTGAGGCAGGCGGCAGTTGCCTCTGAAGGGAGAGGTGCAGGCGATGATCCGGATTGAAAGCATTCATAATCCGCAGATTCAGTCCCTGCGAAAACTTTCAAAGGCAAAAGCACGCAGAGAGTCCGGCACCTTTCTGGTGGAAGGTCCCCGGATGGTGGAGGAGGCACTGGCACTTCATCTGCCAAGGATGCTTCTTGTGAGCAGGACGGGCCTGTTCGCTGACTTGGTGCACGCCGCTGAGGCGGACGGGCTGCAGGTGATTGAGGTCAGCGGGAGTGTCATGGATGCATTGTCGGAGAGCAAAACGCCTCAGGGTGTTATGGCGCTCTGCCCGATGAAGGAAGAAACAAGAGGGCCGGCAGGTCCTCTGATTCTTGCGCTTGACGGAGTCCAGAATCCGGGCAACGTGGGCACGATGATCAGGACGGCAGAAGCCGCGGGAATAACGTGCGTCCTCCTTGGCGTGGGATGTGCGGATCTCTATTCGGCCAAGACCCTGGCTGCGACCATGGGGTCTGTGTTCCGCCTTGACATCCTTCAGGTCCCGGATCTCAAAGAGACGCTTAGGATGCTTTCAAAGGATGGATACAACATTTTATCCGGAGTGCTGGATGGGATGGACTTTTACGAGGCCTGTCCCCCGGGAAAGTCGGTCCTTGTGATCGGCAATGAGGGAAACGGCATTTCGGAGGAGATTAAAGACGTATCAACACACTGCCTGACCCTTCCGATGTGGGGGCGGGCAGAAAGCCTCAATGCCTCTGTTGCAGCAGGCATTATGATTTATGAACTGGCCAGACGAAATCATCTGGCAGAGGGTTCAAATTGAATCCTTAGAAGTTGGAAGGAGAAAAATGTATGCTTGAGTACCGGTATGATACACAGCTCCTCATTGACGGCGAAAACCTTGATGAGGATGAAATCTATGATTATTTCGTAGACAATTTTGACGGGGACAGCCTGCTGGCCGTCGGTGATGAGGATATGATCAAGATCCACTATCATACGAATGAGCCCTGGAAGGTGCTGGAGTATTGCGCCTCGCTGGGAGAAATCTATGATATCGTTGTCGAGGATATGGACAGGCAATCCCGCGGACTTCAGGGGTAAGCTATGGAAAGTGTAACACTTGGGATGATTCTTGAGGCCCGCGAACGCCTCAAGGGAATCATCCAGCGTACCGGTCTCGTGGAATTTCGGGCACTTGAAAAGAATGGTGCCCGCATCTTTCTTAAGACGGAGGATCTCCAGAACACGGGCTCTTTCAAGGTCCGCGGTGCCTACATCAAGATTGCCGGTCTCAGCGAGGCGGAAAGAGCGGCGGGCGTGATTGCAAGCTCTGCCGGAAACCATGCGCAGGGGGTTGCCCTGGCGGCGCGCCAGTTTGGCGTGCCGGCAACCATTGTCATGCCCAGCGGTGCACCGCTGGCCAAGGTAAAGGCCACGCGGGAACTTGGGGCGACGGTGGTTCTCCACGGAACGGTCTATGATGATGCCTATGAGGAGGCAAGGCGCCTGCAAAGTGAAACCGGCGCCACGTTCATCCATCCCTTCGATGATCCTCTGGTCATTGCGGGGCAGGGAACGATTGGACTTGAGATCATGGATGATCTGCCCACGGTGGGCACCATCCTGGTGCCGATTGGTGGCGGCGGACTGGCAAGCGGTGTTGCTGCAGCAGTCAAGATGCTGCATCCGAATGTCCGCGTCATCGGTGTACAGGCCTCAGGTGCAGCCGGAATGAAAGTCTCCTTTGATGCCGGACATGTGGTCTGTCTTGAGAGT
Organism: Clostridia bacterium; assembly: GCA_017476605.1. GTDB lineage: Bacteria > Bacillota > Clostridia > Christensenellales > Aristaeellaceae > Ventricola. The sequence continues at coordinate 4,612 of JAFUZM010000036.1, forward strand.
GCAAAGACAATTGCAGACGGCATTGCCGTCAAGCAGCCGGGCGAGGTGACCTTTGCGCTTTGCCGGGAGTATCTTGATGATATTGTCACGGTGGATGATGATGAGATCGCACAGGCCATCCTGTTCCTGATGGAAAAGGGAAAGATGGTTGCAGAGGGCGCGGGAGCTGCGCCGGTTGCCGCCATTCTCAATAATAAGATTGAGCTTTCGGGGGATGTGGTCGCCCTTATTTCCGGCGGGAACATTGATGTGACCATGATCTCAAGGATCATTGAAAAGGGCCTGCTGCGCGCCGGACGGGTCAGCAAGTTGAGGATCGTCCTGCAGGATCGGCCGGGACAGCTTGAAATTGTCAGCAGAATCATCGGAAGTGCGGGCGCAAATGTCATGGCGGTTCACCATGACCGGACGGATGTCGATCTTGATATCCGGGATGCACTTCTTGAGATCACAATGGAGACTCAGGACAGGGAGCATGCCAATCGCGTCATTGAAGCTCTGAGAACATCCGGGTTCACAGTCATGTAGCCCCTGATTTTTACCTGAATTTACATATTTTCTCTAATATCAGGATTGAAAGCAAACAGTACATTTGGTATAATCAACGACAGCGCTTTTTTAGACTTGGCGCAGAAGAAAAGGGAGGAAACGATTATGGAACATACGTTTGAAAGATTACCCGACTGCAAAGTACGGATTCATTATACACTCACGAATGAGGAATTTGAGGAGTACAAGAGAAAGGGATTTTTGAGAGATCGCAAGAGATTCAATGTTCCTGGATTCCGTAAAGGAAAGGCACCGATGGCGCTCGTCAGAAACTACTACGGCGACGGCGTTCTTATCTTCGGCGGAATGGAGGAGATTGTCCTTGATACAGTAGAGGAGATATTCAAAGAGGAAAAGGCGTATCCTTACTATGAGGTTGGATATGACTTGAAGCCCGAGAATGCAGATGAGGGCTCTTACAGCTTCTATGGAGAGTTCACTGAGCAGGTTCGCGCAGAGATCTGCGATGCTGAAGGACTTGAGGTCAATGTTCCGCCTGTAGCGACAGTGAGCGATGCAGATGTTGAAGCGAAAATTGCTCAGGAGCTGAAGAAACAGGCATCCCGCGAGCAGATTACGGATCGCCCCTGTCAGGATGGGGATATTGTCAATATTGATTATGAGGGAACCATTGATGGCGTGCCTTTTGAAGGTGGCAAGGCGGATCATCATCAGCTTACACTGGGACAGGGAACGTTCCTTGCAGAGCTTGAGGAACAGATCAAGGGCATGACCATTGGTGAGACCCGCGATTGTCCTGTTACGTTCCCGGAGGATTATCACGGGAAGGATGTTGCCGGAAAGGCAGCCGTGTTCAAGGTTGTTCTTAATTCCATCCTTCATGAGGAAATTCCGGAGCTGGATGATGACTTTGTCCAGGATATCAGCGAGTTTGATACCGTTGAGGAATATCGGGCTTCCGTCCGCAAAGATCTTGAGGAACTGGCAGCGGAACGTACACAGGCAACACGCAGAAATGCAATTATCTATACGATGATGGACAAGTCCACAATCGAGTTTGCTGAAGCATTTGTTGATGAAGAATGCAAAAAGGAAGTGGATAATTCATTCAAGCAGTATGAGGATATTGGCCTCTCCAGGGAATATCTGCTTGGCGCGTACGGAATGACAGAGGAAGCGTATACGGCCAGAATACGCGCTGATCTGGTGGAGCGCCTTAAGGGCGAGCACATACTGCTTTCAGTGATTGCTGATGATGAACTGAAGGTTGAAGACGGTGAGGTGGATGCCTACATTGAAAAGCAGGCACAGGGGGCAAACGTTACTGTCGAAGAGTTTAAAAAGAGTCTTTCCGAGGATGAACTGAAGAATATTGCATCCTGGGTGATCACCGAGAAGGCCTATAAGATTCTCGAAGACAAGGTAAAATTTGTGGTTAAGGAACCGGCAAAGACGACGGAGGTTCCGGCTGAAGAGGAAAACAAGGCTGAGTAAGCTGAGTGTTCCTTTGAGCCTCGTTCCAATCATGCGTTTTTCAAAAGAGAGGGAAAATGTCTAATTTTTCATATTTTGAGCCCAGTGTCATTGAAAAGACACCATATGGTGAGCGTTCCTATGATGTATATTCAAGACTGCTTAAGGACCGCGTCATCTTTTTAAGAGGCGAGGTCAATGAGCCGCTGGCAAACAGCATTGTGGCGCAGCTCCTGTTCCTTGAGATGGAGGATGCGGATGCTGAGATTTCCATGTATATCAACAGTCCTGGCGGAAGCGTGACGGATGGAATGGCGATTTTTGATACCATGAGGTATATCAAGCCGAAGATCCGTACCGTCTGTCTGGGCATGGCGGCGTCTATGGGCGCGTTCCTGCTGATGGCAGGTGAGCCGGGCATGCGGATGGCGCTTCCGAACAGCGAGGTTATGATTCATCAGCCGAGCGGCGGAGCCAGCGGCCAGGCAACGGATGTCCAGCTTCATGCAGAATGGCTTCTTCGTACCAAGAAGAAGATGAACAAACTGATGAGCGAAATGACCGGCCAGCCCCTTGAGAAGATCGAGCGGGATGTCGAGCGCGATTACTTTATGACCGCCGAGGAAGCCAAGGCGTACGGGATCATTGATGAAATCTTTGTGCCACGTGCGGCGAATAATTGAGGTTAAGAATGCCAAAAGACTATACAACACAACCAAGGCGTGCGCGCTGCTCGTTCTGTGGAAAGACACAGGATCAGGTGCGTCGCCTGATTGCCGGTAACAATGCGTATATCTGTGATGAGTGCACGCGGCTTTGCCAGGATATCATCAACGAGGATGCAGGGTATTACGAGCAGAATTCCAATAAGAAGCTGCCCAAGCCCTCGGAGATAAAGAGCTTCCTTGATCAGTATGTCATTGGTCAGGAACAGGCAAAGCGTACGCTGTCCGTTGCGGTATACAACCATTACAAGCGTATTTACAGCACAAGAAAGAACGACGATGTGGAGCTGCAGAAATCCAACATCGTCATGATCGGACCCACCGGTTGCGGCAAGACCTTCCTGGCGCAGTCTCTGGCTAAGATTCTGAATGTTCCCTTTGCCATCGCCGATGCGACGAGCCTTACCGAGGCCGGCTACGTCGGTGAGGATGTAGAGAACATCCTCCTGCGTCTTTTGCAGAATGCAAACTATGACATTGAGGCCTGTCAGCGCGGCATCATCTACATTGATGAGGTTGACAAGATCGCCAAGAAGAGCGAGAACGTTTCCATCACCCGTGATGTCTCGGGCGAGGGTGTTCAGCAGGCACTGCTGAAGATCATTGAGGGAACGGTTGCCAATGTTCCGCCGCAGGGCGGACGCAAGCATCCGCAGCAGGAGTATATCCCTATTGATACCACCAACATTCTGTTCATCTGTGGTGGTGCATTTGCAGGAATCGACAAGTTCATCGAGAAGAGGCAGGGCTCTACGGCCATGGGCTTTGGTGCCAATGTGCGTGGACAGAAGAAAGAGGAAATCGGAAAGATCCTTGCGGATGTCCGTTCGGAGGACCTCCTTAAGTTCGGCCTGATTCCCGAGTTTGTCGGACGTCTTCCCATTGTCGTCACCCTGGACGGCCTTGATGAGGATGCGCTGGTGACCATCCTGAAGGAGCCCAAAAACGCGCTGACCAAGCAGTACCGCCGGCTTCTTGAGATGGATGGTGTGGACCTTGAATTCGATGAAGGAGCCCTTCGCGCCATCGCGCACAAGGCGATTGAGCGCAAGAGCGGTGCCCGCGGACTCAGGGCCATTGTAGAAAAAGCTCTTCTGGATACGATGTATGATCTCCCTGAGCACAACGATATTGCAAAGGTGATCATCACGGAAGAGGTCGTTGAAGGACAAAAACCGCCGGTTCTCGTCTATGGAGAGCCCAAACGTCGGATGAACAATACCACGCGTCGGGCGATTACCAGCTTAGAATCTGAACCTTCAGTTTCGTAGTTTCAAGAGCGGGAGATTTCCCGCTCTTTTTCTCACAATTGACAGATAGTCACTGATGACTGAGGAAGGAGAAAACATATGGATTTCACCCAGGACACGGAACGGGTGGATCTTCCCCTTGTGCCTACCCGTGGAATGGTTCTGTTTCCGGAGACCACTCTGCATTTTGAAGCAGGACGCAAGAAGACCATTGAAGCACTGGAAGAGGGACGGAGAAGAGACGGACTCGTTTTCCTTGTTTCACAGAAAAAAATAGATGATGATGACCCACTCAAAGCCGGTCTTTGTGACATTGGCACCATTGCCAGAGTGAAGCAGATTTTAAAGCTTCCGGGGTCCAATTCCCGTGTCGTTGTCGAAGGCGTTAAGCGTGCCAGACTCCATTCAGTGAGCGACTTTGAGACGTATATGAGCGGCGAGCTGGAGCCTCTTGATTCCATCCCGGTGGAGGATCCAAAGCTTGCCGAGGCCATGATCGTGACGGCCCGGGAATATCTTGAGGCCTTCAATAATGAGGGAAACCGCCTTAATCAGAGCCGCTATAATACCATCATGGAGATCACAGATCCCGGCATGCTGGCTGATGTGATCACGTCCAACATGATCAGCAAGATGGATGACCGGCAGGCGATTCTTGAAATCCTTGATGACCGGGAACGGCTTGAAAAGGTCTGCGCCATTCTGGAAACGGAAACAGAGCTTGCCTCTCTTTCCCATGAGGTTCAGAGCCGTGTCCGTGAGCAGGTGCAGCAGAATCAGAAAGAGTATTTCCTCAGGGAGCAGATCAAGGCCATTCAGACCGAGCTTGGAGATGATGACAGCTCGGCCAACGAGGACCTGCTCAAGAAGCTCGAAGAAACGCCCATGAACGATGAGGCAAGGGACAGAGCCCGTAAGCAGATTGATCATCTTTCCAAGATGTCTCCGGGAAATCCCGAGGCCTCTCTGGTCCGCACCTACGTGGAAACACTCCTTGAGCTGCCCTGGGGCAAGCTGACCGAGGACAATCTTGATTTGAACCGTGCACGTGAGGTTCTGGCTGAGGATCACTGTGGCCTTGAGGATTTCAAGGAGCGGGTCATTGAGTATCTTGCTGTTCGAAAGATCAAGCAGGACATGAAGGGCCCAATCCTTTGCTTTGTCGGACCTCCGGGCGTCGGTAAGACGTCTGTTGCCCGCAGCATCGCAAGAGCCCTTGGAAGGAAATTTGTCCAGATGTCTCTGGGCGGCGTACGGGATGAAGCGGAGATCCGCGGACATCGCAGAACCTACATCGGTGCGATTCCTGGACGGATCATCAGTTCCATCAAGCAGGCGGGAACGATGAATCCCCTCTTCCTGCTGGATGAGATCGACAAGATGGGTGCGGATGTCCGAGGCGATCCGGCCAGCGCGATGCTTGAGGTCCTTGACAGCGAGCAGAACAACGCGTTCCGCGACCACTATCTGGAGGCACCCTTTGATCTTTCCAGTGTCATGTTCATCACAACCGCCAACTCAACGGATACCATCCCGCGGCCCTTGCTTGACCGTATGGAGGTCATTGAGGTAAGCAGCTATACCGAGGATGAAAAGCTTGACATTGCAAAGTATCATCTTCTGCCCGATCAGATCCGCGATCACGGACTTGAGCCGGATGCCGTCCTCATGGACGATACCGTGCTGCGTCAGATGATTCAGGCATACACCCGCGAGGCGGGTGTACGCAACCTCAAGCGCACCATCGGCAAGGTGGTCCGCAAGAGTGCGGTGGAAATGATCGACAACGATGTGAAGCTGGTGACCGTCGATGACAAGAAGCTGCGCAGCTTCCTGGGTGTCCCGATCTTCCACTATGAGATGGCAGGCAAGAAGCCGGAGATTGGTGTGGTCAATGGACTCGCCTGGACGGCCGCCGGTGGCGATACCCTCCAGATTGAGGCACAGGTCATGCCCGGCTCCGGTGTGCTTGAAACCACCGGCAGTCTCGGTGATGTCATGAAGGAAAGCGCACATGCAGCGCTGACCTGGGTACGGGCCCACAAGGACGAGCTTGGCATCACGATCAACTTCACAAAGGAAAATGACATTCACATTCATGTTCCGGAGGGGGCCGTGCCCAAGGATGGACCGAGCGCCGGTGTCACCATGACCACCGCCCTTGTCTCCACCCTGACGGGCATTCCGGTCTATCCCAATGTCGCCATGACTGGCGAGGTCACCCTGCGTGGTCGCGTCCTGCCCATCGGTGGACTCAAGGAAAAGCTCCTGGCTGCCCATCGCGCGGGCATCAACACAGTTCTCATTCCAAAGGAAAACGAGCGTGACCTCGAGAAGATGCCGGAAAAGGTCCTGAGTGACATTCGCATCATTCCGGTGGAGAACGTCTCCGAGGTCCTTAAGGTGGCTCTTACCAAGAAGATTCGGAAAAAGCCTGCCGAAAAAGGATCTGAAAAGGGGACGCTCCTGCCCACGGGAACCATGGATGTAGAACCGACAATTAAGGCATAACCCATGATCATACGAAAAGCGGAATTTATTACCAGCATGCGGGACTACGGCAATTTCCCGGGCAAGGGAATGCCCGAGGTGGTCTTTGCAGGCCGCAGCAATGTAGGCAAATCCTCCATGATCAACAAGCTGACCAACCGGCGCAAGCTGGCCAGAACCAGCTCCGATCCGGGCAGGACCCGGCTCATCAACATCTTTCGGGTGAACGATGAGGTCAATCTGGTGGATCTGCCGGGATACGGCTTTGCCAAGGTCAGCAAGCAGGAAAAGATCTCCTGGGGCCGCATGATGCAGGATTATTTTGCAAAAACCGAGGATCTTTGCCATGTCTTCCATCTGGTGGACATTCGTCACGACCCCTCCCAGGAAGACTGCGAAATGAATGCTTTTTTGCGTGGAAACGGTATTCCCTTTACCGTTGTTGCCACCAAAGCAGACAAGATCAGCCGCGGGGCCAGAATGAAATACATCGCTCCGATCTGCCGTGCCCTCTTCGTTCAGCCCTGGCAGGTGATCCCGTTTTCCTCAGAGGACGGCACCGGAAGGGACGCGGTTCTCGATATCCTGGAGCGGACCTGCTATGTCCTTGAGGAGATTGAGGAAAACGAGGACAGTACAGATTCTTCTCAGAAAAACGATTAACCAACAAAAAGAGAACGCGCTCAAACGAGCGCGTTCTCTTTTTGTTGGTTGCATTTGACTTTCTTTGATATTTGACAACATACTCAGTTGGATTCCAGCAATGTCTGACTGTGGTAAGTGAATTCAAGTCTTGGAACCACATCTTTTCCAATGACCCGGTTCATTCTGAAGCCTCGAATTACTGCAAATGAAGAGTAGTGCTAGCAAATCTTAAAATAACGTTGACAAACACTTCGGGGGGGTTATTCTATTCAAGCTGTAGTGTCTGCTTGGACATTTCAATACAAATTCTTGTGGTTTTAACGATGTGTTCTGATCAACTTGGACCATATAATAAATGCATAGGTGCGATTTGGTACCTGCTGCTTCAGATGTCGTCAAAGCCTCTATCATTATGTCTTTTATCCTTTTCAAGAAATCAAATGGATACAGTTGGAGGAACTTATGGGAAAGTGTAGAAAACTCTTACTTTATTGTGGAATTGTATTCCTGCTCGTTCTGTTTTGCTTGGGAGTACAAACTTCTTTTGCTGCCTCCAATGTCCGGTTGTTTACATATATTGAAGCAGATGGCACATCCTTTGGCCCAGGAGAAACGACATCGCTCTATGTAGTCCCTGTAAATACATCCAGTGCATATCTTGAAAACCTGAAGGTCAATTTGAGCCTCCCAGATAGTATTGTTGTAGTGGATACGTGGCTTCCTGAAGAACCGGACAAATTGGGCCCATTCGAAGAGAAACCTTTTGTATACGTGGTTCGGAATATAGCGTCTCTGAACCCAGGCCTGCTTCCTAAAACCGGGGATCAGACACCTTCGCTTTTTCTTCTCATTTTTCTTGCAGTCGGTGCATGCATAGGCATTCGATTTGCTCGCACCGGGTTTAGACGTACACTTTCGCTTTTGTTAGCTGCAAGTATTCTGTTCGGGCTTATTCCAGAGATGCCGATCGTAGAGGCAGATGAGGGTCTCATCATCGGAGAAAGCGGAGAGCTTCAGTTGACCGTTGCAGATGAACAAGTAACCATCACAGCAAGTTCGACAGCCATAGAAACAAAAGATCTTTCAGATGTAGACGAAGACGGGGATGGGTTGTCTGCGCTGGAGGAAAGACAGCATGGAACAAAGGATGATAATCCTGATACGGATGCGGATGGACTGACGGATTTTCAGGAAATCTATGTCTTTATGACAAATCCTCTTAAAGCAGATTCAGATGATAATGGTATTTCTGATGGTCATGAGGATGCAGATAGAGATGGCCTGGATAACCTTTACGAACTGTCTAATGGATTGCAGCCGTTCAATCCCGATACGGATGGAGATGGCCTTAATGATGGGGAGGAGATTCAGCAATATTGGACGGAAGTGCTTAATGTGGATACAGATGGAGACGGTATGACTGACGGATTTGAAGTGGCGCATCATACCAATCCATTAGTTCCTGATTCAACAGTGACAATTAAGTCAGGATACGATGCGTCCACTGCTTCATCTGGTGTTACTGCAGAGATTGAGGTTTCCAACATCACAGGAAAACAAGCACAGTCCTTGTCTATCGGAGAAATTCCAGAGGAAGATATCCTCGTAGGCAATCATCTGGAGGGGTGGATCGGGAATGCTTGCGAAATCACGATGGATGACTCTTCTAATGTCTCGGCGACCCTTACAATGACGTATGACAGCGCATTGAATGGAGAAGGTTTTGCCCCTGCTATTTTCTATTTTGATGAGGAAAGTCAGACTTTGGAGGAAGTTGAAGGCCAAACTCATGATACGGAGAATCATTGGGTCAGAGCCCCTCTTGTGCATCTGTCCACCTATGTGCTGTTGAACAAATCAGCGCGTATTTCTAAACAAACTGTGAATGTGATTCCGATAGCACCTCAAGAAGCAAAAGTTGCCTATCTGCTTGATATGTATCCAAGGGTTTCATCCAGTGTATCAGAAGACGCTGCAGATGCATGGTCAGATTTTATGTACCGATCAAACTTGTCCAATCTACCTACTATTCCCACAGGAATGCGAGCTTTTGAATGTGGAAAAACAAACCTTTATGAGCAGCAATTGTATAAATTCGTAAGCGATGCATTGAATGAAAGCGGTACAGGCGACGTTTTTACCTCATTCAATAATAGTAGTAGTTCTAATAAGCAACTTTACTTGTTTACAAGTGGGCCTAAAAGCCAATTCACAGTAAATCAAGCTGAGACACTTGCAACAAAAGCAAAGAACAATCATATTAAAGTCTTTGTTGTTCTGGTCACAGTTGGGCAATCTTATAGCGATTCAGATCTTCAGGGTGTGTTAAAACTCACTTCAGAAACAGGTGGAAAATGTTATCTTATTGATGATACAATGCATTTGTACACTGAAGACTCGAATCATGACGGACTCAGTGATGGGGATACGTGGGATATTGTCAAAGGAAAAGTAACAAGTGATCTGTATGGTAACGTATTTTCGGGATTGTCTTATGAATATGTACAGGCACATCCGGACATAGATAATGATGGTCTTTTGAATGGCAAAGAAATACAGGTCAAGGCTGCCAAGAATGGGAAAAAAAACGTCTATGTCAATTCGCTTCCGACTTTGGAAGATTCTGATTTTGATGGGATAAATGATAGGGTTGATCTTTATAAATTGCAGGCATATAGATGGTTGTCATGGAAAGACAGCGGTCTGGACGGCTTTTTTGATGTCAAGTTGTATATGAACTACCGCTGGTTTGCTGAACCTCCCAGGACATATCATCCACTATTGGCGGTAACAAGCAGTTTGGTAGCTTCTCTTGCATATAAAGGAGATGAATATTCGTTAGGAGGAAAAACCAGAGAAGAAGCATTCAAATCTTATCTAGGCATGAATGATCTGAAAATTAAAGAAGTCACATCAAATAAGATACATAATGCGATGGCCACATTTGGGCATCATGAGTTTACCTATAAAGGGTCAGAGCATATGGTCTTGCTGGTTGCTGTTACTGGATACCATGATTCTGGCTGGGAATGGATCAGCAATTTCACTGTTGGATATCCATCGGAATCGGAAAAGTGGAAAAATGCAAAATGGCTGGACAAAAATAATCACCTTGGCTTTGATGTGGGCGCAAGTCTCTTGATGGATGCATTGAAAGACTATATTAAAGAGAAAAAGCTTTCAACGATCATCGACAGAGTGGATGAAGTAGACATATGGACGGTTGGACATTCACGTGGAGGGGCAGTAAGTAATCTGTTTGCTGCAAAACTTATTGACCAGATTAAAGCCAATAAAAGCGATATTATTCCAACGAAGAATGAAAAAACTAAAGTCTTTGCTTACGATTTTGCAACACCGCGAGGGACACAAAACCCATCTGCAAGAACAAGTCGATATGATGGAATTTTCAATATTATCAATGAAGCAGATCCGGTTCCCATGATGCCTCTGGAATCACCATGGGGATTTGAGCGCTTTGGTCAAGATAAGTATTTTAACCTTCATGAATCATCAAATAAACTAGAAACAAATCCAGAACTTAATTCAGTTATCCAGAGCAATTATAGCGAATACAAAGGTAAAGATTTGGGAATCGAATATGCGTTTGGCAAAATGGTGTCGAATTTCTTCCATAAGATGAGATATTTGCCAATTACATCCATTTCGCGTCCTATTGATGCGTTGCGGGATAAGTTGGTTCTTGAATCAGCGTTTAAGCTGAGTTTTGCGTCCATAGCAAAGGATCGCAACAGCCTTTACAAAATGGATAAAGTATTAGAGGCGAAAACACTGAAAGTTGCTATGTTTGTACAAGATAGTAAAGGGAAAATGCATAAACAAGAAATGTATCTTGGTGAAACAATTGACAGAGCAAAAATAGATGCTTTTGATGCTTCGGAAAAAGTACGGAAAGTTCGCTTTACTGTACCTGAACCAAGCCCATCTGGGACACGAAATTACTATAATGCCGTTTTGCAGGATGATTATAGTTATCTCGAACTATGTCCAGAGTTTATTATGGTTATGATGGGAAATGCTTGTAAAGGTGCTATGGATGGTGACTTATCCGGACTGGCACAGTTTGGACTTTTGCCTAGTTTTACAGACAATGTAGGATCTGGGTGGTACAATGAAGTTGCAGCAATTCTGGGCTTGGTAAAAATGGTATATGGATCAGGCGTCCTTGCTGCTCATGTAGATGCTGCGTATTACTTGGGTTCATATCTGTGTAAATAGACTGACATTTTAAAGATGTGTAAGATAGCGTCAGAGACTACTAAAAAACCGTGCAGTTGCACGGTTTTTTAGTAGTCTCGAATTAGACTTTCTTTGGTATTGACAACTGTTTGCGAAAGACAGAATAAGGAAAGGTCAACCAGCAGACGCTGTAGTGCCATTTTGAAGAATACGTGAAATCTGTATTGACAATTCCTACGGAATGATTTACATCTATGAAAGAGTAAAGGTGCAGGTAAGAAGGTCTTCATCCTTGGAGCTTGGGCCAGCCATGATGGTGAACTGTCCCGGCTCAAGAACGGATTCGCAGTTTGCATTGATGAGCTCAAAGTCAGAACGTGAAAAGCTGAGCTGAACGGTTTCTGTCTGATTGACCTCAAGAGGAACACGGGTAAAGCCGATCAGACGCTTTACAGGCGTTAAGATGGAAGAGACCAAGTCGCGCACATAGACCTGAACAACAGCTATCCCAGAACGGCTGCCAGTGTTTGATACCTTGAGCGTGAGGGAGAGCGTATTCGGATCAAAGGTGAGGCCAGAGAAGGCGAATGTTGTAAAACTCAGTCCCTCACCGAAGGCGTAGAGGGGCGTGGATGGCAGATCACAGTAGGCACCGTCGTGCCAGCCTGGCAACTGGCTATAGTAGACCGGGACCTGTCCGGAGTGACGGGGGAAAGAGATGGGAAGATGACCGGAGGGGTTGAGGTCACCAAAGACCGCTTCTGCAATTGCCTGACCACCGAACATACCGCCATTGAATGCAATGATCACGGCATTACTTGCGGCTTCCTTTGTAATGCACAGCGGTTTTGAGGAAAGAAGCACGGTGCAGATGGGGAGGCCAAGGGCGGAAAGGGCCTCAAAAAGGGCATCCTGAGCACCGGAGAGTGCAAGATTTGCACGATCCTTGCCCTCGCCGATCTGTTCAATGCGGTCGCCAACGCAAAGGAGGATCGCATCTGCCTGTCGGGCAACCTGAACGGCTTCGGAGATATTTTCGCGGGTGCCCAGAATGTTGCAGCCCTCGGCATACAGAATGCGCACACCGTGGGCGGCACCAAGCGACTCCATGCCCTCTTTCAGGGTGACATAGGGACGCTCGGGAATATGGTCCGGATCTGGCATGGGATGGCTGAAATAGGTCCAGTCGCCATATTGAGCGCGGATGTCATCTGCATTTGGCCCGATGACAGCGATGGTCTTGACCGTCTCGGAAAGAGGAAGCATGCCGTCATTCTTGACCAGGGTGATGCTTTCCCTGGCAGCCTGAAGGGCAGCTTGAAGGTGCTCCGGACACCCGATGGTGTGTGTGGCCTGCTTCCTGGGATGCTCAAAGAGCTCCATCTCATACTTGATCGTCAGGATGTGCAGGACAGCTTCATCGACGATGGAAAGATCGGCGGTGCCGTTTTTAAGCGCTGCGAGCATGGCATCATAGAACTCGACGGAGGTCATGATCATGTCATTTCCGGCTGTGGCTGCAGCAACGGCAGCATCCTCAATGGTCTCCTTGACGAACTGACGTGTCACCAGACTGCGGGCATTGTCCCAGTCGGTGACGACAAATCCGGTAAAGCCCAATTCATCTCTCAGAATGTCATGGAGGATCCGCCGGTGGATGGTCAGAGGGAGACCGTCAATGGAGCCGTAGGCGGTCATGATGGTGGCGCACCCGGCTTCCACTGCTTTTTTGAAGGGCGGAAGGAAGACTTCACGTACCTTTCTTTCCGTACATTCGGTATCATAGGCATCACGGGCACCGGTGGCCTCACCGTAGCCAAGATAATGCTTGGCACAGGCAAGAATATGATCCGGGTCCGCCAGATCATCCCCCTGATATCCCTTGACAATGGCTGCCGCCATTTCACCTGCAAGCATCGGATCCTCGCCAAAGGTCTCATCCACACGGCCCCAGCGGGGGTCACGGGCAAGACAGAGAACAGGGGAAAAGGTCCAGTGCAGGCCGTCTGCGGAAACCTCGTGTGCGGTGACTTCACCCATGATGCGCGCAGTTTCGGGATTCCAGCTGCAGGCAGTGGCCAGCTGAGAGGGGAAGATTGTGGCATGCGGATTGAGACCATGACCATGGATGGCATCAATTCCGAAAATGACGGGAATGTGCAGGCGTGTGTTCAACGCAGCTTCCTGGATTTCCTGGGCATCCTCGCCAAGAACATGGAGAAAGGAGCCTGCTCCGAGCTTTGCCCAGCGAAGCGCTTCCTCGCGACCAACATAGGTGTAGGGGACCTGGACCATCTGAGCGACTTTTTCCTCAGTGGTCATTTGAGCAAGAAGGGTTTTTGCTTTTTGAATGGCAGTTTGACGATTCATTGATACCTCCATGATGAATGCAAATGGGATGATAGGACGGACGAGCGGGATCATTTCAGCATCTTTCGCAGCTGGGCTTCATCACAGCCGGGAAGGACACTCATGAGATGCTGACAGAGTCGTTCAAAGGATTCCTGAGGGGAATAGCGATCTGCCTGATTGACATACTCGTCTCCCAGATAGGTTTCAGGGAGGGTCAGGAGGGCATTTCCCCATCCATAGGGTTTTCCGGTCTTGTCGATGGAATAGACAAAATCCTGGTTAATCACAAAGGTCTGCATTTCAAGACTGGTCAGTGCGGCATCATAGCCTTTTGACAGCCCCCAGCTGCGCTTTGCGATCTTTGAGAGAACAGGGGTATGCGCGCTCAGATACTGCATGAGCAGCTTGTCACGGTAACGCACGAGACCGTCTTCACACAGGCCTTCAAAGTCATATCCATTCCGACGATAATTGCACAGGTCAGGGAACCATTCAAGACTGACCCAGGCATTTCCGTTTTTGATCAGCTTACTGTAGACGCATGTCTTTTCTTTGGCCATCTGGCCCTTCCATTCCCAGGGCCCTTCCAGATCGCCAAACCAGAGATTGGGCTCAATGCATTCCTCAAGGGACCAGCCGGGAATGCTGTTCTTGAAAAAGGGAAGGATACCGACGCGGTTGACAAGGTTAAGCAGCTCTTGTTTTGAATGGATGGTTTCAAACATTGTAACCTCCGGAACTTGATGATGGTGGAAAGGAACCAAGAAATGATACGAAAAGCATGTAAGCAGGACATAGGTGCGGTCAGCGCGATCTATGAGGCCATTCATGACAGCGAAGAGGCCGGCGATGTGACCATTGGCTGGATTCGAGGAGTATATCCGACGAAGGCAACAGCGGAGGCAGCTGTGTTACGGGATGACCTGTATGTTCTTGAGGAGGAGGACATCCGCGGTGCTGCGATCATTAACCAGATTCAGCCAGACAGTTATAAAGAGGGAGCATGGACCGTCCATGCAGAGGCGATGGAGGTTCTTGTGCTGCATACTCTGGTGATCCATCCGGCTTATGCCGGGAGGGGATATGGCCGAGAGATGGTTGCATTTTATGAAGAGATGGCCAGGGAAAGGCACATCACCTGTCTGCGCATGGATACAAACAGCAGGAATCAGAGAGCAAGAAACCTGTATGCATCGCTTGGATACCATGAGGTGGACATTGTGCCCTGTGAATTTAACGGCATTCCAGATGTCCGCCTAGTCCTTCTGGAAAAGCAATTGGACGATTAGATCAGGGCTTGTTTAAAAACGGGAGGGAAACAGGCTCGTAGAGTCTGCCGATCTTATGCAGAAGATCTACGGCATCCCGCTCATTGTGATAGCCCTCGCTCAATTTGATTTCTACGGGCTTTAGGCTCGGATTGTTCTCGCGGAGGAGCTCCATGAGGGTGTTTTCGGCATTTTGCATCGTTGCCTCACGGGCATACAGATAGAGACCGGTCGCATTTGGGGCACTGACCTGACGCCTGCGGATGAAGCGCAGGGGGTGATCGGAGAACTTGATCTCAATCTCGGGGAGGATCATCGGGTACTTGCTTTCATCCACGACGACCTTGAAGTAGACTACCTCACTGGGATCATATTCGCCATCCTCCAGATAGTAGCGATAGTGGGAGCGTTTCATATGGTCGAGAATCTGGCGCTCGGAATCGTTGGGATCGCCATAATGAAAAATGCGCATGCGGTTGTTGTGAATGGTATAGACAAAGTAAGGGATGCCTTCCAGCTCGAGATAGGACTGAAGCGCGGTAGCGGTCTCTTTGGGCATCAGAATCTTGCTGAGGTACTGTTCATGAGCAAGATCATAGATGGCCGCACCATCCATGACGATTAATGGGGTATTTACCTTGGTGTTGCGCATCTGCAGCATGAAGAACGCCGGTGCATGCTCGGACATGACACAGATTCTGGCCCCGTCATCGTAGAGATAATTGAGACGGAAAAGGGCAGTACTGGGAATCTCGGAGTAGTGATCCGGTCCCAGGTCCTTGGAACGGATGAAGAAGACGAGATCCCTGTTCTTTTTTCTCGGCAGATGGATGACGTTGAGAAGGATGGCAACGGTATTGCCAAGCAGTACATCCAGTGTGCGGTTGAATGCCTGGAGGAGTGGGCTTTCAATGTCCGGAAAGGCAATGACGACGCAGATAAAGACAATGGCTGCAAGACTTGAAGTGTCGGGCATGCGAAGCGCGACGGCGGCATACAGGGAAATCATGGTGCCCAGCGCCATGAGCGCATACAGAAACAGGGTATGCCGCGTAAGCGCGGGGAAGGTGGCCAAAAGGAAGAGAAAAAGAAGGCCGAGGCCGGCACCGATTAAGGTACCGGCGAGGCGGTTCAATGCAAAATCCTTTGTGTCACGTGCATAGGGCTGCAGACAGATGATGGCTGTGATTGTGGCCTCTGTCGGCATGGCCTGTCCGCGGTACCCTCTCAGGTAGTAGACAAAGAGACAGATAAACACGGCAAGACTCGTCTTTATGATGCGCTGCCCAAGAGGCGGCAGACGGTCAGACAACAGTACTCTTCTTTGCATATAGACCTCATGTGAAAAGATTCCCTGAGCTCGAGAAGTCAGGGAATCTTTTTGATATTCGTGAGTTTGTGGTTTTACGAGGCCAGAAAACGGTCAATCGCCGCGCAGGCCTCATCAAAGGGATTGCCCTGCATATTGAGCCATATGACATCCGGATTTCGTTTGAACCAGGTCATCTGGCGCTTGGAGAATTTCCGAATCGCCTGTGCCAACAGGGCGTACATCTCATCAAAATCCGTGATCTTGCCGGTGACATACCAGGTGATAAACCGGTATTCAAGACCAAGACCGATGAGAAATTCAGGGTCAACGCCTTTGGCAAGAAGCCCCCGGATTTCGCCCTCCATGCCCTCGTCAAAGCGCCGGCGGAGACGTTGATCAATACGTTCGTACAGGATTTCGCGGGGCCAGCTGACACCAAGCCGCAGACTTTCATAGCGCGGGGTCTTCGTCGGAACATGGGTGTCGCCCTTTTGAATGCGTTCAAGCATCCGCATGACGCGGTTCCGGTTTTTGGGATCGACGTCAGGCTCCGGGATGATCCGGGTCAGCATTTCATAGAGCTCAGGTGTGGTGTGGGTTTCAAGCTCCACTCGGTAAGCAAGGTCCGGCTCGGCGTCGGAGAGATTGTATCCATCCAGAACGGAATCAATATAAAGGCCGGTTCCGCCGACAATCATGGGAAGATGACCACGGCGGGCAATCTCCGGAATCAGTTCAAAGGAAATCTGCTGAAAATCCGCCATTGAAAAGAATTCACCGGGTTCGCGTATGTCAATCATATGGTGAGGGATACCCTGCATTTCCTGTGGGGTGATTTTCCCTGTACCAAGGTCAAGGCCTTTAAATACCTGCCGTGAATCGGCGGAAATGATCTCGCCGCCATATTTCCTGGCAAGCTGGACACCCAGATCGCTTTTCCCGGATGCATTGGTTCCGATGACGGCAATGACTTTTTCCATGCGTGCTCCTCTTCAGATAAATGGACTTGATGGATTTGCTGAGCAAGTCTGTCAAGTACCTGCAGATGTCGTGCCCATTTACGGGCACGACACAGGATCAGTTGTCGATGGGATGGGCATTGCTCAGGAAGACGTTGTAACAGCGGTATCCCTCGTAGAGGTCGATCTTGCTGATGATCTCCCACGGTGCGTGCATCGAGAGAACCGGAAGGCCGGAATCAATGACGTTCATGCCATATTTCGCGCAGAGATAGGCGATGGTTCCGCCGCCGCCCAGATCAACACGGCCAAGCTCGGCGGTCTGGAAACAGACCTCGTGTTCATCCAGCATCTGGCGGATCTGCGCCATAAACTCCGGATTTGCATCATTGGAGCCGGATTTTCCGCGGCTTCCCGTATACTTGTTGAAGCAGATGCCACGGCTCAGATAGGCGGCATTTTTCTTCTCAAAGGCGGAGGCATATTCGGGATCAAAGCCCGCACTGACATCGCTTGAGAGCATACGGCTTTCAAGCAGGGCACGGCGCAGGGTGAGATCACTGTAAGGACCAAGGCAGGAAATGAGATCGGCGGTCACATTTTCAAAGTAATGGGAGCCCATGCCGGTTGCACCGACACTGCCGATTTCCTCTTTATCGGTGAGGACGCAGCAAAGGGTGTATTTGGGCGTTCCCTTGAAATCAACGATGGCGCGCAGCGACGGATAGGCACAGCAGCGATCATCATGACCGTATCCGAGGATCATGCTGCGATCAAAGCCCAGATCCCGGGCGTGACCGGCGGGGACAATCTCAAGCTCGGAGGAGAGGAAATCCTCCTCTTCAATGCCGTACTTTTCTTTGAGCAGATTGAGCACGTTCTGCTTGACCGGATCTTTCTGCTTTTCCTTTTTGTCATCGTCCTTTTCCTCCTCGGCAGGACGTCCGCCGATCAGCAGATTGAGGGCTTCTCCTTCAATGATCTTTGCAGCCTTTTTCTCCATCTGCTCCTGGGAGAGGTGAGGAAGGAGATCTGAGATGCAGAATACCGGATCACTGGGATCCTCGCCGATGGAGACTGGAATGCAGGTGCCGTCTTTCCGGCAGATGACGCCATGAAGGGCCAGAGGCAGAGCGACCCACTGATACTTTTTGATTCCGCCGTAATAATGGGTATCCAGATAGGCAAGATCGTTTGCCTCGTAGAGGGGATTCTGTTTGACGTCAATTCTGGGGGAGTCAATATGAGCACCTAAAATGTTCATACCCTTCTCAATGGGCATTTCCCCAATGATATACAGAAGGATGGTTTTGTTCATCCATGCCCGGTATACCCGGTCTCCGGGCACGAGGGTCCGCTTTTCAGCGATCACATCCTTGAGATCTACAAATCCGTTGGCCTTTGCAATCGCAACGGAAGCGGCGGTACATTCGCGCTCAGTCTTAGAGGCGTCGAGAAAACCCATGTATTCACGGGCGAAGGCATTTACCTCTGCGTCCGCTTTTGTCTTAGTCCATGCATTGATACGTTCCATATGAGATCATCCTTTCGTAATTTGAATTGCTTTTCTGACGGTTTCAACATCCATCTGACCGGGGGCGCTTGCCGCGCCGGCAGTGGCGAATGTGAGACAGCTGTGAAACTGGGCACAGGAGGTACGCGTCACCTGCCCAAGTGTTCCCATGCCGATCAGGATCATGGGAATCTGCATTTCCTTTTCCGCCAACCTGGCTGCCTCAAGCAGAGCGGAGATATCCGATTCACAATTTGGCATAACGGCAATCTTTGCGATATCTGCGCCAAGGGACTGCATATAGAGCAGCCGGGTTACCATCTGGTCTGCCGAGGGTGTTTCCGTAAAGCTGTGCCAGGATGCGACGATGGGAAGGGGACAAGCCTGACGGATTGAGGCAAATGCCTCAGCTCCGACACTGATTTCAACGTCCAAAAGGTCCATGATCCGGGCCTTGATGAGAGCATGATACAGCGCCAGGTAGAAATCTATGTCCGGGGATCCCGGCCCTCCGTCCCGCTCTGTCCGGTAGGTGAGCAAGAGAGGACAGGGAATGAGCTCTCGCAGAGGTGACAGGAGCGTGGTGGCGTTTTTATCGCTGAGGTCGTTTAGCCCGTCGATTCGAAGCTCGACCAGATCGGGCTGTGAGGCAATGGCAAGACGCGCGTTATTCTGGAGAGCATCCGTGTTATTGCCCACAATGGGAACGCAGACCTTGGGAAGCCCGCGTCCAAGCGTCAGTTCCCGGATGGAGACACATTTGATATTTGTCTTGATGAAAATCCCGACCTCTCATATTGACAATGCTTTAAAGAAAGCATATAATTCACAACTGAGCGACGTGCTGATGTGGTGGAATGGCAGACACAGGGGACTTAAAATCCCCCGGCTATAAACCGTGCGGGTTCGAGTCCCGCCATCAGCACCATTTTTATTTTGCTTTTTGCAGTGGCCTGCCTCAGCATGGAACTCCATGGCTGCGGCGGCTTTTTTTCTTTCTCCCGGATCTTCCTGGCAGGAATCCATCAGGATACCGGAACCATGCAAACAGAGAAGCATGTGGAGCTTGCTATTCTTTGTACGCAGATATGCGTTTTGCTTCGCTATTCTATCATAGTCTTCATACAAAGACAATTGTCCAAAAACTAAAAGTGATTTGTCTAAATTAAATCATGAGTTAATCCGGATGTCAATGGCATCAGAACAATTTTCAAGATGAACAATTTTTACATTTTGGACAAGGTATGGTATGTGAGGACAACAATTTCTGCGTTTGATCCATAGTTTATTCGGCAGTTTTTTAGCCTCGTGGGTTTCAATCAGGTCATGTGCATTGTCTTCTTCAGAAGGCTATGAGATATTCAGGCATGAATGCCTTCGTACATGCAAAAGGAGCGAGAAACCTCGCTCCTCAAGGATTTTTAGCAGTAATTCTCTTGCAATGGGAACGGGTTTAAGGTCTCCGTCCCGACCACGAGGACAGAATTTAGGTCGCTGTCCCGATCACGCGAACGGGTTTTGAGTCTCCGTTCCGACCATCTAAAGTATAGCTGATAACGGCTTTACTGTCAATCAGATACACGATTTTTAACGAATGCAATAAGAAGTGAGGTGGAAACAGTGAAAACACAACGAGACAAGGTGAGCTTCTTGTGTTGGCGAACTGTTTCGCTTAAAGAGCGCAGCTTTTGTCAATCGTTGTGTGCGGGACGCTCTGCCTCGGTACCGACAATGGCACCGGCCAGTCGGTTTACAGCGCGCTCCACGGAATCGCGAACTCTGGGATCCGGTGTTTTACCCGCATTGCGATAATCAAACTGCAGGGTAAAGTCGTAAAGATCCTTTTCAAGCGCGGTGAGATGCTCGAGCGTGATCTGGCTCAGGGCTGCCTCAAATTCCTGGCATTCCTTTGCGGAAAAGGCTTCCTCCGCCAGTTCCAGCAACAGGGCAGTATGAGGAAGGCAAACGCCGCCTTTTTGACGCATCAGGTCACGGAATTCGGCCTTATCCAGATAAAGCCGAATGACGGTATAGGCATAGCGCCGCATGGCGGTATCAACCTGTGTGCAGATGTGACAGCGGCGGATTTGATTTCTCAGCATCTCGGCTTTGCTGCTCTTTTGCTTTCCCCTAAAAAACGGCAGAGGCCCGGACTTTTCCTGAGAGGAATCGTCAAGGATTTTTTTTAGCTCCGGGAGGAACTCCTTCATATGAGTATGGGTCATGAGGGAGAGGCCCAGTTTATTCCGCCGCGCATACATGAGCGCAAAGTGCTGTGGGCAGAATCCGGTTTTATTGGTTTCAATGCGCACCTCCGGTTCCATATAGGCAGAGGACAGGAGGCTGTCAATGTATCCATCCTCACAGGAAATGGCCAGCTGACAGAGGGGACACTGACAATTGGATTTAAAGGCATCCAGAACAGGGATGGTATCCAGGGTATATTTCATTGCGTTCTCCTTTGGTCACCTGAGACAATCACAGGGAAAGCTTGCCGATAATTGCTTCGGCACAGCGGATGCCGTCTACGGCGGCGGAAGTGATGCCGCCGGCATAGCCGGCACCTTCTCCGCAGGGATACAGTCCGCTTGCATTTACGCTCTCAAGCGTTTCGGTTCTGGGGAGGCGGACCGGGCTTGAGGAGCGCGTTTCCGGCGCTGTCAGGACGGCATCCGGATGATCAAAGCCGCTCAGCTTTTTTGCCATAAGAGGAATGGCCTCGCGAAGGGCATCCGTAAAGAGAGGGGGAAACAGAGTATCCAGATTTAAAAAGGTGACACCGGGACGGTAACTGGGGGTGACACTGCGTGCGCCCTTGCTGGGGATTCCTTTGAGAAAATCCCCGACCAGTTGTGCCGGAGCGCAGCCATTGCTGCCGGCAAGGCGGAACGCAAGCTGTTCGATTTCCCGCTGCCAGTACATGCCGGCAAGGGGATCCGAGCCTTTAAAATCCTCAGGAGAAATGCCAACAAGCAGCGCGCTGTTGGCGTTTTTGGCGTCCCGGGCGTAGCGGCTCATTCCGTTTGTGACGACACTCTGAGGCTCGCTGGCCGCAGCAACCACGGTTCCACCGGGACACATACAGAAAGTATAGACGCTGCGGCCACTGGGAAGATGGACAGCCAGTTTGTAGTCTGCAGCTCCGATCTCGGGAATATTATGGCCGTATTGTGCCCGGTTGATGAGCTCCTGCGGATGCTCAATGCGGACGCCCATGGAAAAGGGCTTAGGGAGGAGGGTAAAGCCTGAGGCGTAAAGGGAGGAAAACGTATCCCTTGCGCTGTGCCCGATGGCTAGCACGGCGGTGTCACAGGGGATCGTATACTCCGCCTGATCCTTTGAAACGGTGAGAGAAACAAGGCATCCCTTCTCTGTTTCGATATGGGTCACTTTGGACTCAAAGCGGACCTCGCCGCCCAGAGACTCGATGCGCTTTCGGATGGCGATGATGGTCCCGGCAAGACGGTCCGTTCCGATGTGCGGCTTGGCTTCATAACAGATTTCCGGAGGCGCGCCATATTGCCTGAGGGTTTCTAGGACGGTCTGAGCCCGCTCATCCTTGATGCCGCTGTTCAGCTTGCCGTCCGAGAAAGTTCCGGCGCCACCCTCGCCAAACTGGACATTGGAGATGGGCGAAAACCTGGCAGCGCCTTCTGTGAAATATGCCTCAACATCACGGGTCCTGGTCTCGGCATCCCGCCCCCGCTCAAGGACGATGGGGCAAAGGCCTGCCTCTGCAAGCCACAGAGCGGCAAAGATGCCTGCAGGCCCAAACCCGATGATAACAGGACGCGTTTTCGAGGAAACGGAAGGAATGTGAGGCATTTCCCAGGGCGCTGTCTTGCAGACCTCGTTTTGAGGAAATTTTGCAAGGCATTTTGCCTCAAGGGCAGGCGATGTGAGCACAATATCCAGGGAGAGGACAAACTGAATTGCATTTTTCTTCCTTGCATCCACGCTCTTCCTGGCGATATGGACCGACTGAATCTCAGAGAAGCGGAGATTCAGCTTTTTTGCGCAGGCATGAGGAAGATCTGAATCCGTATAGGAAAGCGGGACCTTTATGTTATGCAGACGGATCATGCGTGATTCCTCCGGTATGTTCTTTTGTCAGAATATCATCTGCCGCGGTGATCCCGCAGGTGAAGGCAAAGTGCAGATTGTATCCCCCGCAGATGCCGTCACAGTCTAGCACCTCACCGCAGGCATAAAAGCCCGGCAGGGCCTCGAGAGTGTTGGGATTCACCACACCAAGAGCGAGTCCGCCGCGGGTGACCTGGGCATGTTCCATCCCAAGGGTGCCGACGACAGGCAGCTTAAAGGCGGTCAGTTCCTCTGTGAGGCGGTTTCGCTCTGCCGGCGAGAGATCACCGGAGCGCTTTTCCCGGGAAATGCCCGCATCCTTGAGGATCGCAAGGACGATCATGCGCTGCAGGACACCGGTAAAGAGATTTTCGGCAGGAAGATCCGGAAACCGGGAGATGCGCTCCCACAGCCAGGTGGAAGTATCTGCAGCGGGAATCTCCGGAAGGAAGGAAATGGTCAGGAATACATTCTCGGGATGCTCTGGGACAAAGCGTGAAAGCTGGAAGACGCAGACACCGGATACGCCATAATCCGCAAACAGCAGCTCTCCGGTCTCGCTGTGCGTCTCACCGCCATGATGGAGACTGACCGTAGCCTGGGTGCGGATTCCCTTGAGTGAGGGGAGCGCGGGATGCCGGCACTTCAGCTGAACCAGCGAGGGACGCAGGGCGGTAACGGGAAGGTTCAGCTTTTTGAGCAAAGCATAGCTGCGGCCATCTGTTCCAAGATGAGGTGCGGCTGCGCCACCCGGGGCAAAGATCACGTATTTTGTCCTCAGGGTTTCGCCACTTTGTGTTTGAGCGGTGAACCCGTCGCCTGCCGTAATGCCCGTGATTTCGGTGTCGGTCAGGACATGGATGTTGGGAGAGTTGATGGCAAAGCGAAGGACATCCAGGACAGAGGAGGCGGCATTGGTTCTCGGGTAAAGGCGTCCTTCATCTGAGAGGGACATGAGACCAATGTCCTCAAAAAAGCGGAGGACGGTATGAGGGGGCGTACGCTCATATAGGGCGGAGACAAATGGCGCGGCTTCATGATAATACGTTGGCTGCATGTCTGTATTTGAAAAGTTGCAGCGGCCATTGCCCGTGGAGAGCAGCTTTTTGCCGATTCGTGGGAGACGCTCGGCCAGGGTAACAGTGAGAGCGGTATCCCGTAAACGGGCGGCAGCGGCCAGACCGGCAGCGCCTGCACCAATGATTAGAACATCCGATTGCATTAGGAGTCCTTTCTGAAACAATAGGGAACGTGCTATAATTGAAAAAAACGAAGGAGAAACAGCATGCTGGAAACGACACTGTGCTATCTGCACCATGAGGGAAAGGTTTTAATGCTCCATCGTGTCAAAAAGGCGCACGATGTGAATGAGGGGAAATGGATTGGAATCGGCGGCAAGATTGAGGCGGGGGAAACTCCGGAGACCTGCATGCTGAGGGAATTTCGAGAGGAAACCGGGGCGGTTCCCACAAACCTTGCCTATCGCGGAATCGTAAACTTTGATTCTGGCGACTGGCAGGAGAGGATGCATCTGTTTACTGCCACAGGATATGAGGGCAGGATTACCGACTGCGATGAGGGCGTCCTTTGTTGGATCCCCGAGGCGGAACTTTTGAAGCTGTCTCTTTGGGAGGGCGACCGTGTGTTCCTTTCCCTGCTTTTTCAGGGCGAGCCGTTTTTTGAGCTTGACCTTTTGTATCAGGGTGAGACCCTGGTTTCTGCCTGCCTGAACGGGCAGAAGCTGCCGCTTTCTGCTTTTGTTCCCGTTTCATGACGGCATAGTCATGTGCACTGCGCTGTCCTTCCATGGGAACAAGACAATTGCGGCCGTTTCCGATGAGGTCCTCACGATGGACTTTTCTCAGTGCCTCACGGACCAGTGCATAGTTTTCTGGCCTCCGGAACTGAAGAAGGGCACGCTGCATGGCCTTCTCATGGGGATCTCTGGGAATGTAGACGGGCTTCATGGTCCTTGGGTCGAGACCGGTATAGAACATGCAGGTGCTGAGAGTTCCCGGTGTCGGGTAAAAATCCTGGACCTGCTCGGGCATATGATTGATGTCCCTCAGATATTCCGCCAGTTCAATGGCGCAGCTGAGATCGCTGCCGGGATGAGAGGAAATCAGGTAGGGGACCAGATACTGTTTCTTTCCGAGGGAACGGTTGATTTCGGCATATCGCTCACAGAACCGGTCATAGATATCGCGTCCAGGCTTTCCCATGACGGCAAGAACCTTGGGACTGACATGCTCGGGAGCAACTTTCAGCTGACCGCTGATGTGATACTGACAGAGCTCCCTCAGAAAGGCATCCGAGGGATCTGCCATGATATAGTCATACCGGAGGCCCGAGCGGATAAAGACCTTCTTGATGCCCGGCAGCTGACGGATTTTTCGCAGCAGCTGGATATAATCCGTATGATCCACCACGAGGTTTTTACAGGGCTTCGGGAAGAGACACTGACGGTTTTTGCAGGCGCCGTATTTGAGCTGCTTGTCGCAGGCCGCACGCCTGAAATTGGCGGTCGGGCCGCCGACATCGTGAATATAGCCCTTGAAATCCGGCATCTTTGTAAGCACCCGGGCTTCCTCAAGGATGGATTCATGGCTTCTCGTGGTCACGATGCGTCCCTGCAAAAACGTGATGGCACAGAAGCTGCAGGAGCCAAAGCAGCCCCTGGTGTGAGCGATGGAAAACTTGACCTCCTCAATTGCCGGAACACCGCCCAGCGCATCATAATCCGGATGCCAGTTTCTCGTAAACGGGAGGCAGTATACCTCATCCAGTTCCGCCTGCGTAAGCGGCGGATCCGGGATGGTCTGAATGACATAATGATCGCCATGCTTCTGCGAGATCGGCCGCCCGCGGAACGGGTCCTGCTCGTCGTACTGGACGAGAAAAGCCTCTGCATATTTCCGTTTGCTTGACTGACACTCTTCGCAGCTGGCAATCTCAAGGCTTCCGCGCATTGGCGCAGGCCCTAAATAGCAGGCCCCCCGCATTTTCTGACATTCCCATGGCGGCGCGCCGCGGCTCATCCATTCGGCCGCGGTCAGGATGGTGCGTTCGCCCATGCCAAAGAGCAGAAGATCTGCACCGCTTTCAACAAGGATGGAAGGGCGGACGCGATCTTCCCAGTAATCATAATGTGCAAACCGGCGCAGCGATGCCTCGACCCCGCCAATGACAATGGGAATATCCCCGTATGCCTGACGGATCATCTGGGAATAGACGATGACGGCGCGGTCCGGGCGCTTTGCGGGAGCGCCACCCGGTGTATACACGTCTGAGGAGCGTTTTTTCTTTGCGGCGGTGTAGTGATTGACCATGCTGTCAATGACGCCGGAGGAAACAAAAAATCCGTAAAGGGGACGTCCGAATCGCTTAAAATCTTTTGTGCTGTGCCAGTCTGGCTGCGCCAAGACGGCAACGCGATACCCGGCATGTTCAAGGATTCTCGTCAATATGGCACAGCCAAAGGAGGGATGATCCACATAGGCATCCCCGCTGACAAAGACAAAATCCGGAGCATCCCACCCGCGCTCCCGGAGGTCTGCAAGCGTTGTGGGAGGGAAGAGCGATCTATCTGCCATAATAACCTGCTTTCTGTTGCTTCCAAGTGGTCATCCCCAAAATGGATGACAGGATGATGCCTATTATACATGAGTCGGGTTCGAAAAGAAAGATGTGAACCTGTCAGAGAAAAAGAGACAGCCAACACATTTTGTGTTGGCTGTCTTTATATTCACATGACGTTTCTCTGCGAATATGCAAGAGAGAAATCGGGGAAAACCGCCGGGATTAATACATGCCACCCATGTCCGGAGCAGCCGGAGCAGCGGCAGGAGTCTTCTCAGGGATATCCGCAACCAGAGATTCGGTGGTCAGAACGGTAGCGGAAACAGAAGCGGCGTTCTGGAGAGCACTGCGGGTAACCTTGGTCGGATCAATGATACCGGCTTCGTTCATATCGACATACTTGTCGTTGAGTGCATCATAGCCATAGCCCTTCTTGCCGGCGCGCTTGATGTTCTCGACAACAACGGAGCCCTCAACACCGGCATTCTGAGCGATCTGACGGACCGGCTCCTCAAGAGCGCGGAGGATGATCTGGACACCGGTCTTTGCATCACCGGAGAAGTTCGGGAGCAGAGCCTCAACGTTGGAAAGGGTATTGAGAAGAGCGGTTCCGCCACCGGGAACGATGCCTTCCTCAACAGCGGCACGGGTAGCAGCCAGAGCATCTTCGATGCGCAGCTTGCGCTCTTTCATCTCAATCTCGGTTGCAGCACCGACCTGGATGACAGCAACGCCACCGGCCAGCTTGGCAAGACGCTCCTGGAGCTTCTCACGATCATAATCTGAAGTGGTCTCAGCGATCTGAGCACGGATGGAAGCAACGCGGGCACTGATGGCGTCCTTGCTGCCGGCACCTTCAACGATGGTGGTGTTGTCCTTGTCAACCTTGACCTGACGAGCGCTGCCCAGCATATCCATGGTTGCGGTCTTGAGCTCATAACCGAGTTCCTCGGAGATGACCTGTCCACCGGTCAGGATAGCGATGTCCTGCAGCATGGCCTTACGGCGATCACCGAAGCCAGGCGCCTTGACACCAACGCAGGTGAAGGTTCCACGCAGCTTGTTGACAACCAGAGTTGCCATTGCTTCGCCCTCGATGTCCTCAGCGATGATCAGCATCTGACGGCCGGCCTGCACAACCTGCTCAAGCAGCGGGAGAATCTCCTGAATGTTGGAGATCTTCTTGTCGGTGATGAGGATATACGGATTGTTGAGAACGGCTTCCATCTTCTCGGTGTCGGTGGCCATATAGGCGGACACATAGCCGCGGTCAAACTGCATGCCTTCCACCAGGTTGAGGTTGGTCTGCATGGTCTTGCTTTCCTCAACGGTGATGACACCGTCGTTTCCGACCTTCTCCATGGCCTCGGAAATGAGCTTGCCGACGGAAGGATCGGAGGCGGAAATGGCAGCGATGTTTTCAATGGACTGCTTGCCGGAGACAGGCTGGCTCATGGCCTTGAGGCTGTCAACAGCTGCGGCGGTCGCAGCCTCGATGCCGCTGCGCAGAACCATGGGGTTTGCACCGGCAGCCAGGTTCTTGAGGCCCTCACGGATGATGGCCTGTGCCAGCAGGGTAGCAGTGGTGGTGCCGTCGCCGGCAACATCATTGGTCTTGGTGGCAACTTCCTTTACCAGCTGAGCGCCCATGTTCTCAAAGGGATCCTGGAGCTCAACTTCCTTGGCGATGGTCACACCGTCATTGGTGATGAGCGGAGCGCCATACTTCTTGTCAAGGACAACGTTGCGGCCCTTGGGTCCAAGGGTGATCTTAACGGTATCTGCAAGCGCGTTGATGCCGCGCTCGAGGGAACGGCGAGCCTCTTCGCCGAAAATAATCTGCTTAGCCATAATCGTTACCTCCTAAAATTACTCTACGATTGCGAGAATGTCGCTCTGACGGATGATCTTGTACTCTTCGTTATCCATCTTGATCTCGGTGCCGGCATACTTGGAATAGACAACCTTCTGTCCTTCCTTCACCTGCATGGTGATCTCCTTGCCATCGACAACGCCACCGGGGCCGACTGCGATAACAAACGCATACTGCGGCTTTTCTTTTGCGGAATTGGTCAGGATAATGCCACCCTTGGTGGTCTCCTCGCTCTCAGCATCCTTGATCACAACACGATCAAAAAGGGGCTTCAAATTCATGGTATGGACCTCCTTAATATTACGTTCCTTGTGGATTTTGCAATCATTTTTCGGCCGTTAGCACTCACTCGACGAGAGTGCTAACAAGCAGGTAATAATATAAAGCTCAGCCCAAATTGAATCAAGAAGCGGATTCCTGAATTTCTTGGAAAAAATCAGTGAAATTTGAGAAAATTTAAAATTATCTCTTCATTTTGAACTAAAACGACTGATTTCTTTAATTTTCTCCGATTTTCACTGATTCATTGAAATTATTTCGGAATTCCGATACAATTTTCATCCATTGGGGGGAGAAAAAGGTGAAAAAGTTTACCCGGTCAATTCTTGACTGGTATGAGAGAGGGCATCGTGCCTTTCCCTGGCGGGAAACGCAGGACCCGTACCGGATCTGGATTTCCGAGATCATGCTGCAGCAAACCAGGGCAGAAACCGTCGTTTCCTATTATAATCGGTTTCTCGCGAAATTCCCGGATGTTCTGTCGCTTGCTGAGGCGGAGGAGGACAGTTTGATGAAGGCCTGGGAGGGACTTGGCTATTACAGCCGGGCCAGGAACCTTAAAAAATGCGCCGGGCAAATTGTTAGTGCATATGGTGGGCATTTTCCGGAAAGTGCGGAGGAGCTTGAAACGCTGCCCGGAATCGGTCCCTATACCGCCGGAGCTATCGCCTCCATTGCGTTTGACAGACGCTGTGCCGCCGTCGACGGGAATGTGCTCAGGGTCATGGCAAGGGTTCACTGCATTGAGGAGGACATCAAAAAGCAGACAACGGTCCTGGAAATCACACGTGAGGCGGAGAAACTGCTGCCCGATACGGGCTGCGGGACATTCACAAATGCCATGATGGAGCTGGGGGCCTGCATCTGCACGCCGAAGCATCCGGACTGCGCTTCCTGTCCGGTAGAGGCATTTTGCAAAGCAAAAAAGGAAGGGCGTGTAGATGCGCTGCCGGTTCGTGGCAGGGAAAAGGAAAAGAAAGTCGAACAGCGGGATGTTCTCCTGCTCTTTCGGGGAAAGCAGGTCCTCGTGGGGAAGACGGAAACAGGGCTGCTTCGGGGACTCTATACGTTCCCGCATGGCCTTGCGTGTCATATACCTCAAATGCTGGAGCGCCTTGGATCGCAGGGTATCCAGGCGGAATATGGTCAATGTGCCGCTCAGGCAAGGCATGTCTTTTCGCATGTGATCTGGGAGATGAACATTCATGAACTGACCTTGCGAAAGGCGCCGCATGGTGCTCTCTTCGTTGACGCCACGCAGCTGGCGGAGTTGCCAATGGCAACAGCAATGAAAAAGGCCAGGCAGATCTGCCTGGCCAGAATGAATGATGCTAATGGGATTTCAATGTGATGCGCCGGATGCGCATCCGGTGTATTAAGAAAAGAACCTTGCAAAAAGGGACCGGAGACTAAGCGGCGCATACAGACTGTAGTTCCGATGGCTGACATGAAAGATGCCGCAGCCCTCCGAGTCGATTTTGACCGACTTGAAGCCGCCACGGAGACAGAGGAAGGTTTTGCCTGCCCACTGGTTTCCGACATACATGCGTTTTTCGCCGTCACCACGATTGGAACAGAGGAAAGCAAGTCCACTGTTCCTTTTTTCTTTTATGCCGCCTCTGGTAAAGCCGACGATGGAATCGTGATCAAAGTAATCATAGAGGTCACCGTAGGCCAGATGCTTCCGGACTTTAAGCAGGAGCGGAAGATCCCGGACGGGCTTAAATGCACCCGTCGCATGGCCGTAAAGATCCGCCCAGAACACACAGGGCAGGCCCCTGCCTCTGAGGAGCACAACAGCATAGGCGATGGGTTTAAACCAGGCTTCAACGAAGCTCTGCAGTGCCTGTCCGGGCTGTGTATCATGATTGTCGACAAAGGTCACGGCCAGCGGCTCATTGCAGGCGACGAGGGTGTTGTTGAACATGGCGCCCATGTCATAGTTTCCATCGTTATCTCTTGAAATATCAAAGAAGCGCTGGTGCAGTGGGACGTCAAAGAGCGCTATTTCCCCCTGGGTCTCCCCAATATACCAGTTGAGGGAATCCAGATTGTAACTCCAGTATTCGCCTACGGTAAACAGCTCTTTATCGGTGGCGCCGCGCAGAGCCTGAATCCATTCCCGCATGAACTGCGCGCTGATGTGCTTGACGGCATCCAGACGGAATCCGGAGATGCCGACCTTTTTAATATAGAAGAGGCCAAGACGAATCAGCTCTTTCTTGACATCCGGGTTCAGGACATCCAGATCAAGGCCCATCAGGTAATCAAAGTTGCCCTTTTCATGATCCACATCGGAGGCATAGGTTTTTCCGTCAAGCAGATAAAGATGATATCCGGTATCATCGAAATAATCCGCACCCGTAAAGCATGTGTGATCCAGAGTGGCTTTTGAGTATTTTCCTTTCCGACCGGGATAGGTAAAACGGGTATACAGCTCTTTGCTTACGGCTGTCTCTGAAACTTCGTTCCGGTTTTCTGTATTTACCTCTCGGCACACGACGGTTTCGGATGCATCTGCGCCCATCCGATGGTTCATGACCATGTCGGCCAGGGGAGCAATGCCAAGAGTGCGCAGCTTTCGGACGGCCTCTTTATATTCTTTTGCAGTTCCGTATTTGGTCCGGATACTGCCTTTCTGATCAAATTCCCCCAGATCATAGGGGTCATAAATGGCATATCCGACGTCAGTAGAGCCGTTTGAGGCCTTTCCGGCAGGCGGAAGCCAGATCGAGGTAAAGCCCAGATGACTCAGATGGCGCGCTTCTTTTGACAGTCGCGTCCAGTGATGTCCATCTGGAGCAAGATCCCATTCAAATCCCTGTAGCATCGTCTGATTTTGATTCATTTCAAAACCTCCTTTGCTGGTAAGTGGAGAAGAGAATCCGGCAAACAGATTTCTGTCTCCGGCCAAACCGGGCGATCCTGCCCGGTTTGGCCGGGGGATGACCGCTTGCGTTTGGTTTCAGGTAGTATACACCATTTGTCAAGCATAAGAGCTCCGCACCGTTAAAATGTGCGGAGCTCTTATGCCATATGAACAGGGAGGGCAGCGTTTAAGCTTTTACGCTTCGGGAGCAAAATCAAAGCCCGTGAAAACGGGAACACCCGTATAGGTTTTCGGCTCAACCTCACCGGAGAGAACAGATACTGCAGCGGCATGCATGGTTTCAAGCTCGAACTCTCCCGGATAGACGGTCACGGGGGCGATAAACCCGCAGCGGCGACGAATGCCTGCCTCGATTTCGGGGAACCGCAGAAGGCCGCCGGTCAGCAAAATGCCATCCACCTTTCCCTCAAGGACAACGCTCATGGCGCCGATATATTTGCAGATCTGGTACACCATGGCATCCCAGATGAGCTTTGCATATTCATCCCCGGCCTCGATTTTTGCGTGAATCTGATCCGAATTTGAGGTTCCGAAATGGGAGCTGAACCCGCCGCTTTCAGTGCAGAGCATGAGGAGATCCTGCTTTGGAACGGAGCTGAGGTGCTCAAGCACATCGGTGACTGCCATGCTTCCCATTCGCGTTGGGGTAAAGGGTCCCTCACCGCCGCCGGCGTTGTTGCCGTCGATCATGCGTCCGTTCTGATGGGCGGTGATGGAGATGCCGCCATCAATATGGCAGATGATGAGGTTCAGCTCCTCATAGGGGTGTCCCAGCTTTTTCGCATGGCGCTTTGCCGTTTCCTTGATACTCAGCGCATGAGAAATGGCATGCCGGTAGATGCCGCGGATGCCTGTAATCCGGGCCAGATCCGAGAGCTCGTCGACGACCGTGGGATTGAGCGTCAGGATGCGTCCGCCATATTCTTTCTGCATCTCACGGGCAAGCTGCACGCCGAGATTGGACACATGATTGAGACCGCCCTTCTCGAGCTTTGTATCCTCAATCATCTGATCATTGATTTCATAGATGCCGCTGGCCACGGAGTAGGAACTGCCGCCACGGCCGACAATGGCATCAAGGCCGGTAAGATCCAGATGGTTGTCCCTGATAAACTCCCTTATGACCTGGTAGCGATACGGAAGCTGATCGTTGATGGTGTCAAAGGTCTTCAGTATGGCGGAATCATGGAAGACGTTTTCGCTGGCGGTGACCTCATCTCCATTGTAATAGGCCAGCTTTGTCGATGTGGAGCCTGGATTGATTAAAAATACCTTGTAGTGCTGCATATGCTGCCTCGATCTATTGAAATGATGCTCTCCTGAGAGAACCTTAAAAATGAATTGCTTCTATTTTATCCTGAAACAGTCGTGCAAAGTGTACATGGAAATGAGGAAGATGTCAATCTGAGAGAACAGGGACGTGAGCGCTGACCGAAATCTTTTTTAAAAATTTTCTCCTGACCCCATTTTTTTCGTTTTGGGTCTCGTATAGTTATACAGAGCGGAAAACAAGAGGCTTGAACAGCTGCAGGCCTTCTGCCCGCTGGCGCGAGCCCCACGTAAAGGGACTTGCATATAACTGGATCACAGGAAAGGAATTCAAAAAATGAAAAAGAGTATTATCGCAATCGTATTTATCCTTCTCATTGCGCTTGCAGCAACATCTTTTGCCGATAATGGCAGAGACAGAATGAATCAGGGACAGCCGCAAATGAATCAGGAAAACGGAAACTTTGGCGCTCAGGGACGTGGTGGACAGAACAGACAAAGTGATCAACCGAATATGCCCGGTGCACAGCCGAATGGAAATGCCCAGAATGCGCCGAACGGACAAAATGCCCCGCGGAATGGAGAGAAAAATCAAAACCCCGGCATGAACGATGCAAATCCGAATCGTGGTAACAATACTGCTCCGAAGATGGATGGCAATGGCCAGAATGGCACACCGAATATGGGAAAGAACGAAAACGGACGCGGGATGCCTCGCGAATATGGACAGGAGAATGCCCCGCAGACGGATGGAAATGAAAAGAATGCAGAGGGTGTAAATCCGGAGGACAACTCTCAGAATGCACCGGAGGGCGCGCTCCCGGATGCCAAGTCCGATCCGGTAAACGGAAATGCCGGGAGAAATCCTTTTGAAATGGATAACAGGAGCAACCATCGCAACGGAACCCCAAGGCTTAAGGAGGGAGAGCCTGATCAGAGTGGGATCAATATTGAGGAAATCCAGAAAAGCATAGATGCACTTGAGGACGAAACCGAAAAAAGCAATCTGCAGTCTCTTCTGGATGCGTATAAGACAGCACTGAGTAAGGGAGATCGCAGACAGCAAAGGGTAAGCCGCAATGGCGAACAACCGGGAACAACGGATTCGGAGGAGGCAGACAGTAACACAGGGGAAGATGCAAAGACCGATATCGAAAGTGCAGCTACCGCACTGATTGAGGCAATTCGCTCAAGTGACGCGACCGGCTCTGAAGCGTCAGAATCCTGAACTTTGCTGGCCTTCTCACCAAGGGAAGGCCGCTTTTTTTGGCCTGCTCCGGCAAAAGTATGGAAAGATGGCGCGGGTTCCGTTTACCAATTGTCAGCAGATGTTATAGGTGCGACGGAACACCTGCCTCAAGCCAAAGTTGATTATTGACAGGTGAGAGCATGGAAGGTATCATGGGCATAAACTCTATTCAAATGAATGCGGGGTGGATGTCATTGTCAGACGACCGTATGCCCGATCTCAGCAATCCGGATGAATTGATTGCAAAATATGATTTCTTTATCCGCCGAACGGCTTCTCTCACGCTTCATCGCATTGTCAGCAAGCAGGATGATGCGTACAGCGTGGCGCTCTCAGCATTCTGGGAGGCAGCAAATTCATACAGGCCGGAGCGTGGAGGTTCCCTTAAAACGTATGCGCGTACCGTCATTCGAAGCAGACTCATTGACTACATCCGATCTGAACAAAAGTACACGAATGAGTCTCTGACGGATCCGGCTATTTTCGAGGGAAATGCCGAGGAAGCGGATCGGGCAATGCAGAAGAAGATTGAGGATGCTTCTG
Organism: Clostridia bacterium; assembly: GCA_017476605.1. Classification (GTDB taxonomy): domain Bacteria; phylum Bacillota; class Clostridia; order Christensenellales; family Aristaeellaceae; genus Ventricola. The sequence continues at coordinate 39,074 of JAFUZM010000036.1, forward strand.
CCATGGTCAATCTGACACCGCTGGCTGAGGAAATTCAGGACCTTGAGAGCGTCCTGGCACGGTACGATATTACATTTGAATCTCTTCCAGAGCTTTCACCCAAGGCCGCAAAGACACGGGAGGAATGCGCACATATTGTTTCGTATTTCAGCCGGCGCCAGGACCTGGTTCGGCAAATGGTGAAAACGGGCAAGCTCCCGGTATCCGATCTTGAGCGGGATGTACCATGTGATCGGAAGGTGCTGGATCGGTATCGAAAGTACATCATTACTGCGGCACTGATTAAAACCGGGGAGTATCCCGGACTACAGTCATATTTAAATGGAAAGGGGTGGGAGTAATGCGAGCTGTTGTATTAAAAACAAATGGACACACAGCAACAGTGCTGGCAGATGGTGGCGCATTTCTTACCGTTCCGAACCGGAATTATGCTGTAGGTGAGGAAATCGACATTGATGAGAAAAAGAATTCCCTTGCCCCCAGAATCCTCATGCCAATGGCAGCAGCTTTGCTGATCGGGATCATTGGACTTACGGTATTTATGCCCGGAAAAAATCCTATTCGAAATATTGTAACAGCCGTGGCTAGCCCAACGCCCCTTGTGACAGAAACACCGACGGCGACACCGACGGCAACACCGACGGCGACACCCACGGCAACACCAACGGCGACACCCACGGCAACACCGACGGCGACACCCACGGCAACACCAACGGCGACACCAACGGCAACACCGACGGCGACACCGACGGCAACACCGACGGCGACACCCACGGCGACACCGACGGCGACACCCACGGCAACACCAACGGCGACACCAACGGCAACACCGACCGCGACACCCACAGCAACGCCGACGGCGATACCGACGGTAACGCCGACAGCGACGCCCACGATAACGCCGACAGCAACGCCGACGGCGATACCGACGGTAACGCCAACAGCAATCCCCAGCGCTACACCCACGGGTATGGCAACAGCAACTCCTGCACCTGCAGGAATGACGAGACAGGCGCCAAAGCCGACCATTCCCGAAGCAAGGGGTATGCCCGGAACAATGCAGGATCCTTTTGGTGCGGAGCCGAGGGAGAACCCGGAAAATGGGCAAAGTAATCCTGAGCGCCAGGAACGAGGACAGGGAGAGCGGGAACCTGGAATGGAAGGTGGCAGAGGGCCGATGGAAAGACCAGGAGATCGTCATTGATCGGTTATTGAAGTAAAAGAACAACATAAAAAAGAAATCAGCTGTTCGTCAACAGCTGATTTCTTTTTTATGCATCGAAAACGCCCATAATGACAATGCCGATGAAGACAATGAGAAGACACAGATAGTGTTTCCGACTGAGCTTTTCTTTTAAGAAGATGCGGCTCCAAAGCACAGAAGCGGCACAATAGGAGGAGATGATCGGAGCAGAAAGGGCCACATGGTTGGTATCTGCCAGTGCGTAAATGTAGAAGAACTGCCCGACGGTTTCAAAGCAGGCACCAATATACTTTGGAACTTCCGCCTCGAGAGTCAGCTTTTCTTTGCGGATGATAATGAGGTAAATGAAGACGAAAACCGCGACAGTAAAGAAGGTCAGCTCATAGGCAACGTTTGCGGAATCCTCATTGAGCGTCTCGAGGACGATGGAATCGGCAAAGGTGCCGGCGGCATCCAGGATACAGTAGATGATGGGAAGAAGCAGAGCGAGTACGGACTTGGCATAGCGGTAATTGCCGGCTTTCTGGCGCTCAGCACGCAGCTCTTCATCCTCATTTGCCTCGGTGATGCCCAGCATGATGATGCCGGCTGCGACGAGGAAGATGGCCACAATCTGCAGCGGATGCATTCCCGAAATGCCGCGGGTGCAGATGGTAATGAGGGCAACGAGCGCACCGGAAGAATTACAGATGGGGGATGAGATCGAGAGCTCGATATATCGCAGGCCAATATAGCCGATGGTCATGGAAAGAATGTACAGAAGGGAAACGGGAAGGTAGGTTAAAATGATGGAGAGGTTGATTTCAACACCGTTGAAGACCACTTCATAGAAGGCATGGAGACCCATGACAATTCCGACTGCCATGACCATCTTAAGGTGCGCTGTTTTGTCATGCTGATTGCGGCAGCCGATTTTTGAAAAGAGGTCAGAGCCGCTCCAGCAGAGGAGAGCAATAATTGAAAACCAAAACCACATAAAGCCAAATAACTCCTAACTATTTATATTGACTGTTCCAAAACAGGGAGGGAAAGGTCCGATTCCTGAATCAGACCGTCTTCAAGCATTTTCTGGACGCTCATAAGAACACCGAGCTTTGAGTGACACCAGGTAAGACCGCCCTGAAAATAGACCGCATACGGAGGACGGATGGGGCCATCTGCCGAGAGCTCAATGGAGGAGCCCTGAACAAATGCACCTGCAGCCATGATGACCTGGCTGTCATATCCGGGCATGTCCCAGGGGATTGGCGTAACGTAGGAATCCACGGGTGCAGCGGCCTGAATGCCGCGGCAGAAGGCAACCATGGCTTTCTCGCTGCCCAGTTCAATGGCCTGGATGATATCATGACGGGTTTCCTTTGATCCTGGAATGACCCGATAGCCAAGATGCTCATAAATGGCCGAGGCAAAGATGGCGCCTTTCATCGCGGAAGCGGTTACGGTCGGGGCAAGGAAGAAGCCTTGATAAAGCTGAGTCATGAGGCCAAGGTTTGCGCCTACTTCCTGGCCAAGACCGGGAGCGGAGAGGCGGTAGGCACATCGATCAATGCAGGTTTGTGTACCACAGATGTAACCACCGATAGGGGCAAGCCCGCCGCCGGGATTCTTGATCAGGGAACCGACAATCATATCCGCGCCAAGGTCAGACGGCTCAATGCATTCAGTGAATTCGCCATAGCAGTTATCAACCATGCAGATGAGATCCGGCTTGATTTCCTTCATGAAGCGAATCAGCTCACCGATCTGTGCGACGGAAAGCGTGGGACGTGTGGCATATCCCTTGGAACGCTGTATCGTGGCCAGCTTTGTCTTCGGGTGGATGGCATTGCGGATGCTTTCATAATCAATGGAACCGTCCGGAAGCAGAGGGGTTTCGGAATAGGTAACACCGTATTCGGCAAGAGAGCAGGCGGAGGGCCGGATGCCGATGACCTCCTCAAGGGTATCATAGGGGCGGCCTACCGGGGAATACAGTTCATCTCCGGGGAGCAGATTGGCAGAAAGAGCGACAGCCAGAGCATGCGTTCCGCAGGTGATCTGGGGACGAACCAAAGCGGCTTCGGTATGGAATGTGTCGGCATATACCTTCTCCAGCGTGTCGCGACCGACATCGTTATAGCCATATCCGCTGGTTGCAGCAAAGCATGCGGCATTCACCCGGTTTTTCTGCATAGCAGAGATGACCTTTGCCTGATTGTATTCGGCTGTCTGGTCAATGTCCTCAAACTGGGGACGAAGGGAAAGAAGAATCTGTTCCCCCATCTGATAGACGGAATCCGAAATCCCGATTTCCGCATATACGTTATTCTTCATTGAGATCATCCTTTTCTATCTGATTCATGATGGTTTCAAGTAGTTGACTTAAAACCTCCGGTTTCGTAACGATCATTCCGTTTTCCTCATCTCCCATGACTAGAAGAGTGTCTCCGGGCTGGATGTGATAAAACGTACGAGCATCCTTGGGAATTACGATTTGTCCCCGATCTCCAACCTTTGCCGTTCCGAAAATGTGACGGTTTTTGGTCATGCCGAGAACGTGCTTGCCACCGGCCATGGTCTGTTCCTTTCCAGATAAAATAAGCAGAGAGGTAAAATCACATTTTTCACACATTTCATACTTGTGTGACGTGGACGATAGTATAGCGGCCTTAATGGGAATTGTCAATCTGTTTTTGCTGAAGCAAAAAAGAAAACAGGCTGAACCTGGGCCGGAATATTTCATCTTGCAGACAAAGGTGTGGAAAGGGGTGAATCTGATGTCCTTTGGCGATCCTTTTCAAAACCATGAGAAATAACGGACGGATACGCTTGGCCTGGCAAACGGATCTTTGTCTGCAGATGATTGAGGAAAGGTTCAAACTGGCAAAAAACGATTTTAATGTTGGCAGCATACACGGCGCTGTTTCGTTAGAAAATGATTAGGGATTCAGCTATTCGTAATTGAATGACGACAGAATTTATGGTAATATGTATGCGAAGAGTTTATAGCGAAGGTGGAGTATCGTATGGCATCTGACAATGTTCAATATAAGGACAGACTGTTCAACTTTATTTTTGGTTCAGAGGAAAACAAGGCGTGGACATTGAGCTTGTACAATGCTGTCAATGGTTCTGCATATAGCGATCCGAATGCAATTCAGATTACAACAATCAAAGAAATCATGTACCTCGGAATGCACAATGACGTCTCTTTCCTGATTGCTGAAGAGATGGCTCTGTATGAACAGCAGTCCACGTACAATCCGAATATGCCGCTGCGGATGCTTCAATATGCAGGGAATCTATACGAAAAATATGTCAAGGAGAACAAGCTGAACAAGTATGGCAGCGACATATTACTGTTGCCAGTACCAAAGCTGGTTGTATTTTATAACGGAACAGAGAATCAGCCGAACAGGAAAATCCTTAGACTGAGCGAATCTTTTCCAAAGGGTGCGGATGCAGATATAGAGGTCAAAGTTCGCATGCTCAATATCAACGCCGGGAAGAACAAAAAACTGCTTAATGCGTGCAAACCTCTTGGAGAATACTCATGGTTGGTAAAGGAAGTGCGAAAAAACAATACAACAAAAGATGAAAGCGGTATGAGCAGTGCAATTGACAAAGCAATTACTGCGATGCCGGATGATTATTTGATCAAACCATTTCTTGTAGTACATCGAGCGGAGGTGAAAGGAATGTTACTTACAGAGTATAATGAAGCTGAACAAATGGAGCTATTCAAAGAGGATGGCAGGAGAGAGGGCCGAGCCGAGGGCCGAGCCGAGGGTTTAGCAGAAGGTCGAGTAAAGGGCCGGACCGAGGGCTTAGCAGAAGGAACGATGAAAACACTGACTGCTCTTGTCAGGGAGGGACTTCTTTCTATAAGGGATGCAGCAAATCATGCTGGCCTTACCGAGAAAGCATTTGAACAGCAAATGGCAGCAGTATAGAAATCTTCAGTAGATACAAATTGGAGGAAATGAAATGCTGCTTACAGAGTATAATGAAGCAGAACAAATGGAGCTATTCAAAGAGGATGGCAGGAGAGAGGGCTTGGCAGAAGGAACGATGAAAACACTGATTGCTCTTGTCAAGGAGGGACTTCTTTCTATAAGGGATGCAGCGAATCATGCCGGCCTTACAGAGAAAGCATTTGAACAGCAGATGGCAGCAGTATAGAAATCTTCAGTAGATACAAATTGGAGGAAATGAAATGCTGCTTACAGAGTATAATGAAGCTGAACAAATGGAGCTATTCAAAGAGGATGGCAGGAGAGAGGGCCGAACTGAGGGCCGAGCCGAGGGCTTAGCAGAAGGTCGAATAAAAGGCCGAGCCGAGGGCTTAGCAGAAGGTCGAGTAAAGGGCCGAGCGGAGGGCTTAGCAGAAGGTCGAGTAAAAGGCCGAGCGGAGGGCTTAGCAGAAGGAAGGATGAAAACACTGACTGCTCTTGTCAAGGAGGGACTTCTTTCTATAAGGAATGCAGCGAATCATGCCGGCCTTACAGAGGCAGAGTTTGAACAGCACATGGCGATCGTTTAAAACGAACGGGAAGACATAGGGACAGGGAAGATACTGGCTAACACGGTAAGCTCGAACTTTCTTGTTGGGGTGTTGCCTATCTTTTATAGGAATTATGGCTTTTCGCACTGGTCAGGAACAGCAGATGAGAGTTTTGGATGTACTTGGCTTTGGGAGGTTTATGCATGGGACTGTTTACACCGATATGGATGAGGAAAAATGCAGATCCAATCAAAGCAGCGGCTGCTGTACGACGGATAGATCGGCAGGAAAAGCTGAAGGAAATAGCAATCAATGCGTTTTCGGAAAGTGCAAAAGTGGAGGCTGTATCCAAAATTGAAGACGAGCAGTTTCTCCTTTCCTATGTCCTTGATGCATCTCAGTCCCGCGGAGCCTCAAGGCAGGCAGCGGCAGATCATATATCCTCTAAAGACAGGCTTATTGCGCTTCTTTGTCATGACTTCGGGAACGATCATCTCGTGCCTTGATCGCACTCAAAACGGCAAATAGAGTATCAGAGAGAGATGTGCTCCTGGGTGCTCTGCGTTCGCCCAATGAAGCGATTGTGCAGATTGCGCTTGAAAAGCTGGACGAGCAGGAACTGTATGAGAAAACAGCCTGCAGTGAACACGGTCAGATGGCAGAATGGGCGCTTGCAAAGATTGGCGACAGCGAGCGGAAAAAGGAACTGCTGCTCAAAATGAAGAGCGATTACGCTTTTTCAAACGGCCTGAAGCAGCTGATTGAAGAGGGATGGACACCGGATGAGAAAATGCAGGGCATATTGCTTGCCAAAGCCGGAGAAGCCGGATTCGAGAAGTGGAGTCTTCCCTATGTTGTCCAATTGTTGACGAGTGAACAGGTACTGGCAGACGTTGCGCGTACCAGTTCAAACCGGAAAGCACGCCATGCAGCGATCCAATCCATTTCAGATGATGCCGTTTTGGCTGAAATTGCGATGAATGAATGCGAGGATATCTTAAACCGGGAACTGGCGTTTGGCAGGCTCAAAAATCAGGAACTGGTTGATAAGAAAACGACGGAGTATATCCGGAGTGTTGATTCCGCCTATTGGTCGGAGGCAGAGAAACGAATGGCGGACATCATGTCAAAAGACTCGTACTGAGACGGATGAAGGAGTCTTGCAGATGCATGGCGCTTCTCTCATCAAGCAGGTACTTGACGGATTGGCTCTGAGAATTGGCGAATCTC
>JAFUZM010000259.1 GCA_017476605.1 Clostridia bacterium
GCCGTTACGATTCTTGTGATGTGATGATTGAAAGAAAGAGTTAAAAGGCATGGGGGAGAAAGGAAAAGCGGAAAGGATAGGAATGGACAATTTGAGCACGCTAGGGAAGAATCGAAGGTGGATCAGTTATGGGGGATGAGTGGGAGGCGGATGATATGCTGATGGCTGAGGGGTGGTTGAGAATGTAGATTTACCAGATGGAGTAAAAATCGCCATGATACGAGAGTATCTTTTTTTGAAATAGGAGAACAATGCCTCAAATCTTCAAACTTTTGGGCGTTTTGTTTCAAGAAAACTCCGAATTTGTTACTTTTTTTAATAAATTCTTTACAAAAGACTTTACACGTGAATTTCCTATGGCGTGTAACTAAAAAACATATTTAGCTGGCATTTTGTGCCTCATTTTTAGCTGCCGCTCTTTTTGCCTTTGCATTAATAGCACCTTTTTTATTCTTAGATCCTTTCGGCCGTCCTGGCTTTCTAGGTTCTTTGTTTTCTTCTTTTTCTGTTTCTGTCTTAGGTTTGTTTTTGGACCCTATTGGTCTCCCGCGCTTTTTATGAACTTTGGGCTCGACCTCTTCCGCATTTTCGCTATTCTTTTTCGTAGAACCCTTTGGCCGTCCGCGCTTTCGAGGCTCTGGTTCTATATCGGTATCCGTCTCTGGCTCATGAATTTCTGGCCTTGCCATTGTATGCACTTGTTCCCAGACCCCAATCTTCTTTACTCTGTTCGTTTCTTGTGATGCAATGTCCGCAAAGGAATCATACGAGATGTTGAATTTTGCCATCAATTCTTCTTGTTTAGTGTTTGCATTATTCACAGCGAAATACACATCATCACTTGTTCTTTGAATCACAAGTAGGTTCAGCTCTCTTATAGCAGTGGTCAAAATGTACCCACATTCCTTGCATGCATTTTCAAGTTTATGTCTTAACATGCTTGCAATCATAACTATCAGGTGCTTTGATTCAACGCCATTCGTGTACCAGACCCTTGCAACATCACTGTTCAGCTGTGATTTGATTACCATATAAAGCTTCTCGTTCTTATCTCTCAAATCATATATTTTGACTGCTGTTTTCGCATTAATATCATCGGATGTGGCCATGCATGAGAAACCCTTTACTGCCACTTCTTTTTGAAGAGTTTCTTCCTTAATACTACAGTATGGATTTGCATATACTTTTATTGGCAGGTAGGAGGAAGTATTCCTTTGAGAATCTTCTTTTTCATTCTCTGGCTTATCAGGTGTCTCTATCTCATTGAGTGCAGAATCCTTGCCATTTGACTTATTCTCAGAGTTTTCCCCTGAATCCCCTGTTATCTTCTGTGATTCATTTTTCAACTTTTCCGCTGATTTCTGAGAGGCGTCTGGGTTCTCCTCCTGTGTTGATTCTTTCTGAGTGTTTTGAGAGGCATTTTCCTTCTTGAATGTATTATCACTTACAAGGATATTAAGGTATCGACTCCAACGATCATCAATTTGAGGTTTCTTCATTGGATTTTCATCATATTCTTTATTTGCCTTCTCTGCCGCTTCAAGGACGTTATTCACAAGGTAGTTTTCTCTCTCTGGGCCGTTTTTATTGTCATAGCATAAAACGATTTTCGATTCTAGGTCATGTGATTTGAAGACTTTTGCCTTGCCCTCAACTGCATACATATTGCTGGCACATATATTCTTGATTTGCTTTACCCCTTCACCATACTGCGCTACCATCTGTTTGTAGCCGTGTAAGCCTTCTGGCATCATGATCACATAGGACATTTTTAAAGACTGGATGAGTAGAAGACAGTCATATGTACAGAATCCCCTGTCCAGAATAATGCCAGCCAATTCAAGACCATATCTTTTGAGAACTTCCATCAGTTCAACAAAAGCTTTTGAATCTACTTTTCCACCGCGATAGAGGAGATATGTAATCTCATCTCCCGTTTCAGCGTCTATGATATGCATATAAGCATAGATGTCGATATTTTTCAAAGATTTCGCATGCCCTTTTTCTGCGAATTCAACATCTTCTGCTTCACAATTATTGTTACATCCATCAGCACAAGCCCAAACTTTTCTCCGCCCTTCTGGTCTTTGGTTCAGCCATGTAGCAGCCCATTTTTCTTTGAATGCTTCTATTTGTTCTTTTGTAATCAAGTGTTCCAGATACCTGGAAATCGTAGAATCACTATAGAGCTTCTCCGAAAATAGCATATGGTCCTTCATGAGTACTTCAAAATCTTTAGCAACGTTTGACTTCTGAACAATCATGAACATGGCAAAATCCATGACAAAATTAGCATTTTGAGGACCGAGTGTGTCTACAAGCAGAGGGTATAGCTTTGTATCTAATCCAATGGCAAGAGCAAACGCATACATTCCTACGCGTTTGATTACTGGAGCTTCTTTTCCTTTAGCTGCTTTACTAAACTCTTCGCGATACAAAAAAGCATACATATCATTTGGATTCATTGTCTTCCCGGAATTGGAATTCAACTTTCCTATTGTAGTACGTTTGTCCACATTGTATTGGGTTTCTGAATTATATACTTTCTTACGGATAAGATAGACTCTTCCGGTGGTGCGTACATATGATGCTTCTGGAGGAACAGGGACGATGATATTTTTGAACAAAGCCATTTTAACCTCTCTAAATAATACGTTATTTATTTTGGTACGTGTGTACCGAAATATAACGCAAATTAAAGAGGCTGTCAAGCCCTTAAAAGGTTTTATTTACTCAGTTTATCCCGCTATATCCACTGAAAATACTTATTTCTGGAGATTTATTTAATATTTTTTTAGGTACATTATATTGGAAACTTACGTATATAATTTCTTTAGCGCAACTTTTCTGCGAAAAAACACAAGGAGGATCTACTATGAAAAAGATTATCGCACTTGCTCTGACTCTGGCATTTGTTCTGACCCTTGGCGTTGCAGCCATGGCAGACGGACTCAATGTTGGAACATTTGATCCTGCCAGCGCCGGCGAGTACACGCTGGGCTTTGCCTGGTGGGGCAATCAGGTCCGTGACGAAGTCACAAAGAATGTTGCCGACTTCTTCACCGAGAACTATCCGAACATCACCTTCAACCTCAACTCCCAGGTTTGGGACAAGTATTGGCCGCAGCTGAATACCTGGTCTGCCAGCGGAGATCTCCCGGATCTCATGCAGCAGGACTATGCACTGCTTGAGCAGTGGGTTGACGGCGGCTTCCTGCTTGACCTCACCCCCTATGTTGAGAGTGGCGCTCTGGATCTCTCCGGCATCTCCCAGAACATCATCGACACCGGTAAGGTCGGCGACGGCATCTATGCTGTCTGCGCTGGCGTGAACGCCCCCGCTCTTCTTTACAACAAGACCCTGACCGACAGCTTCGGCATCGAAGTACCTCAGAACATCACCTGGGAACAGTTCGCTGAGATCTCCCGCAAGATCTATGCCGAGAGAGGCATCGGCGTTGTCTATGGTGAGAGCAACTCCGAGAACCAGCCCACCTACTACGCTCGTGGCCTTGGCTACACTGCGTTCTGGGGCGAGAAGGGCATCAACCCCACCGCCGAGGAAATGACTGGTTACTATCAGCGCATCATTGATGCTGTTGCTGAGGGCTGGATGTTTGATACCGACAAGATGGCCGGCGTTAACATTACCGATCTTGCACAGTCTCCGCTCGTATACGGCACCACCGACGACGTTCGCTCCTGGGCCGCTTTCGCCTTCTCCAATCAGATCAATGCTTTCCAGGTTGCTGCGAATGCCGATGGCATCGAGCTTGGCATCACCAACTGGGCCAGCGATGATCCGGTCGCTTCCAACTACATGAAGCCCTCCCAGTTCTTATCCGTCACCTCTCAGACCAAGAACCCGGATCTGGCCGTTGCTTTCCTCAACTACCTCATCAATGACGTACAGGCCAATGAAATTCTGCGCGCTGAGCGCGGTGTTCCGGCTAATGGCGAAGTCGCCGCTGCGATCGCCGATGCTGTTAACAAGGTTGACCCGACCTACAGCCTCGTCGTAGATTATCTCGCATTTGTCGAGCAGAACTCCAGCCCGATCTTCCCGCCGCTCCCTGGCTACTCCGGAACCGTCAACGCGGATGTCCTCCTCCGTCTCTCTGAGGAATCCCACCTCAAGAACCCGGAGATCACCGCTGCAGAAGCTGCTCAGGATCTCGTTGATTCTGCCGCTGAAATCGCTGCTGACTATTAATCCGTTCGTTTAAAAAGGGAGGGCGTATGCCCTCCCTTTTCCGAATTCCCTAAAACGCCTGAAGGAGGCACATATGCAAGCAAAAACCAATGCAAGAAAGCCTCAGGGATTAGGTGAATGGTTTGGTCAGGAATCTGTTGCAGGCATCGTGTTCAGTCTGCCGTTTATTATTGGTTTCCTGATGTTCATGCTTATTCCCATGGCTCTTTCGCTGTATTATTCGCTTTGTAAGTATGACATCCAGTCTGCACCGACCTTCATCGGTCTCAACAACTATGTCAAGATTTTTACCAGTGATGCCGTATTCCGCAAGGCACTGATTGTCACCTGCTACTATGCCTTTATCGGTACACCGCTCAAGGTTATCTTTGCACTCATGGTCGCGCTGATTCTCAATCACGAATCAAGAGCCGTCGGCCTGTATCGTGCTGTATACTATCTGCCTTCCATCATCGGTGGATCCGTTGCTGTTGCCATTCTGTGGCGCCGTCTTTTCGAATCCAACGGTACCATCAACGCGATCTTCTCCCATGTTTTCCCCTCTCTGGCTGGTTACAACTGGTTCAGTGAAGGCCCGGCAATCTGGGTACTGATCATTCTGACCGTATGGCAGTTTGGCTCTTCCATGCTGATCTTCCTTTCTGCACTCAAGCAGATTCCGAGAGAGCTTTATGAAGCATCCTGGGTGGACGGTGCGAATGGCTTCCAGCAGTTCCGCAGCGTCACCATTCCCATGCTGACGCCGACCATCTTCTTCAACCTGGTCCAGCAGATGATCAACTCGTTCCTGGCCTTTACACAGTGTAAACTCATTACCAACGGTGCCCCCAGAAACTCCACTCTGTTCTATACCGTGTATCAGTATAACAAAGCGTTCCCGGCACAGGGAAAGAGCCAGATGGGTTATGCCTCTGCACTCGCCTGGATCATGCTGGTGATCGTCTCTGTCGTTACCCTCCTCCTCTTCAAGAGCAGGAGCAAATGGGTTTACGACGCGTAAGGAGGGAGCAGGAACATGACACAGAAGAAAAACGTTTCAAACATCATTTATCATGTTCTGGTCACCATCGGCGGATTTATTATGATCTATCCCCTTCTCTGGATGATCCTTTCTTCCTTTAAACCGACGGAGACCGTACTTCCGACAGCGTCCTCGCTGATTCCAACCACCTGGACGCTCCGCAACTATATTCAGGGCTGGAAAGGCTTCATGGGATATACCTTTGCAACCTTCTTCCTGAATTCGTTTATCATCTCCCTTACCTCAACCTTTGGCACGCTGCTCTCCTCGGCTCTTGTTGCCTATGCGCTGCAGCGTCTTGATTTCAAGCTTCGCAGGGTTCTGTTCATCCTGGTTCTCTCAACCATGATGCTCCCTGCCCAGATCCTCATGATCCCTCAGTTCATGTGGTTCCGTCATCTGAACTGGGTCGGCACCTATTACCCGATGATTCTGCCATATTTCTTCGCCATCCAGGGCTTCTTTGTCTACCTCATCATGAACTTCATCGGTGGTATTCCAAAGTCCCTTGACGAAGCAGCAAAAATTGACGGATGCTCCTATTACGGAATTTTCTTCCAGATCATCCTTCCGCTGGTCGTGCCCGCACTGGTCACCTCCGCCATCTTCTCCTTTATCTGGAGATGGGATGATTACCTCTCTGCATTGCTGTATGTCAACAAAGCAAGCATGCGCCCGGTATCCCTCGCCCTGCAGCTGTTTAACGATCCGTCCTCCGGATCCGATATCGGCTCTACACTCGCGATGTCTACGCTTTCTATCGTTCCTGCGACCATCATCTTCCTGATCTTCCAGAAATCTCTGGTAGAAGGCATTGCATCCACCGGTATTAAGGGATAATTTTTCTATCCGCAGCTCCCTCGGGAATCTGCGGATATTTTTTGACAGCAATCTCACCGGAGCAATCCGGATATATGTAAAAATGTGACAGGGACCAGGCCCGTTTGTCAGGCAGCAGATACCCGACAGATGAGCCATATACCTGCAGAGGAGGAAGCCTATGTTTCAGGGAGAAATTCACGGCAAAGAGGGAACGATCCTCGGCGATGCACGGCCCGGAGCACCGGTCCATGCCTATCGTGGTTCCTGTGCCTTTGGTGTCAAAACCCTTTCCATTGTCCGTCATGCGGTCCCGGATTTTTCGGCAGATGGCCGCCTTTCGGAGCGTAAGCTGCTGATTGAAACATGGTATCCGGCTGAGCCTGTGGAAAACGCACCGCTATGCACGTACCAGGATCATATGGGGCGCTCGGATCTTATGAACCTGACCCCATTTTCCTTTCCGGGGCGCGCCATACGGGATGCTCACCCGGTCACAAAGGGCATGTTCCCGGCCATTGTCCTCTCTCATGGATATCCGGGTTCACGGTTTTTGCTTTCCAATCTGGCGGAAAACCTGGCCAGCAAAGGCTATTATGTGTTTTCCATCGGACACACCGACAATACGTACACGGATTTTCTTAAGACGCAATCCTTTGAAAGTGCGCTTGTTCATCGCAGTGCTGACCAGC
>JAFUZM010000260.1 GCA_017476605.1 Clostridia bacterium
AACCAGATGCATCGGGATAAATGTGAAGATCTGGACTTTTCTTATCGTCACAGTGCTTTTGAGAACAGTGACAGAATCATTATATCAGCATCCCTCACTCTTACCCCCGGTGATACGGCAACCATTCGGGAAGAGATTCACTCATTTGCCATAAAGCGTCGGGAAAAGCAGCCACTTGAATATCCAAGCGCCGGGAGCACATTTAAGCGCCCTGCCGGCGCCTTTGCCGCCAAGCTCATTGATGATTCCGGTCTGCGGGGCTATCGGATCGGCGATGCACAGGTAAGCGAAAAACACTGTGGCTTCGTCGTCAACCGCGGTCATGCAACGGCAAGTGAGATCCTTACCCTGATGGCCCATGTCAAAGAGGTTGTCCATGACCGCACCGGTTACACGCTGGAACCTGAGGTTCGGATTCTCGGCGAAGATCTTCCTTAAGGGACCATGCCCATCTCGTCGTGATGATTCTGTCAATGAAGCAGGTGCTTGACAGAACCACTTGGCAAGCACAAATAAACCTGCACACAGGAGGTTATGTTCAGTGAAGTTTTTCATTGTCACCGGCATGTCCGGAGCAGGAAAAAGCACCGTTCTGCATCACTTCGAGGACAGTGGATGCCAGTGCATGGATAATTTACCCCCGTCACTCCTCTCTCAGGTCTTCTCTCTCTTTGATCAGGTCGAAATGGCTCCCTCTCTTGTCGTCCTCGGCGTTGATACCCGAAGCGGCGTCCTTTTTGATGCAGATGCCGTTCTCTCCTCCATCGAATCTGCCAGGGAAAAGCATATGATCTCCATTCTTTTTCTTGACTGTGACACCGAGGCACTCATTGACCGTTATAAGGAAACGCGTCGGGACCATCCTCTGCAGAAAGGAAACATGTCCCTCGAGGAAGCCATCCAAAAGGAACGTAACCTCCTTCAGCCTCTCAGAGAACATGCGGACTACATCCTCTCAAGCAGTGGAATGCGTACCCGGGAGCTCTGCTCAAAGCTGGATATTCTGCTCTCAGGTACGTCAAGCCCGCATCGCCTGCGTGTTGAAATTATGTCCTTCGGCTTTAAGCGCGGCATTCCGAGAGAAAGTGATCTTGTCTTTGACGTTCGTTTTCTTCCGAATCCCTACTATATTAAAGAGATTCGCGCCTATACCGGACTTGAGACACCTGTCCGCGATTACGTTCTCAGCAAGGATGAAACCAAGACTTTTCTTACCCATCTGTTTTCTCTCATCGACTACCTGCTGCCCCTGTATCAAAACGAAGGAAAGCGTCGGCTCCTTGTTGCCATTGGCTGCACGGGCGGGGCGCATCGCTCCGTTGCCATCTCTCAGGCACTCTATGAGCATCTTCTCCCAGGAGATTATCCCGTAAACATCACGCATCGTGATATCGCCATTGAGGAGGCAAGCTGGCCCTTCCAAAGAGCCCGGGATCATGCTGAAACTCCCTCTTAAACAGCAAAAATGATGCCTTTCGCTTTAAAATTGTTACGAAAATGTTACAAAATTGTAACATTTTCGTAAAATGTCTATTGACAATTGTTAAATTTCGTAATATTATGGTCACGAATTACAAGCGAAAGGAGACGCATGCTCTCATGTATTCCACTGCGTCAGCAAAAATCCGCGTTCTGTCCGTTCTCTGCGCACTGCTGATCTGCCTGTTCAGTATTGCAAGCGCTCAGTACTATCGCCTCGGCGATGAAGCGGATGAAATCGCAACCATTCAATCAGCGCTCAAACAGCTTAAACTGTATACCGGTGACATTACCGGACATTTCGGCACAAAGACCAAGGAATCCGTTGTTAAGTTTCAGAAGAAATACAAGCTGCAGGCCGACGGCATTGTCGGTGAGGATACCCTGACGCGTCTTTACGAGGCAGCAGGCATCACCACAACCGGCATCGTTTCTGCAACCACCAGTACATCTTCCAGCACAAGTTCCAGCAGCAGTACATCCGGTTCCGTCCTTCATTACGGTTCCCAAAGCGATCAGGTACTGCAGCTCCAGCAGAACCTTTCCGCTCTCGGCTTCTATACCGGTTCGGTCACCGGACACTATGGCAGTAAAACCGAAGCGGCAGTTTCTGCTTTCCAGAAGGCCAATGGCCTTTCTGCGGATGGCATTGCAGGTGACAAGACGCTCTCTAAGATCGCCGCAGCTGTCAGTGGCAAGTCCACGACTTCCTCAAGCAGCAGCAGTTCCTCCACTCAGACAAGCTCGAGCACATCAAGTTCCAGCTCCAGTTCAGGGATGCTCAAGCTCGGATCTCAGTCCGAGGAAGTTCGCCAGCTTCAGCAGAACCTCAAAGCCCTTGGTTATTACAGTGGTTCCGTTACCGGAAACTACGGCAACCTGACCAAGGAAGCTGTTTACGATTTCCAGCGGGCCAACGGTCTCTCTGCAGATGGCGTTGCCGGTGCCAAAACCCTCTCTGCCATCTCAAAGAAGCTGTCCAACTCCGGTGCCAGCGTCGTAGCAGATACTTCTACAACCAGCAGTTCCAGCAGCTCCACAACCACGACCACAAAGGTTTCCGCGCTCAGCACAGCCAATGCACTCAGCGAAGGCTCTAAGGGCGACGAGGTTAAGAAGCTCCAGAAGATTCTGGCCGCGCTTGGCTATTTCAATGGAAATCAGACAGGCAACTTCGGTACCGTCACAAAAGATGCGGTCATCGCCTTCCAGAAGTCAAAGGGACTCTCCGCAGATGGTATTGCAGGCTCCAAGACGCTGGCGGCCATCAATGCTGAGTACAGTAGCCGTACCAGCAGCTCCGGCTCCACTGTTGCCTCTGCCAGCAAAGTCATCTATAACAGTTTCTACAACTGGCGCAATTCCTACAGCAACGGCGAATACTGCACTGTCTATGATTTTTCCACCGGATACTCCTGGAAACTTCGCATCATGACAAAGGATGCACACATGGATGCTGAGCCGGTTACCGCAGAGGATACCGCAATCATGCAGAAAGCCTTTGGTGGAAAGACCACATGGACACCCAAGGTTGTCTGGGTGACCTTTGCAGACGGAAAAACCTATATCGGTTCCACGCATGATACCCCTCACGGAACACAGCACATTACCACCAACAACTTCAAAGGTCATCTCTGTGTTCACTTCCCGATCCCCATGGCCCGCGCTGAGGCAATCGGCGACTACGCCGTATCTCACCAGAAAGCCATCAATGCCGGATGGGAAACCACTCAGAAAATGCAATGATTTAAAGCCACTGCTTTGCAGTGGCTTTTTTCATGCCTCTCAGGCGCTATCCCCATTTCAGAATCAGGACTGCTATTCCCCGACCTGACCGAAAACCATCCCTGGTTTCACTCCGGAATTGTCGCTTTTCCCTTGCACTACGGGGCTTTTTCCCTGTACTATGAGGATGCCAACTATCCAGAGTGATCGGAGGATGATCTCATGAAATTTCTTGCAATGATTACATGTGTTCTCTTTCTGTTTTCGGGTCTTGCGATAGCAGAAAATCTTGTGAATGTCCATTGTGATGAACAGGCCTTCTCTACCAAAGCCGCATCTGGCCTGACTGCCGAGTGGAGCGAGGCGGATCTCGGATTTTTCGTCTATGCAGAGCACCCGGGCTATGTTCCGTTTGCCTTTGTCAGCCGCAGACCCACAAAATTTAATGACCCGGTCAATTATCTCGACAACGTGTACCGCGAGTATATGGAAAGTCGTTACGGCTCTGTCGAGACAAACCCATGTCAGCAAGTGGAGATCGGCGGGAAAACGCTTTACTGCGCCCGGTATCACTATACCACAGATGAAAATCAGCTTGTCCTGCTGAGAGCCATTGAGATTCGAAACGATGGCGATGTTGAATACGGGGCAAAGTTCGCCGAGGGGCAAGGCAACTCTGCGCTTTCCGTTCTTGACACTCTTGTCCGGTACTACCAGCCAGACGCATCATCGGATTCAGATGCCAGTGTAAGCCTCTCTTCAGATTCGCAAGAGAAAATCCTGGAAGAGGTTCATTGTGCCGAGCAGGAATTCTCTACCAAAATTGCCTCTGGCCTGAGCGCTGAGTGGAGCGAGGATGATCTCGGATTCTTCGTCTATGCAGAGCACCCGGGCTATGTTCCGTTTGCCTTTGTCTCGCGTCGACCCACAAAATTTAACGACCCAGTCAACTATCTGAACAACGTATACCGCGAGTATATGGAAAACAGTTATGACTCCGTTGGGACTAACCCATGTCAGCAAGTGGAGATCGGCGGAAAATCGCTTTACTGTGCGCAGTATCACTATACCACAGGTGGAAATCAGCTCGTCCTGCTGAGAGCCATCGAAATCCGAAACGATGGTGACGTTGAATATGGAGCAAAATTCATAGAGGGAAAAAGTGAATCCGCGCTTGCCGTTCTTGACACAATCGTCCGGTACTATCAACCGGATAGCGATGTAAATATCGATTCCGACACTGACACAAGTCTCTCCCCGGAATCAACGGACAGCTCCACATCCCTGTATCAGGATGAGCGATTCTCCATTTCGCTGCCAGACGGCTGGCAGATCAAGACTAGCGGAGAATACGCTTCGTTTGCTTTCAAAGCATGGGATCCCGACCATCCGGAGCGTACCGTCTTTCTGATGATGAAAGCGGAGCCTTTCCTCAAAAGTACAGAGGCAAAGGAAAAGTATGCGGAGTTCAGCAGGCTTTTCCCCGATATGGGCTCATATTCATTCTTTGCAGACGCTCCCGTCCTCTCCCCGGTCACCGTTCCTGCTTTCTTGCACCTTCTTCCCGAGATTCGGACCTTTTCCGCCAAGTACGCAGAATCCGGCATGTCCGTTGCACCTGACATCTTCCCTGAGATCAACAACGTAACCGTGCTGGATGCCGAGCAAAGCGACCTGCCGGCACCGGAGAATTGCGCGGACAACGCTGTTGCCATTATCCAGTTTGAAAATGATGCCGGAATCCCCTGCGAGGGCATTGTCACTGCGCAGCCGACAGTCAGTATGAGTTACGACCTCGATGGCGTTGACACCTGGTTCAATACCGTATACCTCTTTACCGGCGTCACTGCAGGTAATGGGGAACTCGCAGAGCTTTTGCCTACACTTAGTCGCTGCCTCAGTTCCTTTACGTTTGCTGAATCCTACACTGGCGACGCTTCACAAAGTACCGACGAAACCACTGCACTCATGCGATTCCATGCGAATGCCCTGCAAAGCATTCGTAACACCTTCAATTCATTCTATGGCGCCTTTATGGGCATTCGGTAATTGCCCGTATCTTTTCTCCTTGTGGACAGGAACTTTTTCATTCCTTGGTTCGTCCAATAGACAAACAGGAACACAAAGGAGCGATGATCCATGAAATCCATACTCTGTTTATTGTCTCTTCTCCTCTTGCTCATGCCCCTTGCCGGGATAGCAGAAAACACCCAAATGGGTCGCATCCTTCTTTATACGTATTACCGTCAGGTCGGATGGGGCGATCTGGTTCAGATCGGATGTATCGACGATACCGGTACTCTCTGGTACGGAACAGGTTCCGACAGCAAACTGAAATGGCCATACGGCACCAGTGCTCAGCTTGAATACCTGAAAGGGACAGACATTTTGATTCCTCAAAACAAGCTGGGTTCGGATGTTCTCTTTCAGATTGAAAGCCTGGTTTCCTCTGCAGAAAAGCAGGATTGCCCATCCGAAGGTGTCGCGTCGGATGCCGGAGATGAGTACAGCTATGCGCTGCAGTATGACAGAGAGGGTAATCCGGATTGGGTTCTCCTCGGCCTCTCGGGCGATGACCGCAGTGAAAACACTGATCCGAATGCTCAGGCTCTGTATCGGTATCTCCGCATTCTGTTCCCGAATGTCACGACCTACGCCTATACAGGCATGGGTCCTCAGGGATTCGTTCCCATTCCGATTTCCATTTTTCTCAAATGGCCGCCCTTTGATCCTGACACCGCCTCCATCCAGGCTGTCGTTAACGACTGTGAAGCAGGCCCCATTCCTCATGAGGCCGATGAAAATATAGAAACAGAGCTTCGTAGCCTTGCCGCACACGGCTGGATCCTTGGCAAAGCCAATGCAATCAGCACAACCGGCGGATCCACCAGTTACATTTTCAGAAATGAAAACGAGGATATCCTTGCCACGCTTGAGCTCTATGATGGACTGCTTGTTGCAGGCGATGGCATGTACTTTTACTCGGACAGCCTGCCGGATTTGCCCGCAGTCAAATAATCCGTTCCCTTATGAGCTCCAAAGTCGCATGAGCATATGATGTCTCCACGACATCCCCGTCTGGCGCATTTATCCTCTAAGCCAAAGAAACACAGCACAATCTCCCCTGTGCTGTGTTTTCTTATTTGAGCATTTACTTGCTTTGCTCTATCGCAGAGGTCAGCCACGATCTGAGCATCGCTTCATCTGCGCATGCAATCTTGCCCTGTGTCATCTCCGGTTTGCCGCCACCTTTTCCGTTAAAAGCAGCACACATCTGTTTTGTCAGTTCTCTGACATTTCCCGCCTCCATGCCCATCGCAAAGGGATGCAGTTCCTCCGTTCCGCTGATGACAAGTGCCACGGTTGCGCCAGCTGCCAGCTTCCCCGCCGCCTTTGCAGTACTCTCCGGCGACAGTGCCGGACAGACAATAACGCGGATCGACTCTGTTTTTTCTTTTTCCATCTGCATCTCAAATAGCTGCATTGCCATCTGTTCCCGCTCATAACGAAGCTGGCGTCGATCTTCCAGGAGATGCTCTACAATACCTGCTGCGTTTTCGCCCTTACTGGAGAGCAGAATCCGAATCCGATCCATCTCCTCAAGTACCCGATCCTCATACTCGAGTGCCCGCTTGCCGCAAAGGATAGAAACACGGACACCGGATTTGTACTTCTGAATCCCAAGTACCTTTACCTGGCCGATAGCGCCCGTCATTTTCACATGTGTCCCGCAGCAGGCACATGTATCCGCGCCGGGAATTCGAATGATACGCAGTTCCCCCTCAATAGGTTTCTTACTGCGGTATTCAAGGGTTTCCTTCTCCTCGCCAACAAGGATAAGATGCTCAATGGGAATGTTCTTATAGATGAACTGATTGACTTCCTGTTCGATTTCAAGCGCCTGTTCCATCGTAAGCATTCCGTTGAAATCCATGGTCACGGCATCTGTCCCTATATGAAAGCCCACATTATCATATCCGTAATGTGCATGCACCAGTCCGGAAAAGATATGCTCGCCGCTATGCTGCTGCATCACGGAAAAGCGTCGTTCCCAGTCAATGCTTCCATGAACAGCATCCCCAGGTACCAGGGGACCATCTGTAAAATGGAGCACCTCATCTCCCTGCTCCTGCACATCCAGCACATTGACGTTCCCAAGGTGTCCCAGATCCGGCCACTGTCCGCCTCCCTCCGGGAAAAAAGCCGTCTGATTCAATGTCACCTGCCATTTCCCATCCTGGGGCTCACACGTCAGTACTTGGGCATCAAATTCACTGAGGTATTCATCCTCATAATACAGTTTTCGTGTCATCTTGTTCCTTTCCGTTTTCTCCGTCTTCGGGAGATCATGCTGCGTTAATCCATTTGGAGTGACCTGCTCTGCTCTCCATACAGCTGGTGGTGAAGACGCTCTGTCTCTCCGTTTACAAATTTGCCCACCAGAAAGCCCTTCTTATACACCGTAGACCATTTCAAATATCCGTGCGAAACGTCACTTCGTGTCTTTATCTGAATTATATCATCTGTGGCTCCCTTTGAAAACGGTCTCTTCGCGCCTTGCATTTCACCAAAAACAATGCGACCCGATGTGTCGCAGAATACCCTGACATTGCCGATATCTCCGGAGCCTTTTCTCCATCCTCCTGTTCAGATACACGCCATTCTGCTTCTGGTATCCCACGCAAACCTTTATGATGCATTCATTCTCAATAGCCCACACACTGAATGCAGGATTGAACTTGGATTTGATTCGGATGCCATCCACAATCCTACCAAAACGCTACACTCTCTATGGCATTTGCTGTCGTCTCATAAGTCAGTTTTCTTGCTATGACAAGCATGAGTCATCCTGACACGACCATGTGTCCTTCGTATCAACATATAGACGTATGATCTGCATCCTTTCCCTGTTGCCAGGAAGATTCGTAGCCTTCACACAGTGCATTTTATCATTGCTCTTTGTCGCTTTGAACTGTTCTCACCCATAAGGTATGCAATTACCAGAAGCTGTATCCTCCAACATTTGATCCTTTCTGTCATGTTGCTTTTCACCGCTGTTTGCAGTATAATGTTTGACGTGAAAAAAGATACTTTTTCAATTATTATCGCTTTAAGGAAGGAGGAGTGAATCATGAAGAAAACCGGCAAAGCGATATCTGTGATTTTGCCCATCAGTCTTATGTTGTCTTCCACTCCAAACCCTTCTGCTCTCGCAGAAACAACTTTACCCACATCATCGGAATCTTATTCCTTTGATACATTTTCAGCAGTATACAATACAGCCACGCACATCCTATTCATAAACGGAACAGGTGAACTTGGTGCTGATTCCTTCCCTACCCCTCTGCCCTGGGAAGAATATAAAGATGAAATCCGTGCGCTGATCCTCAGTGATGGCGTCACCTCAATTACGACCTCCATTTTCTCTGATCTGCCCGGGCTCACCAATGTATCCCTGCCCGCCAGCATTGATCATATTGAGAAAGATGCATTCCTGGGCTGCCCGGGCATCCAGTTTCTGGCATTCCCTGGGGACTATAATGAGCTTTCGAAAATCATAACAGAGAATGGCGTCACTGAGCTTCTTGCCCCTGTTGCTGCAGCACTTGAAGCGCAGCTTGCCGAGTCCTCAACGCCTGCTCCTCTTCCATCTGTCACCCCTGCGACAACAAAGCTTGTCCCCTCCGATGAGCGCAGAATATCTTCTTATCATGATGACGATGACTCCAGCGACGGTTCAGATGGCAATCGTGAAAATGAGCCTGAGGAGCCCAGCGATTCAGAAATTCCTTCTGATCCGGAGAAAACCCCTGCCCCATCTGAGACGACGGCACCCCCAAAGGCTCCAACGCCAACACCCGAGGTTGACTATACAAAGACCGACGATCAGGGCCGCGTCACTGAGGGACGTGAAACCGCTGAGGATGGTTCTGTCGATAAATACACTGTCTCTTATGATGACGAGGATGAAACTCAGACAAAAACCGGTACCATCAAAAATACCGATGGTTCCGTAGTCAAATATACCCTCTATAGTCGCGCTGATGGAACACCCATATCTCGCAGTGACATTGTTACCTATCCAGATGGTGGAATTGACAGTTTTACAACCGATTATAATGAAACTGGCATTAAATCCGGGCTGAGTGGAACGTACAAAAAAGCTGGAACTACAGATAAGTATACCGCTAGCTTTACTGATGACGGTTTCTTGAGTGAACGTGAGGGAACGTTGACGAATAGTGATGGAACCGATAAGTATACGTTGACCTATGGAGAGAATGAATCCCCTGTCAAGCGTGAAGGCGCACTGACTAGGTCCGATAACACTGTTGATAAGTATAAAGTTACTTATAAAGAAAACAATACCAGTGAACGTACTGGTAAAATCTATAATGGCGAGACAGTCATTGATGACTATACAAACACATATAACGGAAGTATTATTTCTAGTAGTTCTGGCACAAGGACAGAAAATGGTACAACAAATGTGTATAGTATCTCATATGATGTCAATGGAAAGCCCAGTCAAGAACACAACATCTTTACCGACACAGATCAATCCGTCGATGATTATACAATCACGTATACAAACGGAATAATTTCATCAAGATCAGGCAAAAAATCCAGTGGATCTACTGTTGATGATTACGAAATTACCTATGATGGTAGTAAAAGCGTTCGTACTGGTTCTATCGCTACCGAGGCTCTTCCTTATTATGAAATTATAAAGGACGGAGAAACAACAATAAGCGAAGAACATTACAATAAAGACAATGATGACAGAAAAACAACTGGTTGGATTATTGAAGACGGAGAAAAGGATAACTATCATTATGAGTATACTGACGATAGTATAATACGCGGAGGCGAACGGTATCCGATTTCCGATGAAAGCAATATTACCTCGTATACAATTACAACTAAAGGTGATACTGTAACCGAGACAACTTTCAATGCCACATCGAAACAAGGAACAGAAATAAGAACAGTTGGTACTGTAATTGTCGAAGAAAATCATTATACAAACACATCTGACGGAACTACTGGATACACAATAACAAGAAATAATGGAACTGTCACCCGAGAAGAATATATAATAAAAACTGAAGGAAAAACAACAACGAGAACCGCTACTCAATACGCTGGAGAAATCAAAGACGATAAAAGTATTAAGCTTCAGTATTCTGAGGTGACTGAAAGAAATGATAACAACAAGATTACTAAAATCACAACCACATCAACAACTCCTGAAAACGAAGGTCAAACAACAACCACCAAATCTTTTGCTAGCGATGGAGAAACAATCCAAAGCACATGTATAGAGTGGCGTAAAGATGATGATAATTATTCGATTAAAAACTATGGACCAGAACCAGACAGCAAATACCTAAGTGGAGAAAGCCATTGGAAGAATGATGAATACAATTGGGGAACCACAACATATGGTGAAAATGAAACGTACCTAAGTGGAGAAAGTCATTGGAAAAACGATGATGGTAATTATGGCGAAATAACATATGGAGCAGGAGGACGAGAAGAACGCGGTTCCAGCCACATAACAACTTCTGATGGTGTTGTTTCAGATGAAACTTTTAGCGTTGTTTATCATGATGATGGTACCTATATAAAGAACTCTACGACAAATAGGACTGGATATTCTGATAACACTCCCAAAACAGAGATTTATAAAGAAACCAAAAATGCTGATGGTACTATTACAACCGAAGGGCATGTGGTAGAGACTACTACAATAGGCCAAAAAAATTCGGATAATACAAGTGCGGAGCATTGGTATAGCAGCTATACAAGCACAACCGTTAAAAATGAAACCGGTGGAACTGAGACTACCACTAATTCTCGTGATCTCGTTAGTCTCACAACAACAACACAAATCATTGAAAAAGATGCCGATGGTAACATCACTAAAGACCATACCACCTGGGAAAAAAATAATGGCGATAATGGTAACTATTATAAGAATAGCGATGGTCAAATAACTAACGGTTACCAAGAAATTACAACGAACGGAGTATTGGATAAAGAAACATACCAGATACAGTATAATGAAGATGGCTCATCAACCCGTACAGCTGATGTAACTCGCCAAGTAAATAATGACGATGGAAGCACAAGTACACAGACTGAGCACTATACAGAGACTACTAAAACTTCCTCTAACGGTACAATGGTTGTTACCAAGAATGCAAATATCTGGTCTGGAGAAGGCGAATCCAAGCAAAGTCTAGGTTCATATGTTTTAATCGACACAACAACACCAGATGGATATCATACCATAGATCGTACTGATACAAATGCAGCAGGGATGAAAACTCAAAATGCTGAAACCCGTGATAGCCAGGACAATTTCGTCAGCGCAAAAAGATCCTATACAGATTCAGAAGGCAATATTGTATCCACTGAATATGATTCAAACTGGACGGAAACAGACCGAACATGGACAGACGTCATTCCCGAAGGGACTCGTACAGAATCCTATGAGTTAACAAAGGATGAAAATAATACAATTACCGGAAGAACAGGTACTGTGACTATCAATTACGAGGACGGCCATTCTTCAACAGAAACATACACGATTAGTTATACCGCAGATAATGGGCAAACTAGGTCTGGTCTTGTAACAACCACGAATGCAGATGGAACAAAAAGCATAGATGATTATTATTCTACTGCCAACGAAGGTGGATCAGTAACATCCAGAACCGGAACAATAACAAGCTCTACCGGGGCAGTAATTACATACACAGATACATACAAAAAACATGCAGATGGTTCATATTCAACTTCTCATAGATCAGAAGAACCAAACGGTGTAGTTTTCTCTACAAGTATCACACGTAATGATCAGACTGGAGATTCTCAATCTGTCATCTCATATATACAAACAACCAATGGTTATGAATCCGGATATACCAGCTATGAAATTTATACTGGCTCCTCTGGTACTTTCACCAAGACTGTTGTTACCGCTGTAGGCAATGGTTCCTATTATCATGAGACTGATGGAGATGAAAATACGCGCGAAGAGTGTGGTAGAGACTGGAAACCAACTGGTTGGACTGATCCTTCTACAAATACTGACAACTCATCCACTTCAAATACTGTATCTCCTCTGAGTCTGACTTCACCACTTAATACGCTCAATCCTCTATCATTGGAAGATTCAAAACTCCTTGCATTGAGTCCATTGATGGGCCTTGATGGTCTAGAACTCAAAGAAGGCCAATCCGAGGAAGAACTGATAGGCGAAGGGTTAGAAGATGGCTTGGATGAAGATGGAAATCCCAGGTACATCAGCTCAGATGAGGCCTTGCCAGCAGGAGAAGTTGAGGAGACTGAAGATAGCCTCAATGGTGAAGATGAGAATGGCGAAAACATCGAAGGCAATGAAGACGAGTTAAGCAGCACCTTCTTCTTCAAAAATGCTCAAATCAGCACTAAAGATCAGGGCTTCATCAAGATCACAAAAGTTGGTGATAACGATGTTGGCGATGAACTTCAGATT
>JAFUZM010000037.1 GCA_017476605.1 Clostridia bacterium
GGAATGGGAGGCGATCACTTGAGGGTAAAAAGATGCTTCACAGAATATAATGAGAAAAAAACGATGAAACTGTTCGAAAGAGACGGTATGAAAAAAGGTGAGAGGAAGGGCAGGAAAGAGGGACGAATAGAGGGCAGAAAAGAAGGAATAGTAGAAGGCAGAAAAGAAGGCAGAGCAGATGGGGCGCGTATGGTAACTCAGTTGATCGCAAACCTGCTTAATGTCGGGAGAGACGGAGATATCAAAAAAGTCACGGAAAATGAAGCATATAGAGACCAACTGCTTGTAGAATTTGGCCTCATGCCCGATCCTATCTGAAGCAAAAAGGATGGACAAAAATTCTCTGAGTTTGGTGGATAATAAGCGGATGCACATGCACCGCGATGGTACAGAAAAAACCGGGGACTGCGAAAAGAGGCAGTCCCCGGTTTGTTATTATCAGTGGATGGTCCAGTAATAGTAGACGATATCGCTATCCGGAATTTCCTCAACGGAACCATCCCGAAGCGTGACACGCTTAATGCCGCAGTAGACTTCGTTGATCGAACTGCGCTGTGGCAGACGAATATAATCGGACCAGGCAGTGCGGTAACTGGTCATTGAGCGGTTGGTCGTGAAGTTGTAGGTAAAATTATCGCCGTAGATGCGTTCTCCCATAAAGTTTGTGGCATAGACGTACATATCGAAGGACTTGATGGGATACTGGTCAGAGACGATTTCAAATCGGATTTTGAGACGATTTGCACTTTCATTGTCCCACTCCGCCCAGAGCCGATCCGAAAAATGCAGCCATTTGATCTCGCTCTTGGTGCGAGGCGTTGCGGTAGGCCGGGCTGTCGGTTTTGCGGTAGGCTTAGCGGTGGGAGCAGCGGTTACGGTACCGGGTTCCGGTTCGGGTGTATTTCTTGGAGATGGGTAAGGCGTGAAATACGGGAGTGAGGAAAGATCCAGCGTGACGGTATTGACGCCCAGAATTTCTCTGCTGGATTCATCCTGAATCTGAATCGTAAACTTGGCGGATTTGGCGTTGCAGACGGCATTCCAGGCAGACTGGGTTTTTCCGCTCAGCAATATCCATTCATCCGTCGTATCGGTGTTGGCCTTGATGCCAAAAGCACCGATGCCGGCGACCTCTGTGCCGTTGACCGTTGAGTCAAACAGACGGACCATAATACTGTTCTTGTAATTGTTGATGATGTGCAGGTTAATGCGTATGGTGGCAGGGAAGCTTGCTGTTGTAAACGGTTCTGCACTTACATACTGGACGGTAACGCCGCCACCTTCGACTAACACATTCTGAAGCGGTGCGGACGGTTGAGGCTTTGTTGTCTGGGAGGCCAAAGGCTGAGAGGTTTCGGCCGGAACCAAATCGGCATTGGATTCCTTGAACAGTGCAATCTGAATTCCGTTTTCACCGGGAATGTTAGAGAAGGTGCCAATGGGGCTTGTGTAAAGATTGTTAAGATTTGCGGGCTCCAAAAGCCAGCTATGGAGGGTATTGGGGTCCATTTCATCATTTCCGTAGCAAATGGCAATCGCATAAGCATACAGCATGTCAGAGATGTCCTCGGAACTCAGCTCGGAGGAAAGGACAAAATTGACAGCGGTGGATGGAAGCGCAGCATCTGCCTTTTCCGGATAGAAGAAGGAGAACTCTACCTTCCAGTCAGGATTGTTGTAATAGAGGATTGTCCCCTCCTGTTCGGTATACGTGACATTCAGACGCTTCTGAGTCTCCTCAATCACATTCTCGTTCTTTCCCTCAACACGAAGGATGAGAGGGAGAGCCTGATTCACAGTTTCAATCAGTGAATCCGGAGAGTAGGGATCATATGAGGCGGCAAATGCGCCGAGGGAGAAAAGAGTGAAAAGAAGAAAGACGGCTAAAAATCGTTTCATGCAAAGATCTCCTTTGAAAGTATTCTTGGGGTCTTACTGAAGGGAGGCGAAGCGTCTGAGGGAAAAAACCTCACACTACCCTCACTGTAATTATACGGAAAACCGGGGAAATGGACAGTCCAGTTTTCGGTCAGGTAAGGGGTGAGGGACGCAAATCGCCGATCGGAGGAGAAAATAGGGCGGAAGAGCAAAAGAACGGGTTTGATAAAAATAACGAAATAGCTAAATAATAAAGCCGAAAAACGAGAAAAATGGAAAAAAAACGAGAAATCGGGAGCATGAACAAAAAAATAGAAAAATTTGAAAAAACCTGTTGACAGCAGTATTCCCCTGATGTACAATAGGCGAGCATGTTTTGCAGCCCGATAAAAAGGGTGGCTCAAGAAAGAAGGAGGTGTCTTGTATGGCACAAGCAGGTGTACGTGTGAAAGTCGTGCTGGCCTGTACAGAATGCAAGCAGAGGAACTACAACACGATGAAGAATAAGCGGAACAATCCGGACCGTATCGAAATGCGGAAATATTGCCGTTTCTGCAAGAAGCATACCGTTCATAAGGAAACCCGTTAATTCGGATGGAAAGACGAATGAGGATGTGAGAATATGTCTGAGAAAAAAGAAGTTCAGAAGGCAGCCAACCCAGGCTTCTTTGCAAAGGCAGTAAATTGGATCAAGGCGCTTCCTACGACCATTTCTACTGCTTTTAAGAATATGGTTGCTGAACTCAAAAAAGTTTCCTGGCCCTCTCGCGAGGATCTGATCAATTATTCCATCGTTGTTGTCGTTTTCGTCGTTGTCCTTGCACTGGTCGTCGGTTTGCTCGATATGGGCTCTTCGTTTATTGTTAAGCAGCTCATTGCGCTGTAATCGTAAAATGGAGATTGGACCATGACTGAAGAAGAACGCAGTATGGGTGAAGGCCTCGGCAGCACGGATATTTATCAGGAAGAAAAAGCAATGTGGTACATTGTCCATACGTATTCCGGATATGAGGACAAGGTAGCCAAAAATATCATGCTGGCTGTCGAAAATTATGATAAAAGGTCGATGAATGAGTCGGCACCGGAAGCACCGGTAGACGGCTATGTCATCAATCACCTGAATCGTAATTTGATGAAAACCACGGATGCAAATCCAATAAACCCGGTACCGATTGGCTGGAAGATGTCGGAACATATCCTTGATGCCGTAGTGCCCGAGGAAGAGGTTGTCGAGATCAAAAACGGTGTTGAGAAGATTGTAAAGCATAAGACCTATCCGGGTTATGTGCTGGTTCGCATGTTCAAAACACCGGAGACCTGGTATCTGGTCAGAAACACACGTGGTGTGACCGGCTTTGTCGGGCCGGGAAGCGAGCCGATTCCGCTTACGGATGAGGAATTCCTCAAAATGACTCAGGGCCAGCAGGGCTCCAAAGTGGACCTTGCCCCGGGTGATCGGGTTCGCATCAAGACAGGATCTCTCGAAAATCAGATTGCACTGGTCGAGGAGATCAACGAGGAAGAGCGCACGGTTAAGGTTTCTTACGAACTGTTCAATCAGAAGAACTATGAAACCTATCGTCTTTCTGAGGTTCAGAAATTCTGATTCGTGCCAAATTAGGCAATCACCGGGGTTCCCGGTTTTTGTAAAGGAAGTCCGGTTTCACCGGACGTGGGAGGAACATTCCGTTCCGCATCACCACTTATTTTAGGAGGAAATTATCATGGCAAAGAAAGTAACTGGCATGATTAAACTGCAGGTTCCGGCAGGCAAGGCAAATCCAGCACCGCCGATTGGTCCTGCGCTTGGTCAGCACGGCGTCAACATCCCTGGATTCTGCAAGGAATTCAATGAGCGCACCAAAAATGAAGTTGGTATGATCATCCCGGTTGTCATCACCGTTTATTCCGATCGTACCTTCACCTTCATCACCAAGACCCCGCCGGTACCGGTTCTGATCAAGAAGGCACTAGGCATTGAGACCGCCAGCGGTGTGCCGAACCGTACAAAGGTCGGACAGCTGACGCAGGCTCAGGTTCGCGAAATCGCCGAGCGCAAGATGCCGGATCTGAATGCAGGCAGCATCGAGGCCGCGATGAGCATGGTCAAGGGCACGGCGCGCTCCATGGGCGTTACTGTCGCCGAGGACTGATAAAGATCAACTATCACTCCCCTGATTCAGGGGATCGACGAACTGTGGGAGGTTAAACCGTTTGTACCACAAGGAGGATAAAAATGAAACACGGCAAAAAGTATATTGAAAGCGCAAAGCTGATTGAGAGCGGAAAGCTCTATGATCCCGATGAGGCGGTCAAGCTTGCACTGCAGACAGCAAAGTCTAACTTTGATGAGACTCTTGAGATCTCTGTTCGCCTTGGCGTAGATCCTCGTCAGGCTGACCAGCAGGTTCGTGGCGCTGTCGTTTTGCCCAATGGAACGGGTAAAAAGGTTCGCGTTCTCGTGTTCGCCAAGGGCGACCAGGCGAAGGATGCAGAGGCTGCCGGTGCCGATTATGTTGGCGCTGAGGAGCTTGTTGCAAAGATCCAGGGCGAGAACTGGTTTGATTTCGATGTCGTCGTTGCTACCCCGAACATGATGGGTATTGTCGGACGTCTTGGTAAGGTCCTTGGACCGAAAGGCCTCATGCCGAACCCGAAGAGCGGCACGGTGACCATGGATGTGACCAAAGCCATCGCTGACATCAAAGCTGGTAAAGTTGAGTATCGTCTTGATAAGCAGGCCATCATTCACTGCCCGATCGGAAAGAAGTCCTTTACTGCTGAGCAGCTGACCGAAAACCTGAATACCCTCATGAGCGCGATCATCCGCGCGAAGCCAGCCGCTGCAAAGGGTACCTACATCCGCAGCGCCGTGCTCTCCACCACCATGGGACCTGGAATCAAGATCAATTCACTGAAGTTCTGATTCACCGAAAAAAAGCAAAAACATTTCTTGACACGCATGTCATGATGTGTTAGACTATGCCCCGATTGAAACGTCAGTGCCAGAGACAGTTGGCGATGCTGAGATGCATCATAAGGGAGTGACCTGCCAGCCGAGGTGCGAGTGAGCAATTGAGTATTATTGCCCTTGCGCCATGCGCAAGGGCTTTTCTTTCGGACAAATTGAGGAAGGAGGAACGTACAATGTCTTCAAATCTTGAAGCCAAAAAGGCACTTGTTGCCGAGATTGAAGAGAAGATTGAAAAAGCTGAATCTCTTGTTGTTGTAGAATACAATGGACTGACGGTTGAGGCAGTTACCGCACTTCGTGCAAAGTGCCGTGCAGCCGGTGTTGACTATTGTGTTCTTAAGAATACGATGGTGCGTCGTGCACTTGCCAACAAGGGAATCGAAATCGATTCCAAGCTGCTGGAAGGCCCGAATGCATACATTTTCAGCAATAATGACCCGGTTTCCGGTCCTAAGATCGTGAAGGAATTCATCAGTGGTATTGAGAAGGACAAAAAGACTTCTCCGCTTACCATCAAGACCGGTATCATGGATGGTCAGGTTCAGACCGTGGACGAGATCAAGGCTCTTGCCGACATCCTGCCGCGTGAACAGCTCATCGCCAAGATCATGGGCGCACTCAATTCTCAGGCTACTGCTCTTGCTTATGTTATTAAGGCAATTGCAGATAAGAAAGCAGAAGCTGCTGCTGAGTAATATCCCACTTACAACTACAAATTAACATGGAGGAACAAACAATGGAAATTAATGAGATCGTTTCCGCGATTGAAAGCTTGACTCTGATTCAGGCTTCTGAGCTTGTTAAGGCTCTCGAAGAAAAGTTTGGCGTAACCGCCGCTGCTCCTGTTGCCGCTGCCGCTCCTGGCGCTGGCGCTGCTGCCGCAGTTGAGGAGAAGACCGAGTTTGATGTTGTTCTCACCGGCTTTGACGCTGCCAAGAAGGTTGCTGTCATCAAGGCTGTTCGTGAGGTCGTTTCCGGCCTGGGACTCAAGGAAGCCAAGGACATGGTCGAAGGCGCTCCCAAGACCCTCAAAGAGGCTGTCAGCAAGGACGAGGCCGAGGAGATCAAGAAGAAGCTCACCGAGGCCGGCGGAACCGTCGAGATCAAGTAATCCAAATGAAGGAAGGCGTTGCCTTCCTTTTTTTGATTCTGCACATTTCCGGGAACAGATCATGGAGATGATCCGAGTCTGCGATTTCCGGGATAGGAGTTTCGGATTCGATGCGGGAAAGATTTGTACAATTTGTGCCGAGTGAGGGTTGACGAAGAATAAGATTTCTGATAACATATAACATGATATTAAAAACTAGATGAAAGCGTGAGTTACAATGACCAGAACTCCTTTAATGGAACGGGACATGCCGTTTTATACAAAGGCAGAAGAAAGAATGAACATGATCACTCATATTGTGGGTGGAGCCATTGCCGTAGCGGCATTGGTCCTTTGCATCATCCGTTCTGCGATGCACCACAGTGGTGTCGGGATTGCAAGCTCCATTGTCTTTGGCGTGTCCATGATTTTGCTGTATACAATGTCGAGCATCTATCACGGGCTCCCGGATGGGCGGGGGAAACGGGTCATGCAGGTTCTGGATCACTGTTCGGTCTATATCCTGATCGCCGGAAGCTATACACCGGTCCTTCTGTGTGGCCTGGCGAGGGTAGACAAGGTCAGTGCCTGGGTGATCTTCGGTATTGTCTGGGGGCTGGCCGCTGCCGCCATTGTTCTCAACAGCATTGATCTTAAGAGCTTTAAGCATATTTCCATGGTCCTTTATCTGCTCATGGGATGGACCATCATCTTTAAGCTGCCGGTGCTGATTCAGGCCATTGGCATGCCGGCATTCTGGCTGATCCTTGCAGGCGGTATTCTCTATACCATTGGAGCGATTCTGTATGGGCTGGGCAGAACACGCAGATATATGCATTCTATTTTTCACATCTTTGTTGTGGCGGGATCCATCTGTCACGTACTGGCTATCCTTCTTTACATTCTGTGATATGACCCTGTATTGTGCGAGGAACTGACAATGATTTACATCCGGGAACTGCAGAGCAAAATGCAGGTGGAAAATCTTCGACTTGTGGCTGGAGATGAAGGACTTGAACGTGTAGTCACGGACGTCGTTCTGCTTGAATATGATCCCTCACGAATCCGTCTGCCGGATTTTTATGAGGGCGATCTGGTGCTGACGACGTTGGCATATGCCAGAGGGGATGAGGCGCTGCTGCGAGAATCCTTGGAGGCACTGATTCACCAGAAAATCGCAGGACTTCTGGTGAAGACGGCGTATTTTTCGGAGCTGCCGGAATCGGTTCTTGAACTTGCGGATGAAATGCATACCCCGATCTTTCTCTTTGATGACACCTATATTGAGGAAGTGCTGCTGCAGGTGGTCGGCCTGATTCGTGAAAAGCGGCAGTTTGTCTCGCATGAGAAGGAGATTCAGGAACTGCTGAGGGAACCTCTCTTGCGTGCAGACATACGGGAACGACTCAAGAACATCGGGATCTATCAGGTGGAGCGGTACTGCATTTTGGGCATCTATCCGGAAAAGCGCACAGAAGCATTTGAAAATGCGGTGATGATGGCCTTTGAAAAGGATGACAGTCTGGAGCAGCGCTACTGCTTCATGGAGTCTGAAAAGATCATCCTTGCCCTGATTCGGCTCAAGAGCGATGAAATGCCGGATCTGGATGCTGAAATTGAGACCATGGAGACGAAGTTTGGGTTCGGTGCACTGAATATTCCACATGAATATGGCATTACCGTCGTATTTACGGACCAGAATCAGATTGGGAAAGCCCTGTGTGAGGCATGCATTGCGACAAAGCTGGCACGGTATCTGGGTGTGCCCAAAATGGCAGGGGAAGCCATGGGCCTCAATGCATATGTTTTCCCCATGGTTCAGAATCCGTATCTGGTATATCGCTGCCTGTATGACCTCAATAAACTCAGGGAGTATGATCACAACAATCATGCAAACCTGCTGGATACCGCCCGGGCGTTCGTTCAGTATAATCTGGATATAAGCGAAACATCCCGCCATATGTTCCAGCACATTAATACGATCCGATATCGTCTTAAAAAGCTGAAAGTACTGACGGGATGTGAAACAGACGGCATGCTCCATGCCTATCTGTATTTGCTTGTCACAATGGAGAAGATTGTGCTCAGTGAGAAAATGAGCTGAAAAGGAACGAAAGAAGAAGGGACAAAGATACACTGAGACCTATGCCAGCCAGGACATCCTCTGGATAGTGCTGTCCGCTTGCGACCCGTAAAAAGCAGATAAGAAGGGTCAAAAGGCAGAGACAAAGGGAAAGAGGAACCGGGAGGGAGAGGCGCAGGAGTGCCATCAGAATCGCAACCGCACTTGCAGCATGCCGACTTGGCATGCTTTTTCCTTTATTTGGGGTATATCGCCCGATGGGCACATAGGAATAGCGGTCATAGGGACGCGTGCGGTTAATGCATTTGCGCAGCACCGTGACAGTCAGAAAGCAGATCAGCGGGATGAGCAGATAGGGGAGAAGACGTGGATCACGGTGTATGAACAGGGAAAGGCCAAATAGCAGGTAGACGGTGGCGCAGAGATACGTTGGCAGGGAAAGGAGGCGCGCACTTGGCAGATGACGGGTAATCTGACGTGTCTTTTCGACCAGGCGCAAATAGAGATCAGCGTTCACAGGAGGTCCTTTCATGTATATGGTCAGGTGAGACAGAAAAACCATCCGGAAAAACCGGATGGAAATCTCAGTTGTCGATGTTTCCGCGCTCTTCAATACCGGCGAGCTTAATGAGAAGTTCAACGGTTCTGTCAATGCCGAGCAGGGAGGAGTTGATCGAAAGGTCATAATTCTGTGCTTTGCCCCATTTCCTGTCTGTATAACGGAAATAGTGATTGCCACGTTCCTTGTCGGAGGTGGCGACCAGCTTCATGGCATCCGCTTCAGTCATGTTCTGAATGCGCATAATGCGGGCGACACGAACCTCAACAGGCGCATGGATAAACACATTAATGGTGTTTTGACGCCCGGCCAGGATGTAGTCCGAGCAGCGGCCTACAATAACGGCGGATTCCTTTGCAGCAATGTCACGGATAACCTGTGCCTGAGAGATGAAAATCGACTCAGACAACGGCATATACTGAGAGGAGAAAAAGCCGCCGGAATAGACAGAGGACGCAGCCAGATTCTGAATGAAGCTGCTCTTGGAGCGCTGCTCATTTTTCTCGATAAATTCATCGGAAAGGCCGCTCTTTTCAGCAGCAAGAGAGATGATCTTCTTGTCGTAGAAGGCGATGCCGAGCTTTTCTGCAACCTTTGCACCGATTTCATGTCCGCCGCTTCCGAATTCGCGACCGATGGTAATAATAAGAGGAGGATTCATAGGCTGTACTCCTTTTGTAATTGTATTTCATGAGAGAAGTATACCACATTTCCGCTCAAATTGCCAAATTCGTTTTTTGAAAAATCGGGTCAGAGGCTATTCCGAAACTCAGGATGGCGACAGATGTGCGCCATCCATCTTAAGGACCTTGTCCGCATACTGTGCGACCTGGGACTCATGCGCGGCGATCAGCACGGCGGCACCGCTGTCGGCTCTCTGCCTCAGCATTCTCAGCACAATGCCGATGTTTTCACTGTCCAGCCCGGCTGTCGGTTCATCTGCCAGGATGAAATCCGGATCCATCAGGAGAGCCCTGGCGACGGCCAGCCGACGCAGCTCTCCGCCGGAGAGGGCCTCCGGCTTTTCCTCCATCAATGGGGCAAGTCCAAGCTCACCGAGCAGTTCCCGTGCCTTTGCCTCCGGTGCCGGCTTCTTTGCGATGACGGCGGGGAGCAGGACGTTTTGCAGGACGGTAAGGCTTTGCAGTGCGGTATTGCTCTGCGGAATGATGCCAAACCGTTCATTTCGAACGGCAGCCAGGTCGGGTTCACGCAACTGATACAGATTCTGCTCATCCAGAAGCACCTCGCCGGAGGTCGGCGGGAGAAGACCGGAAAGCATGCCGAGCAGCGTACTTTTCCCGCTTCCGGAATGACCGGCGATCTCGATGAACTGACCGGAGGCAATCTCAAAATCCGTGGGTGCGACCGCAACAAAGAAATTTGCCGTCCTGGTCTTCCGCATGAATTCCATGGAAACAGCGTGGGCGATAAGCTGACTCATACAACCTCCTTGAGATACCGGGCAGTGGAATTACGTTTCAGCAGCAGACTTCCAAACAGCGCAGAAAGTCCCGCACTGAGAAGCATGAGAAGCAGGGCAAATGCAGCGGTCAACATGACCTGCAGGGAATCCGGCAGGATAAATCCATTCCCGATGATGCTTTGCAGAGCAGTGCGGAAGGAATAGAGAAGCAGGAGCGGGAGAAGCAGTCCCGGAATACAGGCGATCAGATCAACAAGAAGGGTCTCGGAGAGCAGCAGCGAGGTGATCTGACCCTGGTTGGCGCCGAGGACAGACAGGGAAGCAAATTCATGTCGCCGCTCATATATCTCAAGCAGAAAGAGAAACAGAATCATGCCAAAGGAAAGAAGAACAAGGGCAACGACGATGGGTGTAAGCGTTCCGGACAGTACCTCAACATTTCCTGAAATACCGGAAAGAAGGGAGGAGGCGGGAATGACAATAACGCCCTTCACATTTTCCTGGATGGCACGCTGGACATCCGCTACATCATGGTCCTTTTGCACCTGAATCAGAACGGCGGAAATGTAATCATCTGCATTGAAGGTCTGATATCGGTTGAGCCCCTTTTCAAAAGAGGCCTGAATCAGCGCTTTAACCGTATCAAAGTTCATATAAACCGCATTGTCCATGGAGGAACCGGTGGGAGCAAACTGTCCGCTGACATGACAGGTCCTGTCATACAGGCGAAGGGTGAGATCATCATATACGGCAACATTGCTGCCGACAAACAGGTCCATATACCCGAGTGCACCATACTGGTGTTCAATCCATGGCGAGATGGTAAAATCGGTTTCGGGGTCATAGGCGATGATCTGCAGACGGGAGGAGCAACAGCTGGACTTGGAGGAAGCCAAAAAGAGCTGAGGGGAAAGCCGCTCGATTCCATCAAGAGCAGCAATTTCCTCGAGCTTCTTTTGATCCATATAGAAGTATCCGGGCTCTGCCTGGGTCAGAATGGTCTGTGGCTGAACCGTACTCCCTGCAGATTCAGGGATGATCAGCAGATCGGCACCAAGGCGTGCACGTGTCAGACTGAGCCCGCTTTGCATCCCGCGGACAAGAAGGACACCTACAAACAGAGAGAGTGCCATGAGCGTCGAAAAGAGCACCAGGGCCAGTGTTCGACCTTTATAATGCCTGAGGTTTTTAAAGGCAATTGAGAATAATGCGTGCATATGATCTCCTCTGAGGTATATGTGTGTCCGGTGATTTACCAGGCAATTCTGTCAGGTATCTGCTTTCTGACAGAAACATCCGTGTGCAGTGGGGCTTCACTGTTGTGAGAGCGCGTGCTTTTCCCGAAGAACGTGATGAGTACTTGCCAGTGCGGCCAGGATGCCGGCAAGCAGAGTCAGGACAAGTGTGCGTAAAATGAAGGGCAAAACTGCGGAACCGGAAGGAAGAACAAGCTTTATGCAAAGGGACAATGGAATAGATGCTGCTGTTCCAAGAATGCACAAATAGAGGGTTTCAAGGAGGATCATTTGGGTGATCTCTCGCCCGCACATTCCAAGGGTATGATAAAGGCGAAGCTCCGGAAGACGTTCACGAACATTCATGGAAAAGGCCAGCAGGAATGCAAAGAGGAAAATAAGCCAGGCAAAGACAGCAATTCCGACAACCATCCGAATCTGACGATTCATCTGAATGGCCAGTACCTGGAAGGAATCCTGAGAACGAATGGCCTTTACCTTTCGGATGTAGACATTGATCCAGTTTGCAGCAACCTCGGCTTCCTCATGACTGGTTGTTTGAATGAGTGCGGCAGAAAACAGTTCCGAGCTGTAGGAATCATAGGTCTCGATTCCTGCATCTTTTGCCGCCACGATCAGCCTCGGCAGCTCCTCGAATGGAACAAAGACGGCATTATCCAGGATGGAATCCGTTTTAAGGAGCGTATCCTGAACAGAAAAAGGCGCATCAAAGAGAGAGACAGTTTGCCCCTCTGCTTCGATACCGGCACCCAGCAGGATGCTATTGGCTTTCCCTTGCACTGTCCATGGGGAGAGTACGAAATCCGTCTCCGGTTCATAACAGATGATCCATCTTGGCAGCTCACCGGTGGTATCCCTCAGATACAGCTGATAGGTCACCTGCCGGACGTTTTCACATTCATTCAGCTTTGCCAGCATGCTGCGATTTTTGGAGACCGAAACAGGATAGCCCTGCATGAGGACCTCTGCTTCGGCAATCTTGCTTTTGGCTGCAGAGGGGTACACGATAATGTCCGCACCGAGCCTTGCCTCGGTCAGCTTGAGGCTGGAGCGAAATCCATCTGCCAGCAGCTGCCCGGAGAGGGCACAAAAGGCCTCAAGTGTCACGATGAGAAGAAGGATCAGGGTTCTGCTTTTATGTGCCCTGAGATTACATAGTGGAAGCTGTGAGCGCTTCATACCCTGCCTCCGATGCTTACTTGGATGAGCGAAGCTGTCCATACAGGTTTCCTGCAGCAAGAAGAGAAAGGAGGACCGAGAAGATCCGGACGAAAGGCTGCATGACGGAGAAGCAGCGCATGGTTTTCATCATGCACATGGGCATAAGGCTGCCCGGAATGAAAAAGAGACAGATGGAGGCGACCAGGGTGAGAATGCTGAGGACAAGGCGGACAGCACCTGGAAGCTTTGAGAGAATCAGATAAATGACAGCAAGGACAAGGCCGATGCCCATCACGACCAACTGAACATCATGACAGTGCATGAATGTTCCATCTTCTTTGGCAGCACAGGCATGGAAAACCGTCATGACACCGATACTGAGGAGCAGGGAGCAAATGAGGGCAAGACGCTGAATGGTGAGTGTTGTTTTATTCTTCATGTGTGTTCCTTTCTATTAGCAAATGCTAACAATTGGCTAAATAAAAAGCCTGCCGGAGGCAAGCGATTGGAGGATGTCTCAAAAGTTAGTATAGGATAACACAAAGCTATATAAAATTCAAGCGGATCAGGGGATTCCTCTTCGAATTCATGGCAAATAGGGAAAGCTTTGTAATGCGAACCTTCGTAAGCACATGCACGGATCTGTGTGTAAGCATGGAGAAATCCCGCTAAATGCTCGAAAAATCTTGATTTTTAAATGGGGCTGATCTATACTTGCAAAGACTCACAAATGTGAACAGAATGTGTGTACATAGGGCTTGCATAGATCACTCAGGGGGAAAAACAGATGAACGAACCAGAGGCACGGGAAGATGGCAGGATGCGCAGCATACTGATTGCAGCAGCAGACGCAGCTGATTTTCTCACGCTAAATGCTGTGCTACGGGGGGAGTTCGCCGTTTTTCATGCACCGGATGAGCAGAAGGTAAAGAAGACGATCACTGAGAATCCGAGCCTTTCGCTGGTCATTGCGGTCCCGTCGGGGGAAATCCCTGCCGAGGAAATCATAAAATGGTCCAAAAGAGAGCCGGAGACAGCGGAAATCCCGTTTGTCATTGCTACCCAGGAGAAATGTAAAAGCAGATGGATAAAGCTTGGCGCCACTGAAGTTCTCTCAAAGCCATATCCGGATGATGCGCGCATCATGACAAGAATCCGCAATGCGATCCGGCTTGCGGAAAGCCGAAAGCTGATTCATTCTACCGAACGGGACAGCCTGACAGGGCTTTACAATCAGGAATTCTTTTTCAGGTATATTGAGCAGTTTGATCTTTTCAACCCGGATACGCCTAAGGATGCAATTGTCATCGACATCAATCATTTCCACATGATCAATGAGCGGTATGGCAACCGCTATGGAGATGAAATACTAAAGCGAATCGGCAAGCGGATTAAGGAGCAGGCGCAAAAGCTGGGCGGTTTCGCCTGCCATACAGTGGCGGATACGTTCTTTCTCTACAGTCCCCATCATGCGGATTACATGGAGACATACGATGCAATTGCTGAATCTCTTGAAAGCCGGGATGGCGGGCCGAGTCATCTGCGTCTACGTATGGGCGTCTATGAGCATGCCAACAAGACCAAGGAAGCGCAGCGACGCTTTGATCGGGCCAAGCTTGTGGCCGATACGCTTAAGTCCGATTATACACGCAAGATTGCTATTTACGACAAGACCATGCATGAACAGGAAGTCCTTGAGGAAAAGCTTCTTGAGGACTTTGATACCGCGCTTGAGGAAGAACAGTTCAACGTTTATTACCAGCCGAAATTCAATATCCGATCTGAAATCCCGGTGCTTGACAGCGCTGAGGCGCTTGTACGCTGGATGCATCCAAAGCTTGGGACGATCTCGCCTGGTGTTTTCATTCCGCTCTTTGAGAAGCATGGCCTGATTGAAAAGCTTGATATCTATGTCTGGGAGCATGCGGCTGCTCAGATTGAACATTGGAGAAAGCGGTTTGGCCTTGTACTGTCGGTCTCTGTCAA
>JAFUZM010000261.1 GCA_017476605.1 Clostridia bacterium
GCAGTAGGAGCTCTGCATCGGTG
The DNA here is from genome assembly GCA_017476605.1 of Clostridia bacterium. Taxonomy (GTDB): domain Bacteria; phylum Bacillota; class Clostridia; order Christensenellales; family Aristaeellaceae; genus Ventricola. The sequence goes on from JAFUZM010000261.1 coordinate 24, forward strand.
TCTGGATCGTGAAAAATATGCGAAGGGAGCCGAGCTGGCGGACATCCTGTCTCAATTGTCTGTTACTGTGACTGGTGATTGTGACGAGGGCGAGATGGAGCTTAAGGGGCTTGTGACTTATGATTTGCTGAGTATTTCGATAAAAACGACGATAAAGGAAGCGGTGTATCTCACTTGCATGGGATCTCAGGAAGCGGAGCGCGCCGAGGCAATGCTGAACATTTTGGACGGGTTCAGAGATTATTCCATTTCCCTCAAAGATATCCTTGAGACAGGTGCTGAAGAAATCAATCTGAGTTCTCTGCTTCCGCTTTGGATTGAGGCACTTGCAAAAAGGTCGACAGCTGCTGACCAGCTTCTACTGGAAGCACAGGAGATGCTGCAGGACAAGGAAGCTGTGCTCGAAAACGCCAGTCGTTATGCTGAGAATCATCCGATCCTATATAAGAACATTCTTCAAACAGGCATAGATGATGCGGATCCGAATGAAATGCTGCGCATTGGCCTGCGCGCCATGAAGGAGGTTCCGATTGAAAATTCAACCAGAAGCAATATTTCTCTGCTTACGGCAAAATATGCTTTGGAAGCACAGGAACGGCAGACGGCAGAGCAATGCTGGTTGGAGGCGTTCCGTACATCCCCGACGGTTGAAAACTATCTCCGTCTTCGCACTCAGTCACAGAACTGGGAGAAATTCGCAAGCGAAGTACGGGACATATACATAGAAAAGTCTGCACAGATAAGCGTTTGGAGGAGAGTGTCCCTGCCCATTCTGATGTTTTTCGATGAGCGGTTTGATGAGGTAATCCGGGAGTTCATGAATGTAAATAAAGGAATTGGCTGGTCCTCTACATTCATGAAGGAGGGAATCGCATTATTGCTCATGCTGATGGATCATGGAACGACAAGAGGCAGAGGAATGTCCGAAATGCTAAATAAAGCGACGAGTGCCTGTTCCTTTCAAAGCAATTCCTTCTGTATGGGGACCGATCTGAAACCTGACACATCGTCTACGGCTATGTTTAATACTTGCTTTGAGACATGGAAGAACAATGTCGTACTCCCAGAGAATGTGTCAGAATCATGGCTTGAGATGATCGACAAATGGATAGCGCTCCGGATTTCAGCGATCATGGAGGCCAATCGGAGAAGCTATTATGATGAGTGTGCGGCATTTATCGCTGCATATGGTGAAGTTCTTGAATCCATGGGAAAGCCCGGAGAAAAGGAACGGATCATGCAGCAGTATAAAGAGAAGTACTGGAGAAGGCGTTCTTTCCTTAGCGAACTGCGCAGCTTTGGAATGGGAAAATGAGATGTTGGGAGCGTGATGGATGATGGTGAGGAAAGAAGCACTAGGCATCCTTTTCATAGGAAACAGCCATACCTACTACAATGACATGCCAAGGATGGTGCAGCAACGCGCCACGGATGCCGGATATGACTGTAGAGCTGTGATGCTTGCCCATGGCGGATGGTTTCTTGCACAGCATGTTAAGGAGCCGGATGTTCGTTTCAACATCTTGTATGGCGGTTTTGACTACGTTATCCTACAGGAGCATGCACACCCATTTGGTCCGGATGAGATGTTCAGAGATGCAGTGCTTGCACTGAATTCTATGATCCGCGAAGCAGGAAGCATTCCAGTCATCTATGAGACTTGGGCTAGGAAGTTCGAGCCTGAGGCGCAGATCCATATGAACGAGGTGCATAAGATCATTGCCTCGGAAATCGGTGCATTACTTGCGCCGATTGGTGAAAACTGGTGGACATATCAGAGAAGCCATCCGGATATTGAGATGTATGCCGAGGATGGCGCACATGCCTCAAAGGCTGGTTCAGATTTTGCTGCAAAATACATCTGGGAAACGATCCGAATGGATATGGAGAGGAAAGAGAATCCGAAACTGTCGTGACTTGATTGCGTTATGGATGGAAGGTATGGCTTTGTTCTCTATGCAGAAGGTGTGCAAAAAGACGAAATTTGCAAAACATTAAGCGGATTTGTTTGTTTTCAGGATGAATTATGGCAAAGCTTTTCTGATTCTGATCATGCAGGAAACGCTTTCAGGAATACTTACGGCATATCAGACGTCTGCCTGAATCGCAATAAACAGCGGCCACGCCTTTTTTGAAAGCGCAGCCGCTGTTTATTTGTCTGAGCGTTCGTGGATATGACCTGTTTCCCTGCTTCATTCATCTTTCCAACTATATCACTGAGTGTTCAGGCAGATCATTCTATTCCAAACTCAAGATATAGCTTTTTCCGATAAGCCACATCGTTTGCCGCTTTTTCAATATCCTGATTTCTTCCAAGAGAAGACAATCGAGTGATCAATTGCCCGAACCGTTTCATGCCTATAGCGACGCCTTCAGCATAACCTATGGCATAACCTTCAGCTCTGGCACTTTCGATTAGAGAATCATGGTCCATCTGAGCCAATTTGCGGCTCCAGGCCATCTCTCGCTCGAGTGAATTGCTTGATGGAGTTTGCGTTTGCATGGCTACCTCCTGCGTACTTGAGTGGTGAATTTTCCACTCAACCGTAGTTTCTGTTTGCGTACCGGGTTATTCAGATATCATTTCTGGTAGCAGGGATGAGCTGCTGTTTCATCAACAGTACAGAATTGCTTGCAACCCCATCACAATCCAAACTCCAAATATAGCTTTTCGCGATAAGCCATATCGTTTGCCGCTTTTTGAGCATCCTGAAGTCTTCCAAGAGAAAACAATCGAGTCATCAATTGTCCAAGTCGATTCTCACCTTCAGTCTTGCCTTCAGTTCTGGCACTTTCGATTTGAGAATCATGGTCCATCTGAGCTAATTTGCAGCTCCAGGACATCTCTCGCTCGAGTGAATTGCTTGATGGAGTTTGCATTTGCACGACCACCTCCTGTGCACGTGAATGATGAATTTTCAACTCAACCGTAGTTTCTATTTGCGTACCGGGTTATTCAGATATCATTTCTGGTAGCAGGGTTGAGCTGCTGTTTCATCAACAGTACAGAATTGCTTTCAACAACATTACAATCCAAACTCTAAAAACAGCTTTTCCCGATAAGTCATATCACTTGCAACTTCTTGAACATCCTGAAGTCTTCCGAGAGAAAACAATTGAGTCATCAATTGTCCAAGCCGATTCTCACCCTTAGATTGTCCAATAGCGATGCCTTCAGCATAACCTATGGCATAACCTTCAGCATAACCTATGGCATAACCTTCAGCATAACCTTCAGCATAACCTTCAGCTCTGGCACTTTCGATTAGAGAATCATGGTCCATCTGAGCCAATTTGCGGCTCCAGGCCATCTCTCGCTCGAGTGAATTGCTTGATGGAGCTTGCATTTGCACGTCTACCTCCTGTGCACTTGAATGATGAATTTTCAACTCAACCGTAGTTTCTATTTGCGTACCGGGTTAATGAGATAGCATTTCTGGTGTCTGGGATGAGCTGCTGTTTCAACAGTACAGAATTGCTTTCAACATCATTACAATCCAAACTCCAAATATAGCTTTTCCCGATAAGCCACATCGTTTGCTGCTTTTTCAACATCCTGCTGTCTTCCAAGAGAAAACAATCGAGCCATCAATTGTACGACCTGATTCTCGCCTTTAGATTGGCCAATAGCGAAGCCTTCAGCATAACCTTCAGAATAACCTATAGTGTAACCTTCAGCTCTGGCACTTTCGATTAGAGAATCATGGTCCATCTGAGCCAATTTGCGGCTCCAGGCCATCTCTCGCTCGAGTGAATTACCTGATGGAGCTTGCATTTGCATGGTCACCTCCTGCGAACCTGAGATGCTAATTATCGGACTAAATCACTGGTTTTGTTTGCGTAGCGGGTTATTCGGATATCTGTTCTGTTGTACTAGATAAGCTATTGACTGAGCAGTATTACGAAATTGCTCTTGACACCATTACAATCCAAACTCTAAAAACAGTTTTTCCCGATAAGCTACATCGTTTGTCGCTTTTTCAGCATCTTGCTGTCTTCCAAGAGAAAACAATCGAGCCATCAATCGTACGACCCGATTCTCACCCTTAGATTGTCCAATAGCGATGCCTTCAGTGATGCCTTCAGATTTGCCAATAGCGATGCCTTCAGATTTGCCAATAGCGATGCCTTCAGATTTGCCAATAGCGATACCTTCAGTGATGCCTTCAGATTTGCCAATAGCGATGCCTTCGGTTCTGGCACTTTCGATCTGAGAATCATGGTCCATCTGAGCTAGTTTGCGGCTCCAAATCATTTGCCGCTGCTGCGGATTACCCAATACTGCCTGCATTTGCTTCACCGCCTCCTGTATACCTGAATTTTTAATCTTTTTTATCTGCTCCCAATTTTTAGCTGTAAAAGCCTCCGCCCACTGAACCAGCCCACGTCGTCTGTCTTCATCGGTTGCTTTGGAGATCGCCTTGAGGTTCATCACCAGAAACTGAAGTTTGTCTGTATAGCGATAGCCATCTTCATCCCTGACCTCATACTTCGCAAAGAACTTCTTATGATCCTTGAATAATGTGTAATTCATGATGGCAATGTGAATCACTGGCTCTAAAGCACTGTATGAAAACCCATCAGTATTTGATTGATCCGTGATTTGCCGGCAGCTGTAAACAACAGTCCGATTGGTCCATTCGGGGAATGGTTTTACCTGCATCTCAATGTTTATAAAGGTACCGTTCGAAAGCTGCAAGCGCAGATCCAGCACGGTCTGCATCGCATCAAAAGAGTCTGAGAACTGGAGCGGGTTCTTGACGACTATTTCGCCGATCTCATTTTCCGGGATGTTCAGCATAACACTGACAAGAGCCTTCCTGGCTTTTTCGTTGGTAAGAAAAACGAGGTGGAACATTACGTCGTTCGTTAAGGGTTCGTAATCCCAATCGTTAAGTGGTATTTCCTGCATCGCGAATCACCTTCTTTCTGAACATATTCTATCACAGATATGATGGACTTTCAAATGGAGATGCCATTGGGGTGTGGAAGCTCGGGAGTATCGAGAGAGGCGTCCAGTTTATCTATCTTCCGGATGACATCAAGCTGACGCTCGCAGAAAAGCAGGGACTTATTGTGCCTGAAATAAGCGTCATAACCATAGCGGGAAACAAAACTGGCGGTAGCTTCCATGAAGGTCAGTTCAGTGACGATAATCAGCATTTTCTTTCTGTCCGGATCGAAGACGGTTTTGGCAAAGGTAAAGACTTTGTCGCACTCTTTTTTTTCTTCATTTTGCACGATTCTTGAGTGCTTTGATGGCAGTTTCAAAGTCATATTTCATCGAATCTGGCATCTTTTCAGTGGACTGCCCAGAGAGCTTCCCTAAAGACTCCTGCAGCAGGCGATGATATAAACGCGGCTGGAGTGAGTGATACTGGCATCGTAACCGCTGTTGTCCCGGCACGGCAACCATCACCGTCACAGCCACCGACGCCGGAACCTACCATGTTTGTACAAGGCTGTAGGGGATGGCAACCATAATGCCGGTAAGCGGTATGTGTTATCGTGACGATCAGCATAGGAAGCTGTTCTATCTTTAGTATGATCGGCAAGCGTGCACAGGGAGACGGCTCTAACGCCTTGGTTATCCATAAAACGCGGAGATTTGGAACAGAACAAGGATACTTTCTGGCTTTTCAGGAGAGCTTCCGTTTGCAGTGGGGATTCACTCAGCAAAGGAGTTTGTCGGGGAACGAACACTGACAAAAGTTACTATGCAAAAAGGCCAGGTTGCTTGTCAGAGAAAGTCGATTTGACACGGAGTCGATCAGACTGAAACTGATTTTGAAGGAATCCTGCCTGAATTCACTGAAAGTGGGAGAGGATACTGCTCATATCAGCTTTGAGGATGGCAGCATGGACACTAAATTAACCATCAAGCCCGCACCGGAGGTACCGAAGACCGGCGATTCCACCGCGCCGATTCTGCAGCTGGTACTGATGGTGATAGGCATTGCTATGATCTGATTTTCGATTATGAAGAAGAACCATTCTAAAGGGAAAAATATCAGTTGAGACCCACTTGTTTTTTTGCTATAATCTGCTCAAATCTTCAACCGTTTTATATGCAAGATAACGGCTGTGGATATTGTTCGATAAAGAACTGAGAAGTATTATTTCTTGATGAGAAGCTGGCCTGTTTGCGCAGCAAACAGTTTGTCGGGTAACGGACACTGACAAAAGTCACTATGTCAAAAGACCAGGTTGCTCGTCAGGGGGAGGTATCGGCATGGTTGATGAGAAGGTTACGATTCGGGACGCATCAGAAGTTGACCCTAATCTGCTGCGCATGTTGGACAGAGGATTGGAAGATATAGAAGCAGGAAGAACACTACCGCATAATGAAGCGATGGCAGAGGTTCGAAGGATCAGGGAAGCTCGATGCTTTGCACGCTCAAATAAAAGAGTTGCCGTCAATGTGTGATTATCGTGTTGTATGGTCACGAGAGGCTATTTATGATGTGGCTGACATGGCAGATTATATCAAGCTTCGCTTTGGATGGGAAAGAGCTGACCAGTTCAATGATGCAATTGACGTGGAGGGTGAAGCTCTCGGACACAATTTCCGAATGTACGCAGGAACGGGGATTTTTTATAGAAGTCAGTTGATTCTGAAAAAACTGGTTGAGCCATCCATATCTTTACCTATGTTGAGGGTAGTGAGGAAACGGCTTATATCATCCGGGTTCTCCGTCATGAAAGAGACTGGCAGAAGATACTCAGGGAAACAATCAGCTATACGTTTGATTAACTTATTACTCTCACCAGTGACTCCACCGCGCCGATTCTGTGGCTCGTACGAATGGTGATGGGCATCACCTGCATGGCCCTGGGCAGGGCTTCCAATCACCATTCGCAAGAAATTAAACACTCTGTGATTCACTTTGACAGGAAGAATACAAGAGAAAGGATCCGCACCGTGAGCATCCTCTTACGGTGCGGCTCCTTTTCTGTACTTTGCGGGCATCGCGGCTTCGGAAAATCAGGAGAATAAACATTAACCGAAAAGAGACATTAACCAGCGTGTTGAAAAGTAAAGCTGTTCTGAAATGCTTCGCGGATCAGAACGGTTTTACCAATGTGCCGACGTCTGTATATCGCAATCAGCTGAGATGAGTCTTTCGCGATTGCTTCCTGAAGCATCCGGACTTCTTGTTGACGTCCAATCAACATCTGATTCGCCTCCTTAATATGGTTGCTTTTCGTCAGCGCAATTCAGACATGTTTCATTGTGAATTGCTGCTATCCTTGTGAGCAACGTATATCATCTTCCATCCGAGACCAAATCGACACAAAATCCATCGATTTGGTCTCGGATCATTCAACCATTTCTGTTTTTAAGTGTGAGATCAGGTGAAGACGGGAAAATATCTGGAAAGAGGTATCTGTGTTTTCTGCGATAAGAATTGAAGGGAAGATCCGAGACCAAATCGCCCGTAAAATCGACGATTTGGTCTCGGATCGCGATGAAGCGCAATGGAAAACGAGGGCAGAACCCGAACAGGGTGAGGCTGTTCAGGGGATAGACCCGCGCAGGAATTTGTCGACTGTCTCCTTATAGTCAAGGCGGGGTGACTGAGGAGCTCAAAATCTGAGGGGAATACTGGACGGCATATCAGTATGGAAATGGTGAAATGCGTCGTTTGTCAGTGGCTTGAAATTCGAGTTGTTAAGCGGAGATTCTTGCCTCGGGAATGCCTTCTTCCGGATTAAAATCCATCACAGATATGATGGGGGTTCAAATGGAGGTGTCGTTGTTTTGCGGAAGCTCGGGAGTGTCGAGAGAGGCGTCCAGTTCATCTATCTTCTGGATGACATCAAGCTGACGCTCGTAGAAAAGCAGGGACTTATTGTGCCTGAAATAGGCGTCGCAGCCATAGCGGGAAATGAAACCGGCGGTTGCTTCCATGGAGGTCAGTTCGGTGACGATAATCAGCATTTCCTGTCCGTCCGGATCGAAGACGGTTTCGGCAAAGGTAAAGACGTTGTCGAGCTTCTTTTTTCCTTCGTTTGCGCGCTTCTTGAGTGCTTTGCTGGCGGCGTCAAAGTCATTTTTCATTGAATCCAGCATCTTTTCAGCGGACTGACCGGAGAGTTTCCCTAAGGATTCCTGCAGAAAGGCAATGAGGGAGTAGAGCGTATATTCCTGATCGGCCGAGAGCATATTGCCGCCCTGTCCCTGCCGCAGACGGTTTTGCTGAGCGTCAATTTCGGCTCCGAGAATGGTAACGGGATCTGCTCCTTTTCGCATGAGACAGGTTCTGCGCACGTTTCCAAGGCTCTTCTGGGCAAGCTCCAGCACGCTTCGCTGGGTCATCACCGGCTTTATCTCGCCAAGCACGGCGTCCATCAGGAGCGCAATGAGTGAAATGCGTTCATCAAAGGCGGCATGCTTTGCGCGCTCAAGAATTTCAGAGGAGGCCTTGCCGGAGAGAATCTGGTCCACCTGATAGTCACTTGAGTACTTCTGCCAGAGATCATAATAGTTGGCAAACTGCCGTGCTATTTTTTCATTCTGCAGGTACTGGGCGACCAACGTACGATTGACTTCGATTCCATGCTGTTCATACAGCCGGATCATATCGCTGAGATCGACCCATCCACGTGGCGTGACGAAGGTCTTGCCGTCCACGGTAGATTCAACCTGATAGAAATCGCCCTTTCGGATGTCCAGATAGCTGGTAATGGCCGGATGAACCCCCTGATCCACCGCCCATTTGTGCCAGACATCATAATTGGCCTCGACATCGATCCGCTTGAGGCGGTCCCAGGTCACCATGTCAAATTCGCGGACAGACTGGTTATACTCCGGCGGATTGCCGGCAGTGACCACGATCCATCCATCCGGCACCCGATGCTGTCCGAAAACCTTATACTGTAAAAACTGAAGCATGGCAGGGGCCAGCGTTTCCGAAACGCAGTTGATCTCATCCAGAAACAGGATGCCTTCATTGACCCCGCTCTTTTCCATCTTGTCATAGACGGCAGCGATGATTTCGCTCATGGTGTACTCACTGACCCGAAAGGTGGTTCCCTGGTATTCCTTTTCAGTGATGAATGGCAATCCGAGTGCGCTTTGCCTTGTATGGTGGGTCATGGAGTAGGAGACCAGCGGAATGCTCATTTCCTGGGCAATCTGCTCCATGATCGCTGTTTTGCCGATGCCGGGGGCACCGATTAAAAAGATCGGGCGCTGCCGCTGGATCGGAATCACCGGACGACCATATTCATCCTTGGTTCTGTATGCGGTAATAGCATTGCTGATCTGTTGCTTGGCCTCGAAGATATTCATGTATGTCGCTCCTTTTCGGTACATTTGTGTATATGGCATCCTTCTGGCGGATATGGGCTACCGCTCAAGATCCTCTGTTTCAAGAATAACCCGGATCGCCCATGGCGGCACCTGGTACTGACCATCCGCATCAATATCCAGAAAGACAAAGGCGGTCTCATAATCGGTCTGTTTGGCAGGGTAGGTGCCGTAGCCATCCGTGAAGTAGAGGAGGCCTTTCAGGTTGGTGAACGCGTGGGCTTTCCTCAGCTCTTCAACATATGAAAACACCGGCCTGAAATCCGTTCCGCCAAAACCAAACAGCTTCATGTGACGAATGTAATCATCAAACTCTTCCTGAGTGTGAATAACGGCATCCTGCTGAATGCTTGCATCGCACTGAATGATATGCAGATTGAACCTGCGGTCAAATGCTTCTTCCTGCTTCAGAATATTGTAGGTTTTCTGAAGAAACAACTGGACAATCTCGCCGGAAACAGAACCTGAGGTATCAATGGCGATGACGAAATCCCGGATGCGTTTATCCTCTCTGTATTCAAGAGGCTCAATCAGCGGTGTGTCCTTATAGACCTCAAGGCCGTACGTGTAGTAGACATAATCAAACTCGTCCGGCGAAAGACGCATCACCTCATGCATGGTGGCAAACTTACGGAGGAAAGCCGAATAATCATATCGCTCCCGGTTCAGAGACCTCAGTGCCTGCTCCATTGTGCCGGCCTCAAAGCCCTGCTCTCTTGCGAAGGTTTCAAGATCGGTCTCAACATGTTCTGAGATGTCTTTCCACATCTGTTCAAGCTCATGCTGCTGTTTAAGCAGACGGGACAGTTTCGCACCATCTCCATATGAGGATGCGCTATCGGGCCCAGTTTCACCTGAAGCACGGGTATCCTCTTCATCCCCGGTCTCTTCGGGGCCATCCACGGAGGGATTGCCCTCACGCTCGCTCTCGAGATCATCTGAAGCAGCGCTGCCGTTTTCCGGCGATTCAGAGTCTGGATTCTCAGCCTCTGAATCGGTTTCCGTTTCTTCTTTCGAATCTTTATGGGGCTCTTTTGCGGGGGGTGCCTGCTTATCTGAATCGGCGCTTGTTTCCTCTTTTGGCTGCTCCGGCATCTGATACCACAGGGCATGATCATCTACGGTAAAGAGATCCCGCAGACGCTGCGTTTCCGGGATATCCGGCGGATGATCAAGAAAATGGCGAAAGATGCGCTCTGCAGTCACCGTCCTGATGAGCTTTGTGAGGTCGTCCAGAACTTTATCCCTCTCGGCTTGCCCCGGAGCGTTATTCAGCTGAGAAATCTTGAGCTCACGCACCATGCCTTCTGCAGCGATATCGCATGCCAGATCCCACAATTCCTGATTCGTGCCAGGTGAAACGAACATGTGCCGAAACAGGGAATGCATCAGCATATGGGCGGTTGCTCTCAGTGCATAGGACTGCGACTGCCTGTAACACTTAAGCAGATATCTGGAATCATAAATCAAATGCCGTCCATCTGAGGCCAGGGGATAGTCTTTGTTGGCCAGTGGCTGCAGTTCAAAAAGCGCTCTGTCCAGGAAACGCAATTTGACCAGTAGCTGTGCTTTTGCGATGGAAAGCACTTCCTCTGCAATTTCCTGATATTGTCTGTCGATGGACTGTTCATCGTCTCCAGCAGCTTCTGTATGGGGAGGACGTAGAATTCTCATTTCTTCACTTCCTTTGAATGCGAGCACATGCAAGGAGTCTGCCGGAACAGCCGGACATGTGCACAGCAGTGAGTAGATGACCAATTGTAACAGACATGCTGGCAGGGAACAAGGAAGTTTCAAAGATTTGGGGGTGAATCTGTCGGGATTTGCAGTCCGGCTGTTGCACTGGCTCGAAATGGTTTGCAGAACAGCGGCTTCTTTGGAACAAGTGTCGATTTTATGGGATGGCAGGCCTTGTCAAATGCTTGGCAAACGGTTCCTCGGCATTTATGGCAGACACTGTCGGATTTTCTGCAGGAATGTCTTCAATATCTAACGGCATCGGTATGCCGGGGAAGATGGCATCGTCATCTATGGACTGCCGATGCAGGAGGCTGGAAAGATGACCGCTGTTCTCAGTAGATCATCTGTTACACGATTGGAGATTTGACAATCTGGAAACTCCTCTGGATTGACATTGAAATTCATGTGATAATTCTTTCATTTGGATCAAGATCGAAACGCTTTCTTGATCATCCATTTTGGTTAGCCTGTAATGATACTCAAAAAACAAAGCCTATGGAGGGAATGCACAATGGAGAAAATGAAAAACATATGGAAATGGATCGCACTTGTGATCGTTATTGCAGCGGTTGGTATCGGTTGCTTCTTTACGGGGAGCAGGATTGAGACATCGAAATACCAGGCAGAGCAGGAGCTGAATGTTAAGCTGAACCGCAGTGATCTGGATGGGCTTGGCGAAATAGATGGAACAATCTATGTGGCAGGGCATAAAAGCCCGGATGCTGATACGGTCGGCAGTGCGATTGCCTATGCGGCGTTGCTTAAAAAGCTTGGATATGATGCTGTCCCGGTGGTCCTTGGGGACATCAATAATGAAACTCGCTTTGTGCTGAAGGAAGGGGGCATAGAAACGCCGCAGCTCCTTGAGGATGCATCCGGCTGCAATATGGTCCTGGTGGATCACAGCGAATATACCCAGTCTGCAGATGGACTGAGGGATGCCAATGTGGTGAGCATCATTGATCATCATGGAGATGGAAGCGTTACAACGGGTAATCCTCTGATTTATGATGCGAGACCCATTGGCTCGACAGCAACGATCATCTGGATCCGGTATCGTAATTATGGGATTGAGGTAGATCCGCAGGCTGCATTTGCCATGGTTGGATCAATTTTGTCAGATACGAAAAATCTTAAGTCGAACACAACCACCTTTGCAGATCGGGAAGCCCTCAGGGCATTGGCAGAAATCGCCGGAATCAAGGATACGGATACGTTTTATCAGAAAATGTATCAGGCCTCGATCTCCTATGAAGGCAAAACGGATGAGGAGATTTTCTTTGATGATTACAAGGAATACGAAAGCGGAGGGAAAAAGTATTCCATCGGGTGCGTCAATGCATACGATGAAGCAAGCGCAGCAGATCTGGTGAACCGGATGGCAAAGGTCATTCCGGGGACACTTGCTTCGACCGGAATGGACATGTCCTTTGCTCAGGTCAGCATTTTCCATGATGACATCTCCATCACCTATCTGGTCCCTGGAGATGACGCTGCCAGGGAAGTGCTTGAAACCGCATTTGGAGAGAAAGCGGAGTACAATGGTACTTCGTTCAGGCTTGAACCGGGCATCTCGAGAAAACAGGTTCTGGTGCCTGCTATCAATCAGATTCTCGAAGCGTATCCACACGAGTGAAACACGTCCTTCCTAAGCGAATAATGTCCTGCCCGGTGAACCGGGGATATCCGCACTGGCAGATTGCCGGAGATTGGAGTTGCGTTACAGCGGTCAATGAAGACTAAATCAGCGCATATTGGATGTGAATCTGTAATACTATCGGTGCCTGAGGAAAAGAACTTGGTGAACCTCTTCTTGCTGCAAGACGTCGGATGAAATTCCATTTCGAACCCAACACCTGAATGGAAGGTGCCTGAAGAAGCTGTGGGGGAGAACAATACCGAAAACGGCAGGTAAAGGATTCTGTGGCGTTCAAGAGAGCAAGGACACTGGAAATGATGATGCAGAGAGAAGAGCGTTCCGCTCATCAGGAATGGTTTCAGAAAACGGATACATGACAGAATGGTTTCTCTGTGGTCAAGATTGATTCAACTGGCAGCTTCTGCTTTTTGTGTGCCCTGCTTGGAATTGAAAGGATCCTGCCTTTGAATCCATCTCAATTTCTGAGCCTGTGTGCTCTGTTGATGTTTCCTGGAGGCATCTCCGGTCCCGTGATACTGCTTGATTTTAATCGCTTTCGGATACTGCGGACGCCATCCCCAACATCCCTCAAATAAAAAAGCACGAATTCCGGATCGGCAAAATTTCTTTTGACGGATCACTGAATTCGTGCTATAATGCAGTCAACGGGGAAAGCCGATAGACGGTTGAGCTTCAGAAAATAGTTACAAAAAAGTAACCGGTTCCTTGGGCGGGGCGGTTACTTTTTTGCGTTAAAAATGCGATGATTAATGAAACAACGATGCCAAGCACCGTGAACACAACCATGAGCATTTCGAAATCGCTCATAAGCATCCCTCCCATGAAAATTGTGGTTTTACCCTCAATAGTCTCTCATGGGATTGGCCAGATGCCGCAGGCGTCTGCTGCGCAAAGTTTGATGATTATTCATGATGCAGGGCACAAGGCCAACATTGGGATGCGCAAAAAAGGAGGGTCACTCCCTCATGGGAGCTGAGACCCAACCGCCTACCGTTTAGGCTTTACCTGTTGGCCAGGTTAATTATAACATGAAAATTCGAGGTAGAAAAGCCCTATTTTAGAACGGGCCAACCACCAGCGGCTAACCGCTGCGTATATGGCTCGGATATCCAAACTTGTTTTTTCTTTCTCAGCTTCTTCCTCAGAACTGAAGGGATGGAGGGAGTGTATTAGCTGAATTGTGTTTGTGATTGATGTTTCCTGGAGGCAGCTCCGGTCCCGTGATACTGCTTGATTTTAATTGCTATTTCGGATACTCCGGATGCCATCCCCAACCTCCCTTAAATAAAAAAGCACGAATTCCGGATCGACAAAAATTTCTTTTTGACGGATCGCTGAATTCGTGCTATAATACAGTCAACAGGGAAAGCCGATAGACGGTTGAGCCTCAGAAAAATGGTACTACAAAAGAGTAACCGTTATCCTTTGCGCAGGGCGGTTACTTTTTTGTATTTATTAATGCTATCAGCAACATTACGATGATATTGAGCATCGTAAGAATCACGACGAGCATTTCGTAACTACTCATAAGCATCCCTCCCATGAAAATTGTGGTTTTACCCTCAATAGTCTCTCATGGGGAGGAGGGTCACTCCCTCATGGGAGCTGAGACCCAACCGCCTACCGTTTAGGCTTTTACCCGTTGACTAGGTTAATTATAACACGAAAATTCGAGGTAGAAAAGTCCTATTTTTAGAACGGACCAACCACCAGCGGCCAACCGCTGCGTATACGGCTTGGATATCCAAACTTGTCATTTTCTTTCACTGTCTCCCCCTCAGAACTGAAGAGATGGAGGGAGTGCATTAGCTGAATTGTGTTTGTGATTGATGTTTCCCGAAGGCATCTCCAGTCCCGTGATACTGCTTGATTTTAATCGCTATTTCGGATACTCCGGATGCCATCCCAAACATTTATCAAATAAAAAGGCATCGGATACTCTGATGCGCAAAAAAGCACGAATTTCGGATCGACAAAATTTCTTTTGACGGATCGCTGAATTCGTGCTATAATACAGTCAACGGGGTAAGCCGATAGACGGTTGAGCCTCAGAAAAATGGTACTACAAAAGAGTAACCGTAATCCTTGGCTAGGGCGGTTACTTTTTTGCGTTAAAAAGTGCGATGATCAGTGAAACAACGGTCCAAACGCTTAAGTAGCTCCAAAGTCAAGGACAGATTTTGACAGTCCCAACTTAAAAAGCAAGGGATCCGAGTTAACCTCGGATCCCTTGCTTTTTAATTGCCCGAGAAAAGGTGAGTGTAGGCTAATTTTCGGTAACAGGGATGGTCTTCTCAGCTATTTGATTTCGGTGAAAAAGTGCTACTTGCAGTGGAATATCTGCTGTGCTATAATTTTCTAAATTATTAAGACTGTTATCTTTTTATACTTTGTTGCATATGTTAATAACTGGAA
>JAFUZM010000262.1 GCA_017476605.1 Clostridia bacterium
CAACAACGTTTATCATACTGCCGGGTGGAAAAGTTCTTGGATATATACCAGGAGGTATGACTAAAGAGATCATGCAAAATGTAATTGAACAGGCAAAAGAATTAAGCTAAGAGAAATCGTGTATAATTTGTTGTCTTCTGAGCATAATCTCTAACTGGGTTGATCGATTTAAGAGTTAACTGATTATTCCGCACTCGTAGCGCACCCAGTCCGCGATTCAGCCCCGCCGATTCGCTAAACAGCACCGAAGGTTCTGTCCGCAGTTCAGCCCTGAATAGTTACGCATATTTGACATCAACAATAAAAGATTGTACTATGAAAATATTGCAAGCTTGTGCGAGTTCGTTCACGAAGCGGTAAGCCATTTCGTTCAAGAGCATGCTTTCATGGGATCATGGAACCAGGAGGGAAAACATGGACAACACCGGGAAAACATACATTCTTTCAGTCGTAACTCCATTTCATAATACGAATCTGACGTTCTTTGAAAAGTGTCTGGACTCTATGAAAAAACAGACGCTTGGATTTGAAAATATCGAGTGGGTCATCACCCTTCACAATTCGGAGCCTGCGTATGTGGAAGGGGTCAGAAATCTGTGCGATGGGTATGAAAACGTCAAGCTCTACGAGCTTTACAATGACAATCGCACTGCCTCCAGCCCCAGGAACGAGTGCATGAAGCATGTGACCGGGAAGTACGTCTTCTTTCTGGACGCGGACGACTTCCTGTTCCCCTATGCGCTGAAGACGCTTTTAGAAGCGATGGAGGAGAACCGGGGGGACATCGGATCCTTCCGCGAAGAATCCATCGTGGGAACCGAAGGACTCCAGCGCATCGAGCAGATGCGGTTCAAGTTTTTGCTGGATCAGACCAAGCCGGTTATCGTACTGCACCGGGACAGCCCCGACCTTGCAAAATATCTTGATACGCGCAACGGCACCGTCCATAAGATGTACCGCGTCGGCCTACTCCGGGACAATGATATCTCCTTCAGCGATGAGATCAGGATCGGCGAGGACGTGACCTTCAATCTGAATTGCATGAGATACATGAACACGGTCGTCGTCCTGCCGCAGTGTATCGGATACGGGTATTTCATGAATGCCGGATCGCTGGCCCAGTCCGTGAGTAAAACGCCGGAGGGAATCGCGAGCCTCGTCAGCGATTTCTGCCATTGGATCGAAATGGCGGTGCAGACCGGGCTGGACGTATCCAATATCGTATGGACGGCAGCCGCCGGCAGCGCCAGAATGCTGAGCATCCCGGGGCTTTCAAAGGAATTTGTCGCAGAGTGGAAGGAAAGATTCGCTCCATTGATCGATAAGCTCCCGCCCATGAAGGGCAACGCCAAGTACTATACCCAGCAGCAGGCCGACGGAATGATGCAGATGGCGCGGGCTTTCTTCGCGCAGGATGGCGGAAGCGAAGAGGTCAACAGGAACGTCAATCTCCTGTGGGAAATCCTCGAAAAAAATAAAGGGACGGATATCGGTCAGAACCACCGCTTTGACCTGATTCATACCTACGAGGCGTTTAAGAAGAGCGTTCCCTTGACGGAATACGATTTTTACGAGCCCCTGGTCGAGCTGACCACCCGCATCGGCGAAACCAACATCTTCTGCGCCGAACCCTTAGTCGGCTACTCCTTAAGTTCCGGAACTGCCGCCGGGCAGAAACGCATTCCCTATACAGCCGGCCATCTGGTCGCCTATGCCGCCTGCATGCGCGAGATACTGCTCGACGGAGAGGCCACTTTCGCTCTGCTGGAGAGCCTGCCGAAGGAAATGGAATACGTGGATCAGACCCGTCTCGACTCCATCATTGGCGCCGCGCTGAGCGTGATCCGCATGGAGCTGTCCGAGTGCTCCTATGCCAAGCGGTTCAAGCAGGGCGTCATGACGAGTCCCATTGAGTTGTTCTTCCCTTCAGAGACCATCGATCCCCGCTACCCGAGATTGTTGTTCGCGCTGCTGGATCCCGACGTCTCTCAGATCGTGGCACCCTTCACGTGGACGGTGCTGGATACGATCCAGTATCTTGAGAAGAACCACGCCGCCCTGCTGCACGACATGGAAAACGGAACGATCAGCGCCGATTTTGACTTTCCCGAGGCCATGCGAAAGCAGCTGGAGGCCAAGCTGACGGCGTCTCCGGAGCGGGCTGCTGCACTTCGGGCGGAGTTTGAAAAGGGCTTTGAAGGCATCCTTCCCCGCATCTGGCCCAAATGCCGTCGGATCGTCGCGGCGGGCACCGGCGCATTCTCCATCTACACGCGCAAGCTGAAGCTCTACAGCGGCGTAATCCCCATAAACAACGGTTTCTATGCCGCCTCGGAGGCGGTGATTGGCCGTTCCATGGGCGATGGCAGCGACGAATACTCCCTGCTCACCGATAATGCCTTCTTTGAATTCCTAAGGCCGGGTGCGCAGGAGCCGGTGGACTCGGAGAGCCTGGCAGAGGGAGAGGAGTATGAGGTGATCCTTACGAATCAGGCCGGCCTCTATCGCTATCGCCTGGGCGACGTGATCCGCATCCTGCGCAAGGAAAACAACGTACCCATCTTCACCTTCGAGTATCGTCTGGACAGCTGTTTGCAGGTGGGCGGGCTCACGATCACGGAAAGAATGCTGGAGAGGGCAGTGGAGGACTTCGAGGCGCAGACCGGCGCGGACATCCGCGACTTCTGCGCCATGATCAGTGATGATGGCGGGGTGTCAGTGCTGGTGGAAAATTTTGACACGAAGAGGAGCTTTCCGGCGTCTGGGGAACGGAGCAGGATCATGGATGAAACCCTTTCCTCGTTGTGTCCCGCTTACCGGAATTTAAGGGAAAGCTGTGCGATTCCCCCCGCGAAGGTCAGGATCCTGGAACCCGAAACGCACCTGCTGTACCGCGACCGCAGAATGTTCCTTGAAAAGACCGCGCCGGATCAGATCAAGCCGATCCGCGTTCTGGATACGCAGCGCAATAAGGAGTTCTTCATGGCGCTTTCCGAAGAATAAGTCAGGGTGACGGTTCTTCTCACTGATTCCTGCCAGACAAACACCCGCCCCCCGGCGAGAGGATCGCCGGGGGCGGGACGGAAATCACCAATCCCATTATCTTAGGAGACAGGGTGGACGACAATGACGTCATCCTGGACACCAACGTCCATCCACATCGGCTTCCTGGACTTTCAGCTTTTCAAAGACCGCCCCATCTTCTACGACACCTGCAAGCTCATGAGCGTCCATGACCACCATCTGTACACGGATCTTTTGTCCATAGGCTATGTGGACTTTACAAGCATCCACCTTGCCACGGAAGAGGACAAGCTTTATATTTTGAAGAAAAATCCAAAAAATGAACAAAACTCTATATTAAGCAATGATCATTGCAATATGGAAACAGGTCTCTAATCGATTAGGGATCTGTTTTTATTTGTAATAGTCAAACAAATTATTTGTAGTTAAATAATGATGTACGATAACTTCACAGACGTTATGGTCTTTTAACAATTAAAAGCTAATCACATTAAATGATAATGTCGAAATAACTGATAGGGGGAATGAGGATTAATAACTGACAAGGAGGTGGAAAAATTGGAAATAAAACATCATAAAGACAATACACTTGTGTTTTTCGTTATGCTGATTGTTTCTGGCATCCTGTCATTCTTGATAGTTTGTAGACCGTTTCAAAAACAGGAGAGCAGCACAGCTGTTACTTACAGTGAGTTTAAGGAGCTGGCATCTGATCAGAAAAAAGAAGAATTTTCCAATCTTACCGGGCAGGAGATATATGATCTTGTAAAAAATAGTGATGAGAATTGGCCGGTGACAGCATATGACCTTATAACTCCACGCAATGCTAAGTGGACGATAGTTCTGTTTGATAATAATGGAGATCTTCATTTTAAC
>JAFUZM010000263.1 GCA_017476605.1 Clostridia bacterium
CGCCGGATCAAGCGAAAACGAAGGCCGGCCTTCTTTGGATACATGGTGGCGGATATGTCACGGGTATGAAAGAAATGGTGTATATGAGCAGGGCCGAAAACCTTGCCCGAAAATATGGGGTGACGGTCTTCTCACCGGGATACCGCCTTGCATGGCAAAAACCATATCCTGCAGCAGTAAACGACTGCTATCGTGTGCTTGAATACGTAGCAGGAGAGATGGAATCTGTCATGGTTGGTGGCGAGAGTGCAGGAGGAGGACTGGCAGTCGCCGTCTGCATGATGGCAAGGGACAGAGGAATCCGGGTGGACTATCAGTTCCCGCTGTACCCGATGATCAGCAATGTTGATACGGAAAGCTCAAAAAACAACCATGGCAAAGTCTGGAATACCCGGCGCAATCATTTTGGGTGGTGGCTGTATCTTCGCAAGGATGCAAAGCATGAGGTGTCGCCCTATGCGGCTCCGGCCTGGCAGACAGACTATACGGGAATGCCACAATGCTATACGTTTGTCGGGGATGGCGAACCCTTCTATGTGGAGACACTTCAGTATGTTGAACATCTCAAAAAGGCAGGTGTCCATGCCGAACTGGATGTGTATCACACGGACATGCATGCATTTGATATGCTCAGGGAGGATGAGCTGAGCCGGAAAGCGACAGAGGCATTTGAACGCCAATTTGAGCATGCGCTTAAGCAGATTGAAGGTGGATCCGACAATCTGAAACCGTGATCCGTGACAACGAGGATTCGAACGCCTGAGATATATGAAAACAGAAAAACTATTCAACTGGAGGACAATATATGAAAATTGCAGTAACCTATGAAAACGGAAATGTGTTCCAGCATTTCGGATACACAGATGAATTCAAAATCTATGAGGTAGAGGACGGAAAAGTTGCAGGCACGAAGATCGTTGCAGCGGAGGGAAATGGACATTCCGCCCTTGCCGGACTTCTGAATGACCTCAAGATAGATGTCCTGATCTGCGGAGGCATTGGCGCTGGTGCACAAAGTGCGCTGGAGGAGCATGGAATCAAGCTTTGTGCAGGTGCGGAGGGCAGTGCAGATGAGGCAGTCGAGGCCTATCTGCGTGGTGAGCTTGAGAATAAAGGTGCAAACTGTGATCATCATGGGGAGCATATGGAATGTGATAAAGACAGCAGCTGCGGAGAGCGCGCGCCAAAGGGAAAGAATGTCGGCAAGGTCGTCCGGGCGCATTACCGCGGAACCTTTAATGACGGGACACAGTTTGACTCTTCCTATGATCGTGGGGAGCCACTGGAGTTTGTCTGCGGAGCCGGTCAGATGATTGCTGGCTTTGATGCTGCAGTCGCAGAGATGAACGTCGGTGATATCGTGGACGTCCATCTCATGCCCTCTGAGGCCTACGGGGAGTCGGATCCTGCGGCGATCTTTTCCGTTGAGATTGCGGAACTTCCAGGAGCCGAAGGAATATCGGTAGGGCAGCAGGTGTATCTGCAGAACCAGTATGGTCAGCCTTTCCCGGTCAAGGTGATTGCCAAAGATGACCGTCTTATCACCTTTGATGCCAATCATGAGATGGCCGGAAAGGAACTGAATTTCCGCATTGAGCTGGTTGAGATTGTGAAATAATCCGGCAATATGGCATGAACCATTCAGATGAGATTTGCATATACAAGAGAAGAAAGCACCAGGTGTGCGTTTTGATTTGAGGAGGTTCAGAACATGATTAAGATTTACGGAATGCCGACATGCCCTTACTGCGACTATGTGCATGAGCAGGTCAAGGGACGTGAGGATGAATTCGAGTACATTAACATTGGCGAGCACATTCGGAATCTGAGTGCCTTTATGCATCTCAGGGATACCAATCCGGTATTTGATCGTCTCAAAGCTGAGGGGGACGTGGGCGTTCCTGCCTTTGTGTTTGAGGATGGCCGTGTTTCCGTTGATCCGGCAGATGCCGGACTGATTGAGTACGGCTCCCCGGCTGCATGCTCCATTGAAGATCATAAGAGTGGACGGAAAGGATGCTGATCTGTCTCTGACAGACCGGCTGCAAAGAGGGAAAGCGTAAATGTTCAATCATCATGATATTACCCGCAATGCCTGCATGCTTCACGGACCGCTGGCGTATCAGGGATATGACTGGTGGTGGCATTCCTTCACGGCCCAGGATGCGGAAACCGGGGAGGACAAACCCTTTTTTATTGAGTTCTTTGTGTGCAATCCGGCACTGGCAGAGGAAAAGCCGGTACTGGGACAGCTGCCTCAAAACAAAGTCATCGGAAAGAAGCCGTCCTATCTTATGGTCAAGGTGGGAACCTGGGGCGAAAATGCCTGTCAGCTTCATCGCTTCTTTGCCTGGAAGGAAATCAGGATGCATGGGCATGCACCATATCAGATTGAAGCGGCGGATTGTCTGGCGAGTGAAACCGCGCTGAAGGGCAGCGTTCGGGTGACTGTGGAGGATGCAAAGGCACATCCGGAATGGATGTGTGATGCAGGCGAAATGGCATGGGACCTGACTGTTGACAAACAAATTGCCTTTAACGTCGGGTATGGAGCCAGCAAACCTTTGCGGGATGCGGAAGCCTTTGCCATGTACTGGCATGCTGAGGGAATGAAAAGTGCCTACAGTGGACAAGTGGTGTTCAATGGAAGGACATATCTGGTTCATCCGGAAACGTGTTACGGCTATGCGGATAAGAACTGGGGCAGGGACTTTACCACACCCTGGGTCTGGCTTTCCTCAAACTGCCTTGTGAGCAAAAAGACGGGAAAACAGCTCCAGAACAGTGTGTTTGATATCGGCGGGGGCAGACCGAAAATCTATTTCCTGCCGCTGGATCGGCGACTCCTGGGTGTATTTTACTATGAGGGCAGGGAATATGATTTCAACTTCTCCCATCTTCACCTGATGGTGAAAACGGAGTTTTCCTTTGAAGAACGCGATGAGGAAGTCGTCTGGCATGTGCGTCAGGAAAATATACATGCGGTCATGGAGACGGAGGTCCACTGCCTTAAAAAGGATATGCTGCTCATCAACTATGAAGCACCGGATGGCAGCAAGCGGCATACGCGGCTCTTTAACGGCGGTAATGGATGGGGAACTGTCCGGCTGTATGACAAAAAGAACGGGCAACTGGAACTTGTGGATGAGATAGAGGCAACTCATATCGGATGTGAATACGGCGAATACGATCAGGAAACTGCCTATTGATTTTGGAAGATAAGCAAATGAAAAAGAGATCATCTAAGCAGATTTTTGCAGAGACACTTTTGGAATTGTCCGGACATAAGTCCATAGACAAGATCACGGTCCAGCAGATTGTCGAGGAGAGCGGATTATCCCTTCAGACCTTTTACAATCATTTCAAGGACAAGGCGGATCTGATCCTCTGGATTCATAAGTCGAAGTTTGACGAGCTCCTCGAGAAGCTGGGAAAAGACGGCTATACATACCATGATCTTACCCTTGAAAATATCGAGTTCTATGTGAAGCACAAGGATTTCATGTGGAATGCACTGACCCATACACATGGTCAGGATGCCTATTGGCGGACATCGGCAGAGAATGCCTATCGCGTGCTTCATGCATATATTTTGAAACGTCATGGTTTGTCTCAGCTTCCGGAGGATATTGATTTCTATCTCAAGATTTACAGCTTTTCGTCGCCGTACATCTATGCCGAGTGGGCCTTCCATATGCCGGATACACCACCGGAGGTCTTTGCCTCATATGTTGAGGGAGCCATGCCGGAACCACTTAAAAAATACCTGATCGAATAGTAAACATAGATGATTTGCAAAAATCCTCAAAAAGTTGAGGGAATAGTCAGATTCTAAATTGAATGCGATCTGAATGAGAGTACAATCTATCTGTACCTGTAAGACAGTTGTTCACCTTGAGACTTTATGAAAAGGAGAAACATGATATGACAAAGATTGAACTCTTACGTGATTTTGCAAAAGGATGGTTCGGCAATTCTCAGCAGCATTCCATTCACGCACAGCTTCTGAAGGAGCGTGGATTTGGCAAACTGGGAGACAAGATTATGGCTGAGTCCGATGAGGAATGGGAGGAAGCCAAGAAGGTCAACGCCAGGCTGATTGAACTGGGAGAGACCCCCGTTGTGGCGATACAGGAATATCCGGTCATCACCGATATCAGGGAAATGCTTGAATATGACTGTAAGGACAGCGCCGAGGCACTTCCGGCAATGAGCAAAGCACTTGCTCTGTTTGAGGATGACTATGTAACCAAAAACATGATTCAGCAGTTCATCGTGGATGAGCAGGAGCACTTCAACTGGGTGCGCCAGCATTTGAATCTGATCAAGGAAATTGGCTATGAAAACTATCTGATCGAACAGCTTGGATGATCAGGAAAAATAGGAAAGACCGATAAAGGAGACAACAACCATGAGTAAAGTTTTAGTCGCATTCTTTTCCGCCAGCGGCGTTACAGCCAGCGTTGCCGCTGAAATTGCAAAGGCAGAAAACGCAGATTGCTTTGAGATCAAGCCTGAAAAGCCCTATACGAAAGAAGATCTCGATTATACCGTCAAGGATTCTCGCAGCAATGTGGAAATGGCGGATGAGTCCTGCCGCCCAGCCATGGTTGGGGGCGTAGAGAATATAGCGGATTACGATACTCTGTTTGTCGGCTTCCCCATCTGGTGGGGCCGTGAGCCGAGCATCATTGATACGTTCCTTGAGGCCCATGATCTCACCGGAAAGAAGATTATTCCCTTCTGCACATCCGGAATGAGTGGCGTAGAGAAGGCAACAGCGCATATCAAAGGAATCGTCGGCGACAAGGTTTCTGTCGATGATGGCAAGCGCCTTGGCGCAGAAGGCACCAAAGAGGAAGTAGAGCTTTGGACAAAGCTTCTTGGAATCTGATTATTGTCACAAACAAAGAACACCCGCAGGCGTATCTTGGAATATGACATGCGTTGAGCTTTTGTAAAGAAGGGAGTGAATCACATGACTGTCGGAATCATTATTTTGCTGCTGGTTCTGTGCTGTTGCTTTGTTCATCGCCGGGTCATCACGGCTCTGATTAAGCATGAACCCATGCCAAAGGCACCGAAGTGGCATATGTGGGTAAAACCGGAGAACAGGAGAAGCTAAAGCCAAATCCTTTGCTTTTCATATTTGATCATAGGATAAACCGGGTAGGGGCATCATCTCAAAGTGAAGATGTTTCTGCCCGGTTTTACATTGTGGCGGGCTGTTGTATTTGACGAGTTTTCTAGGAACGTCTCGAAAATTACGGGTACTCTTCTGAAAGGAAAAGATGGCCAGATTCAAATCTGCAGGGGTAAATGTTTGACACAGTTTCGCAATTCGACTACCCTCCAAAACTATGTATTTTTATGGAGTTTTGGAGGGTAGTTGTTGACGACGCGAGGGTAGTACATTATAATATATTCAAAATCCCTGGGGAGAGAGGCGCTTATGGAAAGGATAGCTCTTATAGGTAAAGAAAAAGAAGTTGCATTGATCAATAAGTATTATCGGTCACCGAAATCTGAAATGATCGCAATATATGGCAGGAGAAGAGTTGGCAAGACTTTCCTTGTAAAGGAAACAATGGAGTCTTTGTTCGATTTTGATTTCATCGGGATGTACAAAACATCGGCGAAGATTCAGAGAAGAGAATTCCAAAAAAGACTGGATTTGTTAACAGAAAGTAAGGATGAGATTCCTCAGGACTGGTTTGAGGCGTTTGATCACCTGAAAGCATACCTGATGTCCCTGAAGAAGGATAGCGTCGTTGTTTTCCTGGATGAACTGCCCTGGATGGACACGGTAAACAGTAACTTTCTTAGTGCATTCTCCTATTTTTGGAACACGTGGGATAGTAGACAGAAACTTCTTAAACTGTATGTTTGCGGCTCTGCGACTACATGGATGGTAGATACATTGATCGGTGATCCAGGGGGACTTTATGGGCGCATCAGCAGACCAATCTATCTTGCACCTTTTACATTGGCAGAAACGGAAACGTTCCTAAATACAGTCAAGAAAATGAAATATAATCATATGCAGGTATTGGAAGCCTACATGGTGTTTGGCGGAATTCCTTATTACCTTGATATGCTGGATAATGAGCTGCCGTTATCTGTAAATATTGATACTTTGTTTTTCGGGAGTGACGCGCCTCTTCGAACAGAATATGATTTTTTGTTTCGTTCACTCTTTAAAATCAGCGATAACTACCAGAAAATTGTTGAATTGCTGGCCAAAAAGCTTACCGGCCTGACAAGAGATGAGATCTCAAATGGATCTAATCTTTCAGGCGGTGATCTTACAAAGATGCTTAAAAACCTTGAGTCTTGCGATTTTATTAGAGCTTCTTTAACCCCGGGCAAGAAAGCTAAAGGAAAAATCTATCAGCTGACGGATATGTTCACACTGTTTTACCTGCGTTTTGTGAAGGGACAGAGTGGGCGTGATTCGCATTACTGGACCCATATTAATCAGTCCAGTATCAAAAACAGCTGGGCAGAATATGCATTTGAACAGGTCTGTCTCCATCATATTGATCAAATCAAGAACAAACTCGGAATATCGGGTATACAAAGCGATGTGTATGCCTGGAACGAGAAGGCTTTTGACGATGCAGATGGAAATCATTGGGACGGCGGACAGATTGATCTGATCATAGACAGAAGCGATCAGGTAATGAATCTGTGCGAGATGAAGTATTCAAAAGATGAGTATTCGATTAGCGGAAAGTATGCTGAAATAATCAGGAAAAGAGAGAGCTGCTTTAAAGCCAGTGCAAAAACAAAGAAAGCATTGAGGTGTACTTTTGTAACAACATATGGAATTAAGGAAAATGAGAATAGCAGTATAGTGGATAATCTAATTAGA
>JAFUZM010000264.1 GCA_017476605.1 Clostridia bacterium
AACAGTAACATTATAGGCTAAAATACAGTATTTTTCAAGAGGCTTTCTAACCTACATTTGCGGATGAGGAAAAGCTCCCCATCACCATGAGGAGCTTGAGTCGCTGGTTTGGATATCAGCTTTCAACCGCACAGCTCGAA
This sequence comes from Clostridia bacterium, assembly GCA_017476605.1. Taxonomy (GTDB): domain Bacteria; phylum Bacillota; class Clostridia; order Christensenellales; family Aristaeellaceae; genus Ventricola. The sequence continues at coordinate 141 of JAFUZM010000264.1, forward strand.
ACTTTTGGCTCTGGCAGAGTTTTGAGAGAGATATTACTGATTGTACCAACTGCATTTTGCGAGTGTATCAAGTGTGGTGAATAAAAATGGTCGGAAAGTATAAGGTGATTACTCTTTGCGGAAGCACCCGTTTTAAAGATGCATTTATTGAGACACAGAAGCGTCTGACTCTGGAAGGCAATATTGTCATCAGCGTTGGACTATTTGGGCATTCAGGAGATGAAGAGGTCTGGACACAGGGAACCAAGGAAATGCTGGATGATATGCATCGCGCTAAGATTGACATGGCGGATGAAATCTGTGTTATTAATCCGGGCGGATACATTGGAAGCAGTACTCGATCAGAAATCGAATATGCTATTACTTCTGGGAAAAACGTGAAATATCTGGAGGAACCAGAGAGAGGCAAAACACATGGAACTGAACATTGAAGCTCAAAAGCAGGAATTTTTAACAATCTGCAAAGCAAGCATTCAGCGAGAAGGAATAGATGGCTTACTGGATTGGTTATGTAAGGCAGATTTCTTTTCAGCGCCTGCCAGTACCAAATATCATGGTGCTTATCCTGGAGGATTGTGTCAGCATTCTATTGACGTTTACAAGTATGCGAAGAGACTGACGTTCCTTATGCCGACGCCACCATCCGAAGAGTCCCTTGCAATAGCTACGCTTATGCATGATATCTGCAAGGTTAACCTGTACAAGATGGATAAACGGAACCAGAAGATCAACGGGGAGTGGCAGGAAGTTCCGTACTATGTGATTGATGAAAAATTCCACTTTGGAGGTCACGGTTCCAAGTCGGTGTTTCTTGCACAGCAGTTTATAAAGCTGACCACCGAGGAAGCGGCAGCCATAAACTGCCACATGGGATTCTCTGATGGCAGCGCGACAACAGTCCGAGATGTAAGCAATGCTTACCAGCAGTTCCCGCTGGCATGGATCTTATTCCAGATCTGGAATAATATCCATTATCCAAGGAAAACAATTATCCGAGAAGAATCCCGGAATGCAGCATAATCAATAAATCAACAATACATTCTTGAATAATCATACCACAGTTTATTGTGAAAAAGAACCTCCTGAAATATAAGAATGGCAGGAGGTGGTTTTTTTATGAAACCCAAAGTGATTGATGAACTCAAAAACAAAGAGTTCAGGGAAACACTGTCAACATTTCTCGAATGGATGGCACAAGAGAAATATGCAGAATCGTCATGCCGAGGTTACAGGAACTTTCTATATGGAATCGATGGCTTTATGCTGGAAAAAGGAATTGATCTGTATTCTCCAAGCGTTGGGCTAAAATACTGGGAATACTATACCTGCAAACATTCGATATGTAAAAAGTGGAGTACGGCCTGTCTCACGAAGGTTTTACAACTGAATGATTTTGTTGCAGGAAGAGATTATGTTCCTCTTCACAGCAACTACCGCCCAATACTATTACCTCAAGAGCTGGAAGCTGCTCTTACAGATTATATTGCCTACTGTCATAGCTGCGGGAACAAAGGGATCACAACATCGGCAAAAGAGAAGAGAATACGTAAATTCTTGAAACACTGTTTTGAACACGGTGGTGATTGCCTTGAACATCTTGATGCAAAGCAGGTGGAAAGTGCGTGTATCGCTGTGGAGAATAAGGATGAATGGCATGTTATCCGGGAATTCTTGCGTTTTGCATGCCAAACCAATCGAATTCAAAGGGATTATTCTGTTCTGGTTCCCAAATACAACAGAGAGTTTGTGTTGCCGACAGTATACACGGTGGAAGAGATTTCCGCACTTTTGAACATTATCGATAGAAAAACAGCTGTTGGGAAACGTGACTATGCTATGATCCTCTTGATTGTACGATATGGAATGCGAGTCGGGGATGTTGTTCTCCTATCCATTGACAATATAGATTTCCATGTCGGAAGAATAAGCTATATTCAGTTGAAAACGAACACTTTTCAGACATATGAGCTATTGCCCGATGTACGAGCAGCACTCCTCGACTACATTGAAAACGCCCGTCCTGATACCGATGAAAACAAGCTGTTTATGAGTACAAGAATACCCTTCCGGCCAATTGGCACAGGTGCGGTTATTTCTGCTGTGTCCAAGTATTTTCAATCTGCCGGAATAAAAACTGAGGGAAAGAAACACGGACCACATGCACTGCGGTCTTCCCTCGCAACACTAATGGTGAATGACAATGTGCCATATGAACAGGTTCGAAAAATCCTGGGACATACTGATCCGAAAGCCATTAAACATTATGCTCGCTTGGATACTGAAAAACTGCGGGAATTTGCGTTAGAGGTACCAGCGCCCAATGGTCAGTTTCAATTGTATCTGCAAGGGGGCGTATTGTAATGACAGAGTATAACAGTGTTCTCGCCGATGAAATCGTATCATATCTGGACTTGAAAAAAGTAATATACCGGCCAAGTACAATTGCTCATGAGAAAGGACATTTACGTCATTTTGATCAGTACCTTTGCGATATTCAATGTGAAGACAAAGCAGTATCTGAACAGATCATGACAGGATGGCAAAAAACAATCACCGGAAAATCCATTACGATTTCGCACAAAGTCACAACGATCCAGAAGTTTACAGAGTATCTCAATACAGTTGGTATCTCTGCATATATTCCTACTATACCACTGGTTCGAAGTGATTATGTTGCTTATATTTTTTCTGATGAGGAAGTGAAATCAATCATTGCTCTTGCGGATCGCATGAAGCCCATGCCTCATGAAAAACCTGATTACAGAGATGCTCTGCTCTATATGCCGATGATTCTTCGTATTCTGTTCGGCTGCGGCACCCGTCTTGGCGAAACGATTACCTTGAAAATGAAGAACATTGATCTTGACAGCGGTACGTTGATCCTTACAGAAACAAAAAGAAACAAGCAGCGTATCGTTCCAATGCATGTATCGCTTACAGCGATTGTATCGCAGTATTGCTATGCCAGGGGTATAGTCGGAAGTCCGGAAAGATATTTGTTTGGAATTCAGAACACAGATGGTACTGAAAAGTCTATTCCCGAAAGGCGCATACAACTTCGTTTTTCAAGGATCCTATCTACTTTGGGAATTAGCCCTGAAGAAAGGCAATGGCATGAACGTGGCCCTTGTCTCCATTGCTGCAGACACAGTTTTGCGATTAAGTCATTTTCCCTTGCCGAGAAAAAAGGTCGAAAGTTGGATGATACAGTCCCATATCTATCCATCTACTTGGGTCACGAAAACCTGAATGAAACTCAAAAATATTTGAAATTCAGTTCGGAAATGTATCCCGAAGCGCTTCAACAGTTTTCTGAATACACAAATAATATTTTCCCGGAGGTCAGTTATGAATTCTAAATCACAGTCTTTCTTGCCATTACTGGAATCATTTTTCTCGTATCATCTTCCAATCGCTGTCGGACTGAGCTCAAATACAATAAAGTCATACAAGGAAGCGTTCCGGCTGCTACTGACATATCTCAGTGAAAGCAGAAGCATTGCAGCAGACAGAATCAGTTTTCAATGCCTTGACTATGACTGCCTGAGCGGTTTTCTGGATTGGCTTGAATGCAGCAGAAACTGCTGTCCCTCAACAAAAAACCAGCGTTTGTCTGCATTGCTGTCTTTTTCCAAATACGCGCAGAACAGGAATTTTGAGGCAGCTGCTACATTCCGCGCCAGCTTGATAAAACTCCCGGTCAAAAAGACCGGTCACAAAATCCGTGTTTCTTTTACTGCTGATGAAGTCAAATTATTACTGCAGGTGCCTGATGAAAGAAGCAGAACCGGACTGCGGGACAAAACCCTGATGAGTGTAATGTATGCCAGCGGAGCGCGCGCACAGGAAATATGCAATCTGAAGGTAAAAGATATACGTTTTAATGAGGACGGAACCGCATCCTTAACCCTTGTAGGAAAAGGGAACAAAGCCAGACGAATCGGTATACCGTCAGCGTGCGCGATTCTGCTGAAGCAGTTTATTCAGCACAGAAAAATCGAAAAGATTGCCCATGCCCATGTATTTTCCAGCCAAACTCATGAGATTATGACTGTGTCGTGCGTAGAGGAAATATTCAAGAAGTATGTTTCTATTTGCAAACAAAGGCATCCGGATTTGTTCCTTGAAAAAAGCTATCCTCCTCATGCCATGCGACACACCACTGCAACACATATGCTGGAGGCAGGTGTTCCATTGGTTGTGATTAAAAATTTTCTCGGTCATTCCTCGATTTCCACAACACAGATCTATGCTGAAGTCTCACAGAATTTGGCTGACAGGCATTTACGTGAATGGAGCCAAAAATGGTTCGGGCAGACAAAGCAAACAGAAACAAACAACGAAGCCGATAACGGTAAAGATACAATTCCTTCTTTTCTGAAAGTATGATAGAATAATCCGAGAAGAATCGTTGAATGCCTTGATTATGCTGCATTCCGGGATTCTTCTCGGATAATTGTTTTCCTTGGATAATGGATCGTGCATGTTGCGGACGAGGCCGCCACGTTCCTGCTGGAAAGGTAAGGCCTGATATTGCCTGCACCTAGCGCACAGGCGCCGGGTGCGTTTTGTTCGGCGGGGAAGAACGGGAAGAACAATAAGCCCGGTTATTTCTCGGTTCCGGTCCTGTATTGTTTCCGGGAAACCGGGTATGATCCGGATAACGGGAGAGATAAGATCCCGGCGAAAGGAGGGGTTTCGGTGGCAGGGTTGGTGCGTAAGGAGAAAGGTTTTTTCAGGGACGCCAATTACGCGGACAGGAACGCCCAGGTCATCCCCAGCGCGCAGAAGGAATTCCCCGGAGAGGTAGTTTTCCGGGACAGAAATGCACAGGCTGCGGGCGAAATCGTCTTTAAGGACAGGAACGGCCGGTACACGGCGGACAGCGCCGTCACTCCCGGGCAGGAAACAATTGTAATCCTGGACGAAACCCCGGATACGGGGCGCAAAGAAGAAACGCAAAGCCACAAAAAAGAAGCCGGATCCAGCGTGCCCGCCGGGCTGATCTGGTTTGTGTGCCTGCTGGCCGTGGCGGCGTTGCTGGCGCTGCGGTTCTTGTGAGAAAAGCATCCTTTGTGCGAATGATCTTTCCGCAGTTATTGCAGACATATTCCCTGAAAACATGGCGTTTTTTGACCACTTTGACTTCGTAGTCAAGCTCATCTTTTGGGATTTCCCTGACATCCGTAAGCGTACCGTCGCATTCCGGACAGGCATCCAGCTCATGCTGAACGATTTCCGTAACTTCCTCCTCAGAAAAGGATTCCATGGAATGTTTGGCATGCCCATTGGTACACCAGAATCAATATCTCAATTTTTCTTGTGGATCTGTAACAAGAGGACAGCACAGGGAAATATAGCAAGGATTCACTTCCGGGGCATGTCACCCCGGCTTTTTTCATGTCTGCGGAATATCTGCGGAGAGGGGGCTTTACTTTTTAGGCCTTCAGTGAGGGAACGAGATGCCCTCGGAAGGAGCGTAAAGCAGTGAAAAATGATATTCCGGTAAACGAGCGGTATTCGATGACAATCATGGAGGCAGCAAAATACTACAGCATCGGGATCAAACGGCTCCGTCAGATGGCGGAGGAGCACCTCGGAGACTTCGCCATTTTCCACGGGAATAAGGAACTGTCGATAAATTAATTATGCGTTTTGTGACGGATATATTGTGTAATTCCAGTTTCCACAGAACTCATTCCTCAATATATTGATACCCTCCAATTCTTCATCAGATACCTTG
>JAFUZM010000265.1 GCA_017476605.1 Clostridia bacterium
GTCAGCATGAATGGCTGGGATGTGTCCGGAAGGAGATCCAGCACCGATTCGGGCCATTCTCCGATATAGGCAAGGGTCATGTGGAAATTGGATACATCAAGATATCGTCCGGAGACGCCGGCGGATATGAGGCTGTGCTTTAGTGAGGCAAGGGCACTGCGAAACATCACAGAAGGTTCAATTCCGATAAACAGACGCATATGGTTCCTCCAGAGAGTCAGAGGGAGCTTGCTCCCAGGGTTTGTAGAGTTCCTGCATAAAGTGTGCGACATCCATTTCGTAAACGGGATTGAGATGCCGGGCGGTGAATACCTCCTCGGGCCTTCCATACGCAGCAATATGACCATTATGAAGGAGGAGCGCATGCGTTCCGTACTTCCGTGCAAGGGCAAGATCATGAACGACGGAGAGAACCGCACGGTTTGGATGCTGTACCCATGAGGTGATGAGGCCAAAGATCTGCTGCTGATACGTGAGATCCAGGTGGTTTGTAGGTTCATCCAGAATAAGGATGTTGGGATTCTGGGCAAAGACCTGTGCGAGGAAGACACGCTGACATTCGCCACCGGAAAGGTGCAGCATGCTTTTGTGCCGAAGGTGCTGGATGCCGGTCAGGGAAAGGGCATCCTCAATGCTCAGTGTGTCGCTTTTGGTAAAAGGCGAGAACGGGGTTTTCCGATGCGCATAGCGACCAAGGGAGACGATTTCCTCTACGGTATAGTCGTAGGCGACGGAATTCACCTGAGCCAGGATACCGATCTGTCTGGCCCGAAGAGCGGAGGACATCTGACGGAGATCCCGGCCGCTTAGGGAGATTTGGCCGGTATACGGGACGGCGCCGGAGATGGCACGGATCAGCGTGCTCTTCCCGGCGCCATTTGGGCCTGCAAGCATCAGCCACTGACCCTCGGCAAGGGAGAGCGTGACATCGGATAAGATGGAATGACCGTTGATGCAGACGGAAACGGAGTTAAGACTCAGCATGCGGAGGATCCCTTTCTCGTTTGATAGAAGATGAGGATAAACAGGACGGCGCCGACCAGGGAGGTCACAACCCCGATGGGCAGTTCAATGGGACTGAGGAGCGTGCGGGAAATGAGATCTGCCAGGAGCAGAAAGACTGCACCGGAAAACAGCGAGGCAGGAAGGAGACGACGATGATTGGGCCCGATGATCATCCGTGTGATATGCGGGGTGACCAGACCGACAAAAGAGATGGTCCCGCCAATGCTGACGCAGACCCCGATTAATATCGAAACGGAAATCAGTACCTCGAGGCGTGTTTTCCGAATGTTCACCCCGATGTTTCGGGCATTTTCCTCAGAGACGGCAAAGGCATTGAGCTCCTCGGCGCGCGAGAGGAGAACGGGGGAACAGAGGAGAAGCGCAAGAGCCATAAGACCGGCATAGGTCATGTTGCTCCCTGCCAGGGAGCCCATGGTCCAGAAGGTGATGGAACGGATCTTCTCACCTGCAAAGGTGATGATGAGGCTCATGAGGCTCGAGGAAAACATGGAGAAGATGACGCCGATCAGGATGATGGAGTGCGTGGCCAGTGAGCGATCCAGAACATAGGCCAGGGAGAGAATCAGAAGAAGTGAGAGGAAGGCAAAGAGCATGGCGGTGATCATGGTTCCGCCATAGGGAATGCCGGGAATCGAAAGGTTTGCGGCCATCGCAATGACAGCGCCAAGAGAAGCACCGGAGGATACACCCAGTGTGGATCCGTCTGCCAGAGGATTTTTGAGCAGACCCTGCATGGTAGCGCCGGAAAGGGACAGGGCTGCGCCACAGAGAGAAACGCAGAGGATGCGAGGGAGACGAACGGAAAGCAGGATGGAGGCAAAGGTCCCGGCAGGAGTCTGTCCCAGCAGTCTGGCATGCAGAATGGAGAAGATGTCAGAGAGTGGAATGGGCACGCTTCCAAGACAGAGACACAGGGCCATGACACAAAGGAGAAGGAGACAGAAAAGCAGAATCTCGGAAAAACGAATGTGGTTTCTCATGGAATGCCTCAATGAAGATGATGATAAAAACGGGGAAGACCCGTACGGTCTCCCCCGAAAAGATCAGGCTGCATCAGGGAGGGATACGTCCTCATGCACAAAGTGGTAGAGCGTCAGGACGGCATCCTGCAGCCGGGGACCGGGACGGGAGATCTCATTGGAATCGGCATTCAGGATGTCGTCGTTTTGAATGGCCTTGAGGTTTTCCCAGCCGGTGCGGCTCTTGATTTCCTCTATGGGTGTCGGGCCCTCACCAAAGTACATGGTAATGGTCACAATGTAATCCGGATCCCGGGCAATGACCTGTTCCTCGGAAATCTGGCCCCAGCCGTCTACATCCGCAAATGCGTTGGTGAGACCGCACATGGTGGCCAGTTCATCCATGAAGGTGCCCTTTCCGGCCGCCCAGAGGCCATATTGAAGAGGAGAAACCTCGAAATAGACGGTTTTACCGGTGTCAACGCAGTTCTCTTTGACCATGGCAAAGGTGCTCTGCATCTCGGAAATCAGCGTTTCCGCGGTCTCCTGCCTGCCCATAAGGGCACCGATGAGCCGGATGGAGGTGTATACGCCTTCAATATCAATGGCATCCGAGATGACAACCTCAATGCCGGCGGTGGCCAGGGTATCTGCCAGCTCCACGGACTGTGCCATGGTGCTCATGAGCACAACCTGCGGCTCCAGGGCGATGATCTCCTCGGCATTGGTGTTATAGCCGGATTGGACAGAAGGCTTATCAAGGACGGATTCCGGGTAATCACAGTACTCACCGCGGCCCACCAGGGCCTCCTCGCAGCCAAGGGCGCACAGGATTTCGCAGTCTGAGGCGGTAAGGGCAACAATGCGGGTGACAGGTTCACTCAGTGTGATTTCGCGGCCCAGCATGTCGATCACGGTGACGGGACCTTCTGCAATGGCAAGCGTGCTGATGAGTACAAGAGCAAAAAGAAGAAAGAGAAGCTTTTTCATTTGAACCTCCGAATCATTTGAAAGCCTGTCAACGATCAGGCTACACACAATAAGGGAATGGATGGGCAGATATCAGGGAAGCTGCGCTTCAAGCATGTCTGCCCAGGCAGAATAGTCACGAGGCACATAGGAGTCGTATTTTCGAAGAAGGGCAATCTTGCTTTTCGCGTTCAGAACGGCAGGATGAGTTGCCCTGGCTTTATCGGGGATGAGATGCAGGCTTTCCCTCGCCATGTCGGCAAGCAAATCGACAAGCTGAGAGTTCATATCGGTGCGCTGTTCCATATCCATGCCGATGGAGAGAATCTGAGGAACGAAGCCAAGGGTGGAGGCGGTATAGTAATTGCCGTTAAACTTGTTGGGGGCGTCCTTTGAGGTAACCGGACTGTTGATTTTGTTGGTCAGATAGACAATGACCAGATCCCGGGAGGGGTCAACCATGACCATAGTGCCCGTCCATCCCTGATGCCCAATGGTATTTGGTGCAGCCTGTGTGCCGAAATACCAGGGACGCTGGTCGTCACCCTCGCGCCACCAGCCGAGACCCCACTGACCGAAATCGAGAGACTTTGGCGCGGTAAAGAGGTCGATGGTATTCTGGCTGAAGAAACGATGGGAACCATAGCCGCCGGTGAGCATCACAGAGGCCAGCCTGGCCAGATCTCCTGCGGAGGCAAACAGTCCGGCGTGACCGGAGATGCCGCCCATGGCATACCATGCCTTTTCATCGTGCACCTGCCCCTGAATGGTCGCGGTACGGATGCCGGGGAAGGAAATATTGCGATCCCGCGTATTCCCGTTCAGCTCGGTGGCGGCACAGTCCTCCGGAGCAAAGCCGTGGTCAAGGGGATTGTATGTGATGTGCGTGAGCTCCAGGGGACCGTAGAAGGTCTTTTCAAGGTACTGATCAAGACGCAGTCCGGTGATGGATTCCACAATGAAGCCAAGCAGTATGTAATCCACATCCGAATAGAGGGTCTTCGTTCCGGGAGCATAGCGGAGCGGTGTCCTGAAAATGGCCTCAAGCGTGGCTGCTCTGGTTTCGGGGGAACCATCATTTCCGGAAAACAGGACATTTTTGGTGAAAATCGAATGGCTCATCTTTGCAGCGTTGAAGTTCAGGTTGTGATACTGCGGATCAGCCGGAAAACCTGCCTGATGGCAGAGAATATCCCGAACGGTAAGCGAGCGCTTCCATGCTTTCTGTGTGTCAAGGGTGGTGGGCTCGCAGCCGTCATAATCAATCCGGATGACATCCTCGGCAAAGGCATCTCCGAAAATGTCGACGATAGGGGTCGAGATATCAAGGCGCCCCTCATCTACCA
>JAFUZM010000266.1 GCA_017476605.1 Clostridia bacterium
ATTTTGAGTAATCCTGCATAGAACTGATTCCAGACGAGATCGTTTCTGATCCGTAAAAAGCCCGCTACAAAAGGCATTCTTGAGAACAATGTCGACCTATGACGTATTTCACATATTCATTTTTCATGAATCCACCGTGCCGTCCGTCTGAGAGAAGATTGATTCAGCTTTACAGCGCTTTGCTCCATAATGCGCATCTGAAAGGCTTTATTGACGGTGAAATCTACCAGGGAAAAGCAAAGTATGCCTGTGTTCCAGGCTTCAACTGCTATTCCTGTCCGGGAGCAGTCGGGGCATGTCCTCTTGGCGCACTGCAAAATGCACTGGCATCCACCGGACACCGTGCTGGCTGGTACATATTTGCGATTCTGCTGCTTTTTGGTACAATTCTTGGCAGAACGATTTGTGGCTGGCTTTGTCCGCTTGGCCTGATTCAGGAGCTTCTACATAAGATTCCTACCTATAAACTCAAAAAGAGCCGCATCACGCGACTCCTGTCTTATCTCAAATATGTGTTCCTGGTCATCTTTGTGCTGGCGATCCCGCTGTGGTACGGCCTCAGACATGATATGCCTATGCCGGGATTCTGCAAATATATCTGTCCCGCCGGCACACTGGAGGGCGCAATCGGTCTACTTTCAAACCCGGGCAACAGCGACCTGTTCAGTATGCTTGGCGTATTTTTCACACGCAAGTTTGTCATCATGATCATCATCGGCGCGGCATGTATTTTCTGCTATCGGAGCTTCTGCCGCTTTGTATGCCCGCTTGGTGCCATCTACGGTCTGTTCAATCGTTTCTGCCTCGTAGGAATAAAGGTGGATACAGAGCGCTGCAACGGCTGCGGCGCCTGTGTGCGGCATTGTGGGATGGATATCCGGCATGTTGGTGATCATGAGTGTATCCATTGCGGACACTGTATGGAGGTCTGCCACCAAAAGGCGATTACCCTCAAAGCAGGCAAAATCACGCTGAAAGCGCCAGCACTGGATGCCGAGCGTGAGGGACAGTCCGCGGAAAAGCGAAAGAAGACCGGCCGGATTGCCTGGGGCATTGCGATTGCCGTTCTATGCTTTGCACTTCTCTGGTTTAATGTGCTGGATCCTGCGGTCAAATCAGTGGCCAGCTCTGCTGCATCTGAGTCTGTGGTCGAGCTGTGCCACGATCCTGTTCCCGAGATTACGCCCTCTACGCAGGAGAGCGATGCCCAGGAAACCTTTGAAAGCAGCGCTGCAGTTGGTTTTGATGTCGGAATGCAACTTGAAGATTTTACCATTACCTGTCTGGACGGGTCCACGTTCCATCTGGCGGACACACGCGGCAAGGTGACGATCCTGAACCTCTGGGCAACCTATTGCACCCCCTGTGTGAAAGAACTGCCGCATTTTGATGCGCTTTATCAGGAACACCGGGATGACATCGCCATTCTGGCTGTTCATTCCTCCATGATAACGGATGACCCGGCAGAGTATCTTGCAAACAAGGGATGGACGATTCCCTTCGCGGTTGACACGGATGACGATATGATCTGGGGAATCGTCAATGGTTCCTCCACACTGCCGCAAACCATCGTACTCAATCGGCGGGGTGAGGTGATCTATAACCAAAAGGGATCTGTTACGCCTGAAATGCTCTCTGCACTTTATGAGCAGGCGGCGAACTGACTGTGACACATGAGTGAGAAACGTTGTGGTCTGTTCCGAATTGATCCGTTCACTCAAGCACGCTTTTAACAATAACAAGGAATTGCATGAAAATATTCTGTCATACTCTTGACGCGAGGCATGCGCAGCGCACATAATGATGATGACGACAGAGGGGCGTCATTCTCTCGGTGTGACTGGCACCTGAAGCCTAAACAAAGGCAGCATATGCGAGTCTGCGGCTGGTGGGCAACATTAAAATCCGTTTTGACGGAGGACGCAGAGCCTTCGGATGACGGACATCAACAGAATCAGTCATCAGGGGAGACGGGTTGCGCTACGGCGTCACTCGTCTCCCTTTAAATTTCTATGCAAATCATATGCCATCATTATGCATTCAAGGAGATCTAATATGGCGAAGAAGATTTCGATTAAAAGCGATAATGAGATACTAAACAAAATCTTCCATTTGATATCAGTGAAAGGCGTGCGGCAGAAAGATCTTGCTGATTATCAAAGACGGCAATAACACAGTGGAAAACAAACAAATCCGCATCGTATATGAACTATATTGATGAGCTTGCATCCTTTTTCGATGTATCAAAAGAGGAGATACTGCATCCAAATAAAGAGCTTCTACATGATTCGTTGCTATCACCTGAAGAAATGGAAATCGTGCATCTGTATAGGGGCATAAAAAATCCGGAATTGCAGAAATTACTGGTTTCACATATTACAACCTTAGTGGAGTTGATTACCTTTGGACAAACATAAAACGTGGTTCATAAAAACCAGTGTTATGATACAATGGGTTGAGAGCGTCCATAGGCGGAGTGCAGAGATTTGTTGAAACCATGCTGTGAGTCGATGAAGCGAATATGGAGAATGTGAGTGTCTCCACTCAGAAAAAAGATCTGGTCAGTATTAAGTGAAAATGGAACATCTCAAGAATGTGCAAGCGCATGAATGAGCGGGAAGAGAAAGGAGTATTGCTTATGCCGGGAAAATTGGGCATTATCGTATTGGAATCTGCAGCAAACATCGGGGGAAGAGTGGATAAGATCCTTTCGAGCTGGAGAGAGGAAGACCATTTTTTGATTCCTGCAGAATGTCCCCGCTTCGCCAGTGGAGAAGGGAAATGTGTCATCCGGGATTCTGTCCGGGACCGGGATGTCTATATCCTTTTGGATGTTTGCAACACGTCCATCACCTATCAAATGTTCGGTGAAAGCAATCGCATGTCCCCGGATGATCATTATCAGGATCTGAAACGAGTGATCGCTGCCTGTAACGGCAAAGCCGACAGAATCACCGTAATCATGCCCTTTCTCTATGAAGGCCGGCAGCATCGCAAAACGACGCGGGAATCACTGGACTGTGCTGTCATGCTGCGGGAACTTGAAAATATGGGCGTACATAGCATTTTGACCTTTGATGCTCACGATCCTCGAGTGCAGAATGTCGTGCCACTGTTGGGACTTGAAAATATCTCCCCGGCGCTGCAATTTACGCAGGCTCTGCTTACTGAGTATGAGGATTTGACACTGGACAGCGATCATATGATGTTCATTGCCCCGGATGAAGGAGCGACAGAGCGAGTTGTCTTCATGGCTTCACTGTTTGGCGTGAACATCGGCATGTTTTACAAGCGGCGGGATTATACGAAAATCGTCAATGGCTCCAATCCCGTCATTGCGCACGATTTCTGCGGATCAAGCGTAGAAGGTAAGGATGTGATCGTGGTGGATGATATGATTGCTTCCGGTGGCAGTATGCTTGATACTGCACGACAGCTCAAGGAAATGGGTGCAAGAAAGGTATTCATCTTTTCGACCTTCGGCCTGTTTACCGGCGGTTTGAAGAAATTTGATGAAGCGTATCAGGACGGCTGGTTTGACCGGGTTTTTACCACCAATCTGGTGTATCAAAAGAATGAACTCAAAGAACGGCCCTGGTATTTCTCCGTGAACATGGATCGATATATCGCAGCCCTGATTGATACGCTGAATCGCGGTGAAACCATCCATCATCTTACTAAACCTGCCGGTAAAATCAGAGAGATGGTCGAAATGTACAAACATGGTAAATAGGTGTATACGTTGAAAGCCGCTGAGGATTAAGTGACAGGGTCGGAAGGTAAAGAGTGCAATCAGTGCTGGAAAGCAGGAATGGAGACAGGAGTCTCCGAAGCGAAGCGCCTGACCATTAACGATGAGGAGTGAGGCTGGATGAAGCAGGTGATTGCAATTGGGCTCCAGGATTTTGAGAGCCTGCGTATGAATAATCGGTTTTATGTAGACAAGACTTCTCTGATCAGGGACTGGTGGAATGGCGGGGACACTGTTACGCTGATTACCCGTCCCCGGCGATTTGGCAAAACTCTCAATATGTCCATGCTGAATTGCTTCTTTTCCAATAAGTATGCAAACCGGAGAGAACTTTTCGAAGGACTACAGGTCTGGGAAGATGCGGATCTCCGGAAACAGCAGGGGAAATGGCCTGTGATTTTCCTCAGCTTCGCGGATATAAAAGCTGTGACTTTTGAGGATACCAAGGCCAGTCTGAATCAACTGATCACAAGGCTGTATAATGATTATGACTGGATGATGAAGGACAGCCGGTTTACCGATCAGGACAGAGACATGTTCCTGTCTGTCGGGATGAAGATGGATGCGACATTAGCGGCAAGGTCTCTGCAAAACCTTTGCGTGTGGCTGGAAAAGTACTATGGCAAAAAAGTTCTGGTTTTCCTGGATGAATATGATACGCCGCTGCAGGAGGCTTACATTTACGGATTCCTGGATGATCTGGTTTCCTACATACGAGCACTGTTTAATGCTACTTTTAAAACAAATCCATCTCTGGAACGCGGCATTATGACAGGCATCACCTGGGCAAGTAAAGAATCCATCCTTTCCGATCTCAACAATCTGGACGTGGTAACGACATCTTCAGATAAGTATGCCGGTGCTTTTGGATTTACAGAAGAGGAGGTCTTCACTGCATTAAATCAGCAGGGATTTACAGAGACGGAAAAAGAGGATGTGAAGGTCTGGTATGATGGTTTCACGTTTGGCAGCATGACGGATATTTACAATCCATGGTCTGTCACGAATTATCTGGATAAAGGAAAGCTCGATACGTATTGGGCAAATACCAGCAGCAATTCTCTGATTGGAAAGTTACTGCGCATGGGGGAACCGGAGATTAAAAGTCAGTTTGAAATTCTGCTGAAGGGCGGAGAGGTAACGGTACCGGTGGATGAACAGATCATCTACGATCAGCTGGACACGAGTCCGGATGCGGTATGGAGTCTGCTGTTAGCGACCGGATATCTGAAAATCATCCATAACATCTCAAAACCGGAAGCAGTGAAGACAAATCAGAGGCCTTTGTATACCATGGCGCTGACAAATCTGGAAGTCAAGCTGATGTTTGAGCAGATGGTGGAAGGCTGGTTTGCGCGTACCGGAGGTCTTTCCAGATTTGCCAAAGCGATGATGCAGGGCGATGTTCGGGGGATGAACCGCTATTTAAACGACATCATGCTGACCACCATGAGTTTCTTTGATGGAGGAAAAAATCCTTCTGTCAAACTGCCGGAAAACTTCTATCACGGGCTGGTACTGGGACTTTTGGCGGAAACCAGCCGGGAATATATGATGACATCGAACCGCGAAAGTGGGTATGGCCGGTACGATGTCGTAATGGAACCAAAGGAGAAGGGAAAACCTGCTGCTATTCTTGAGTTCAAGGTGTTTGATACGCTGGATGACGAAAAAGGACTGGAGGATACAGTTGAAAACGCTCTTCGGCAGATTGAGAAGAAAAAATACGAGATAGACTTGCTGAATCGTGGCATTCCGAAGGAGAATATCCTGAGATATGGCTTTGCCTTCCGGGGAAAGGAATGTCTGATTCGAAAACAATGAGCAGGGATTTTGTGAAGACAGGCTTTCAGATAGGAGAGCCTGTTTTTTCTTTGCTTTGAAAAGACGTGATTTTGCAAGTATAGACAGGGAAGCGTGAGCTTTGTAGCAGTGTCAATGCAGTCGGGTGGGAACAATACACACAGGATGATCTTATAACTTTTTCCTATAACTGACTATATATTTTCCGTATTTGACGAATTCCCAGTAAACCTATAGAATTAATTCAGTTTTTAGGAAGGAGCCGATCAAATGGATATCTGCAGAAATCGGCGATGTTGGAAACGAACATTGGATCGAATGTGATCCGTTTGGAGACCATGTCGCACGTTATCATAAAACAGAATTTGAAAGGAACTCAGGAAAATGAAAAAGCTTAATAAAATCGTATTCGTTCTGGTCATCGCATTACTGTCTCTGACTGCTTTTGCAGCGCTTGCAGAGCAAACCGCTGTTCTTGATAAAGAAGCGTTTGATACGCTGGTCGCCAATGGTCCTGTTGCCAGTGATGAGGCAATTGCTGCCAGTGAATGGGCAACGAAGGTAAAGAATGCCGGTGTTCTCCGTATCGGTGGAACAGAATCCTCCCTGCTGTTCGGACAGCTGGACGAAACAGATTCAAGATATCGTGGATTTGATGCAGGTCTGTATCAGCTGCTGGCAAAGTACATCCTTGGTGATTCGGATGCCTTCCAGCTCACACAGGTTATGTCATCAACCCGTGAGGAAATCCTCATTACGGACAAGGTAGATGCTGTCTTTGCAACCTATTCCATTCTGCCCTCCCGCCAGGAAGTCATTTCCTTCGCAGGTCCGTACTTCACCTCCAAGCAGGGCATTCTGGTCGACATTAACAACGAGGAAATCAAGGGCCTTGATGATCTGGCGGATAAGATCGTAGCGACGCAGGCCGGCTCCAGCGGCCCCGCCATTATCGCACAGTATGCACCGCAGGCAATCATTGCAGAATATGATGATGACAGCTTTGCACGTGATGCCGTTGAAACCGGCCGCGCAGATGCCTACATTACCGACTACACGCTGATTCTCAGCAATGTTGTAAAGAACCCCGGAAAATATAAGAACGTGGATATCTTTGGCGAAGATGATAACTACGGCATCGGCCTTCCGAAGGATTCGGATGGTGTCGCATTTGTAAATGCCTTCCTGGCAGAGATTGAGGATGCTGGTCTCTGGACAGAGCTCTGGCAGATCACCATCGGCAACCGCACCGGTGAGACTGCACCTGCTGCACCGGCAATTGGTGTTGAGTAAGATAGAGTCTTGAATATCTTTAAAGGCCTCGGGTGTAACCGAGGCCTTTTTCCTGAAAGGAAAGCGCATGAGTTTATCGGCTTTGTTGTCCCAGTTTGGGGATATGTATGTGAGATCGATGTTCAATACCTGGCGGATGACCGTCCTCTGTTTTGCGGGGGCGTTTCTTCTTGGTGTGATCATTACCGTGCTTCGTGTGTGCCCGATCCGGCCACTTCAGATTTTCGGGGATCTGTATGTCCAGATCTTTCGCAATATTCCCGGGGCATGCATGCTGCTCATTCTGACCTCGGTACTTCCGAGGCTGAATCTCATGATCAGCTATGTGGGCTGCGTCTATGTCGCCACGATCATGATTCCATCTGCATTTTGTTCAGAGCACCTGATGAGCGGCATGAATACCATAAATCCGGGGGAAATTGAGGCGGCACGCGCACTCGGTCTGACATTTACGCAGATGACCGTCAAGATCATCATCCCTCAGGCGGTTCGCAGTACGGTTCTGCCCATGACCAGCCTGTTAGTGGGAACAATGCTCACCACAGCACTGGGATCCCAGGTCCCGTTACGGCCCAACGAACTGGAGCTGACCGGTCTGGTACGATATATCAACAGCCGGGCAGTGGGCGGCATCATGGCCTTTGCCGTTGCGGCGGCTCTTTATCTGGCGACAGCGCTGATCATTGGCTGGGCAGGCGCGATGATTGACCGGAAGGTGAGGATACTGCGATGACGAGACAGGAATCGATTCGAGATCGGTTATACGAAGCACCGGGACCAAAGACGAAACAAAGAGTGACATTCTTTTCCATCATTGCCCTGATTGCCCTGGGCATTTTCTGCTATTTTATCGTGCGCCAGTTTGCATCCACCGGGCAGCTGCAGGCACGGTACTGGGACTTTTTCCTGCTTGGCAGTACATGGCGGTTTATTTTCCAAGGCCTGCTGTCGACACTGCGCGCAGCGCTGGCAGGGGCACTGACTGCAATCGCACTTGGATTCCTGATGATGCGGGGAAAACTCCAGCGTAACCGGATCATCCGCAGTGTTGCAACAGCGGTGATTGAGTTTACGCGGGGCGTTCCGACACTGCTGCTTATCTATTTCTTTTTTCTGGTCCTGCCACAAATTGGCATTCACATGAGCGCGTTTTGGGAGATTACGCTTCCCTGTGCCATCTCCGCCAGCGGCGTCATTGCTGAGGCATTCCGCTCCGGCGTCAATGCGGTGCCCAAAGGGCAGAGAGAGGCGGCATTATCCCTAGGTATGTCTGAACTTCGCACATTTTACCAGGTAGTTTTTCCTCAGGCATTTCGCTTTGTCATCCCGTCTCTTATTTCCGAATTGGTTATCGTCCTGAAGGATACGACCTTTGCCTCCGTTGTCTCCTACAGGGATCTCATGCAGAATGCAAAAGTGCTGATTTCCGGACATGATGCACTGGTTTCCACCTATCTTGTGGTGGCGGTGATCTATATCCTGATCAATTATGGATTAAATAAGCTGTCGGTCTATGTTGCACGGGGATCAAGAAAATCGACTGCTGTAAGCGTTAAGGAGAAAGCATGACCATGGATACACCACTCATTGAACTTCGGAAAGTCAGCAAGCATTACGGAGAGCTGCATGTCCTTAAGGATATTTCTCTCTCTGTCAATAAAGGGGAAGTTGTGGTCATCATCGGCCCATCCGGCTCGGGTAAATCCACGCTCTGTCGTACGATCAACCGGCTTGAGACCATTGATTCCGGCGAAATCCTGTTTGAAGGGAATCCCATCCCGCAGGAGGGGCGAAAACTTGCCAAGGTCCGCAGCCGCATTGGCATGGTCTTCCAGTCGTTTAACCTGTTTTCGCACAAGACCATACTGGAAAACGTGATTCTGGCACCGACGGGTGTACTGGGGAAAAGCAGGAAGGAAGCACAGGAACAGGCCATGGAACTGTTAAACAGGGTAGGTGTGGCCGATCAGGCCAACAAATTACCCGCTCAGCTCTCAGGCGGACAGCAGCAGCGCGCGGCCATTGCCCGGGCACTTGCAATGAATCCAAGCGTTATGCTCTTTGATGAGCCTACAAGTGCGCTTGACCCGGAGATGATCGGGGAAGTGCTTCAGGTCATGACGGAACTCGTTTCGGATGGCATGACCATGATCATTGTTACCCATGAGATGAACTTTGCCAAAAAGGTATCCAACAGAGTGATTTTCATGGATGGGGGAAGCATTGTAGAGGAAAACACGCCGGAGGAATTTTTCAGCCATCCGAGGAGTGAGCGTGCAATTGCGTTCCTGAATTCCATCAACGAGCCAAAGAACTACTGAGGAAATGGAAACGGAGATTTCGGGCAATGAAGAACAGGCTGATTTACCAGAGCTCCTGCTATGACTGCGGGCCGACCAGCGTTCTGAATGGAATACGGTATCTCTTTGAGCGGGAAAAGATTCCGCCGGTCATCATTAAGAAAATCTTTGCCATGGGACTGGATGCATTCAATGAAAACGGAGAACCGGGGAAGAGCGGCACCTCCAAGGCATCCATGCGCTATATGGCAGACTGGTTTAACGACTATTCGGAAAAGTGCGGATTCCCGATCAAAGCAGCCTTCCTTGACATGGATCGGGCCGTCCTTGAAAAGGATGGGGAGATACTATCCTGCATTCAAAAAGGCGGATGCGCCGTTGCCCGTGTATGGCTTGAAAAGGCCGGGCATTATGTACTGCTCACCCAGCAGTTATCCGAGGATACCATAGGAGTCTTTGATCCATATGAAAAGGAACCGGAGTCAGAGGATCCGGATCGGAAATGGATAGATGACGATCCGTATCACAGAAATCGCGAGGTGCGGCTGAGCACTTTCAATCAATCTGACGATGCCGATTATGCCATGGGGGAACCCGCCAAACGCGAGGTGCTGCTGCTCTGGCAGACAGAGGGATAAAGGGCAGCGGGACAAAGCATGCTTGCAATTCAACGCCAGGAGTCATTCATTCTTACGGGAAAGTACCCAAAACAGATACGGTCCCGCAGGAAAGGAAATGACTTCTGGCGTCTTTTTGTCCTTCTTTGTTTCCGACCTGTGCTCCTTATTTGCAATATCCAAATAAGGGAAGCTTATCATTTGCCGTAGAAACCCAGATTGATTCTCGTATTATTTCTCCTGTATAATGAGAATGCAGCCGTGAACCAGGTAAACGTTCTCAAGGGACGAAGAGAATGCTCCCTTGGTGAGGAAGACGCCGAGCGGCTGTGGGCATCCGATTTCTCATGTGTATGTGCGCACTAATCTGCATCGTTAAGACAGCCCGGATCATTGCAACATAGAGAAAGATAAACGACAAGTAAACACAGGAGGAAAATGATGATGGAATATAGACTCTTGGGAAATACAGGCCTTGAGGCCAGCGTGATCGGCATGGGCTGTGAGGGCATGAGCGAGGAGAACTACCATATGTGCAGCAAAATGTTCGACGCTGCGGAGGAACTGGGGATCAATTATTTCGATCTTTATGCCTCGGATCCTCAATTGCGCCGGGCTGTCGGCGAGGCACTGCAGGGCCGACGGGAGAAGTTCATCATCCAGTCCCATATCTGCTCCGTGTGGAAGAATGGTCAGTATCTGCGCACACGAAAATTGGATGAGGTGAAGGCCGGGTTTGAAGAAATGATGGCCCTGCTGGATGTGGAGAGTATCGACGTGGGCATGATCCATTACTGCGATGCCATGGCCGATTGGGAAACCATCGTGAACAACGGTATCCTGGATTACGCAAGGGAACTCAAGAGACAAGGCAGAATCAAGCACATCGGCCTGTCCAGCCACAATCCGCTGGTGGCAGAGCGGGCAGTGGTCGAGGGCGGCATTGAGGTGCTGATGTTCTCCGTGAATCCCTGCTATGATCTCCAGCCTGCCAACGAGGATGTGGAAGAGCTTTGGAATGACAGCAATTACGAAAAGCAGCTGACCAACATGGACCCGGACCGGCAGCGGCTGTACGAGGTCTGCCAGCGCAGGGGCGTGGGGATCACGGTGATGAAAGCCTTTGGCGGCGGGGATCTGCTGGGCAGCAATCAGATTGCTGGTGTCAAACTGACGGTGAACCAGTGTATCGCCTATGCCTTGTCCCGCCCGGCGGTAACGGTCGTACTGGCGGGGGCTCACAGCGTAGAGCAGCTTAAGGAAAGTGCCGCCTATTGCGAAGCAGGCGCGGAGGAAAGAGATTATGCCGCTGCTCTGGCCTCCTTTCCCCGGGTTAGCTGGGTGGGAAAGTGTATGTATTGCAGCCATTGCGAGCCCTGTCCCAAGTTTATCGACATCGCCTCCGTCACCAAATTCCTCCATCTGGCGCAAGCCCAGGGCGACATCCCGGAAACTGTCCAGGAGCATTACAAAGCGCTTTCCCATCATGCCGCGGATTGCATTCAATGCGGTGCCTGCGAAAGCCGCTGCCCATTCGGTGTGCAGATCCGGGACAACATGAGGCAGGCTGTTCGGGTATTTGGTTATTGACGAATAAGGGCAGCTCAAGAAAGCGGGTACCTGGGGAAACCTGGGCAGAGCCAGTATCTTGCTTTCGCCTGAGGGAATCAGCGTCATTGCTGCTCAGATGAACGGCATCCACTTTGATGTGTTCACCAGACAGAGAAATAACAGGCAGCCGGAAGAGACACGCTTACAATTAAACGCCAGGAGCCTTCATTCTTACGGGAAAATATCCAGAGCGGATATGAT
Source organism: Clostridia bacterium (assembly GCA_017476605.1). Classification (GTDB taxonomy): domain Bacteria; phylum Bacillota; class Clostridia; order Christensenellales; family Aristaeellaceae; genus Ventricola. Next base: position 11,577 of record JAFUZM010000266.1, read on the forward strand.
CCCGCAGGAAAGGAAATGACTCCTGGCGTCTTCTTGTGCTCACTTTTTGCAATATGCCTGAATAGCCCGGTAGGCGAATTCTGCGGTTCCCTCACCAGCATACTTATCAATGTTTACCGTGAAATCTCCACCACCGGCATACATCAGTCCGAGACTGTACAGAATCTCATCCGAACAGGTGTAGAGATGCTCTGTGATAAAGTCCTGCAGCTTCCTTACCAAAGCCTGCGGGACATCGCCGGATGGATCCTCCTTCCGAACCGCTCCGAATTCTGCAAAAATGTCCATCATCTGTTTGTTGATTGCCGCATGCTCCGATGCTGTTCTGCCTTTGGATTTCTCCTCATACTCTTTGTATTCGGGTGTTTGCCCCCAGGAGGCTTTGGCCTTGGCGGCATATTCGTCGATTTTACTGGTATCAAAAGGTTCAAAGTCCATCAGATGTTTCACTCCCATCGCTTTTAGTCCACGAGCCAGATCAATCAGATTTTCAATGTGTTCTTTCTTCAGCGTAAGCAGGGTAATCTGCTGCTCAAGGGCTTTTCCTTTGTCAAAATCAGGACGATTGATAATCTGCTTGATATCCTTAAGAGGAAACTCCAGTTCACGGAACAGCAGGATTTGCTGCAGCTTCTCCAGGGTTGTATCGTCATACAGCCGGTAGCCGGACTCGGTATATTCTGCTGGATGCAGAAGGCCGATTTTGTCATAATACTGCAGGGTGCGTATACTCACGCCTGTCAGTTTGCTCATCTCATGGACTGTCCGCATGGTGGATTCCTCCTCGCTCGTGATGATGCTATGATAAAGTATGACGTAACGTAAGAGTCAATACTTTTATGAAAAAAAGTGCGGCTTATGCACACCGGAGAAGCCATCCCTGAAAAATCAATGATGGTCGCACTTGCAATCTGCCGTCTCATGATCCGCAAAAGTGGGAAATCTTCAAGACGCATAATGTGTGAACCGATGGAGATGAGATGGCGTGTGATCAGAAGGCATAAAAACGGCTGAGAAGGAAAGTTCTTCTCAGCAGTGTTAAGGTCACGATATGCTTAAAGTCTGTGCGTACTTGAATTGGATAATATCATGTGGCGCTGTTTCTGTATAAGCATCTTCCTGATGCATG
>JAFUZM010000267.1 GCA_017476605.1 Clostridia bacterium
CGATTCGGATCACCTTGGAGTCCTGACCTCCGATATCAATGATGGTCCGAACATCTGGAAAAAGAAATCGCGCACCCCTGGCATGACAGGTAATCTCGGTAATTGTCTGCTTTTCCATTTCAAGAATGTCCCGGCCATATCCGGTCGCCACAACACCATCCAGATCTCGTGCGGTGAGGCTTGCCTCCTCCAGCGCTTTTTTAAGGGCTTCCTGCGCGCTGCGGGAGGCCGACATCCCGGTGGGCAGAATCACGCTGCTCAGGATTGCCTGATTCTTATCCATGATGACGACATCCGTACTGGTTGATCCCGAGTCAATGCCGGCAATGATTCGTTTTTCTGATCTGCTTCCTTCTTTGTTCACCTTTACCCCCAGCGTTTCGCCAAATGCCTCAATCCTTGTTTCCAGCTGGCCTGCGGACTGCGGCGTCGTATCCGTCTCAATCTTCAGCACCGGCATGACGGCACGGTTTTTCATTTCCTCATACTCAAAACTGTAATAGTCGCAAAACTTGATCGTATGATACACGATCCCCTTTCGCGGATTGTGTTCCCCCGTCCACATTGCCTTTCTCTTTCGGGCGTCCACCATACGCAAACATGGCATGAAGTCACAGAGTAGCTTTCTGGCATACCAGGAAAGGAGTACATCTTCCCCTATGTTCTTTGGAGCCTCGGATGTGCGAAACGTCCGGTTCCCCGTGCAGGTTTCATCCCGTATCGGGAGATCCGGAAGCAGTTCCCGACACCGGCTGAGCAGCAGGCTGCCACCATGCGCGCCCATGACACTGATATACTCACCCTGCTCGAGTTCACCGTCCAGGGTATGTTCACGCACGGCTTTGACCATCTCCTCTGGAGAAAAGATCTTCCCCGAATATGACTCGTACGCCCGTTTCAGACGCTTGATTTCCTCCGCAAACATCTCGATTTCCCGCTCACCGCAGCAGTGCGGAACGGGAAGGAAGTAAAGAAAATCCAGGTGTTCCCGAAGCAATACGTCATAGGTCCTGCGCATGGCATCACAACAGTCCGTGATGATCAGCTCGCGAATATTTCCCGCATGCACCGCTTCAATGACCGCCTTGGCGAATCCGCATAAATTGGGATGACCGCAGGAATCGGCACAGGTAAATGCCTCCGGGTTCGGATCCAACCGCGCCAGTTCCTCACCAAATCCCCGCAGTAACTCCTCCGGCACGTATTTGCATGTAGTATAAACCATCTCTGTCCTCTTTCCAGTTCGCCGGCTCATGTCCTCTGCGAATGCCCGAGCATTTCAAGGAACGCCTCAAGGCGGGTCCTGGTCTGCCCATCTGAGGCATTTTTGCGGTCCACACCATCCCCGTTCAGTACAAGCACCGGATATCCTGCCGCTTCAAGGGCATCCTGGATGATGGGACTGGCTCCGCACGTTTCCTTGCAGCCCCAGTGACAGAACAGGATGATCCCGTCCGGCTGCACCATATCCGCCAGCTTCACCGCCGACTGAGCACGCCTTGTGACAGGACCATTATAGGAATTGAAAACCGTCCGCTCCGCCATCGCTTCGTAGGGATCGTCTGACGTCATGTCGATCATGGAATCACAGTACATTTCCGTAAGTGCAATCCATGGATCCGTCCTGTAATTGAAGATTTCTTTGGCCGCGTTCTGGTAAAACGGATTCGAGTGCATCCACAGAATCTTCCGTCCGGGACGGATCGTGCTCGCCTCAAACTCCTCTCTCAGCATGGTCATATACCGAAGAGCCTCCGGGGAGCCCAGGGCGTTGTGCATCATGAGGCTCTCATACAGCTCCGAGGTAAGCTCGGTGGATACATAATGGTCCCGGCGCAGCGGGAGGATCGCCTTTGAGATTTCTACAGTCCTGCGTGAACGCTCAACCGCCTCTCTCAGCTTTTCCTCATCAAGCTTTCTGCCTGTGATGTCCTCAAGCTGCACAGCAGCCTGCCTCAGCTGCTCAGCCACATACATCACGCTGTCATGATCCGTGCGGTAGGGAACATCAATATAGATCTGCGGAACATCAAAATGCTCCGCAGCCTTTCGAAAGGTCAGATTATTGGCATCACAGGCAAGCGAGGTATTGACAATCGCCCTCGGTGCCGGCATGATTCCCGAAAGCACCGCGCCTGTCACAATCTTGTGATACGAACAGAATGTCTCTGCAATGCCCGCTGCTTCCGCCGCCTCAACAAATCCCTGTTCTGCGCAGGCGCCGTTCACATAGGTGGAATACTGCTCGGCACACATGGGGCTTAGCCCCATTGCAGAGATGAACTCGCAGGGCGTAAACAGACTGGTCAGTATCTGCCGCTCCGGATGGGCCAGTGGGCGGATCATGCAGTCCATGCAGGCTGTCCCAAGATACTGCTTTGCAGGACTCAGCAGTTTGTTTGGCAGAACATGCATCTGCAGGCCATAGAACCGATAGGCAAGGAGCAACATCCGCCGTACATATTCCGGTCTGTTCATATGCCGGTAGATGTGTTTCCCAAACTTTTCCGCAATGCTTGCCATATGTCCCTCCCATGCGTGCGTAAACCAAAATCGCTCCCTCTATTGTATCCACGTTGTCAAGTCCGCCCATCTGCCCCGACAAACACAAAGCTACACAAAATCCCGGGACATAAAAAAGGACAGACGGCAAAGTGCCGTCTGTCTGTCGATTCCGATGTTGCTTAACGAATCTGAGTTTCATATCCACGAGGTGCGCCATAGGTTTCGGCGGTAATCACGCCATCCAGTACCTGATCAACATAGTCGATCACGGCCTCATCCATCGGGATGCCAGTGTCAAATCCGCTGTCCGCATCAACCGCTTTTGCAAATACATTGTAAGTATCGCCGCCGGCTGCGCAGAAATTGTTGGTGATGACGGCATAAACTGCCTCAGGATCAAAGGGCTGTCCATTGATTGCCGTAATGGTGACACGCTTAATGGATGCCGGTGCATAGTAGCTTGACTCCTTGCCATCCAGCGTATAGACTGCGCCCTGGTCATAAGGAATGGTGGTATCAATGGTCCACTCAATACCACTGGTCTGCGGATAACCACCAATGGCCTCCGGTGTGCAGTAGGTGGATGCCTCAAGCGCTTCAAGAAGCTGATTGCCGGTGACAAAGACAACAGCGACGGTGTTGCCAAAAGGCAGCACGGTATTAATGTCGTTCTTTGTAATGTCGCCCGCCTCAATGGTTGCGCGGATGCCACCGCCATTGGTGACGCCGACAACATGTGCCAGCTCTTCCTGCGCAATTCCGCCCTCTTTGACAACGCTCCAGACCATAGCGTCCGTGATCAGATCGCCCAGATTGGTTTCCTCTGTACGGTTGCCCGGGTCACGCTCGCCATTCAGGAGAACCTCGGTCTTGGCAAAGACGGTGCCATATACGCCATCTACCTCGTCCATGATCTCCTTGGCTGCTGCTGCGACATCCTCGTTTTTCTTCAGCCCCTCAGTAGAAACGAGGAAGTTGTCCTCAATCGCCTTGGTCTCATTGTCGATGACAACAACGCCGATGTATGCAAAGCGCGTTCCGGTAGACTGGATGGGCTCGCCATTCTCGCCGGC
>JAFUZM010000268.1 GCA_017476605.1 Clostridia bacterium
AAATATTTTTTATTTAAAGCGGACAACATGCCGCCATAAATACAGGATCAGCCTTTTACGGCACCGATGGTCAGTCCGGAAATGAAGTACTTCTGGAAAAACGGATAGGAGAACATGATGGGCACCACGGCAATCACCACAATGGCCATCCGCATGGTCTCACTGGGCATCTGAACCCCGGAATCTGCAGACATGTTCGATTCGTTGTTCGAGAGATACTGGATGTTCTTTTCTATGCTGACCAGAAGATACTGAAGCGGGTATAGTTCACGATGATTGGTTTCAATATACAGGCTTGCCTGATACCAGTCATTCCAATAGGCAAAGGTTAAAAACAGCGCAATGGTCGCCAGTGCCGGCAGGGAAATCGGCAGCACCAGCTGCAGGAAGATGCGCAGCTGCGAGGCTCCATCGATTTTCCCCGACTCAATGATCTCATCCGGGATCGTCGTCTGGAAAAACGTCCGCATGATGATCACATAAAACGAAGAGCAGGCGAGTGGGAAAATGAGCGCCCAATAGGTATTGCGAAGGTTCAGAATCTGCGTATTGACCACGTAGGTGGAAAGAAGTCCGCCGTTGAAGATCATGGGAATGAAGATCATATACGTGTACAGCGTACGGAGCTTAAAGGACCTCCTTGAGAGCACATACCCCATCGTCGCAATCAGACAAAGACCAATCACGGTTCCCACTACGGTCACTCCGACAGAGGTAAACAGTGCCCGCACAACGGTAGGCATACCGGTGCTGTCCCGTTGATTCCAGACATAGTCATAGGCGGTCAGGGACCAGGAAACCGGGCGGAAACTGTATCCCACCTGGCTGATGGAGGATTCGGATGAAAACGAAATGATGATAACAAAGATAACAGGAATCACGCAGAGAAGCGCAAGGAGGATAAAAACGATGCTGAAAGCGATATTGGTCCCGGGCCTCAGTGCATTGAAACGCATCATGCCGTCGGATACGAGGGACATGTCTTCTTTTTTCTTTCTTGCCATTGTATCCCTCCTCTCAGAAAAGTGCACTCTCACTGTCCACATGACGCACGATTGTATTGGCAATCACCATGGTAATGCATCCGAGGACAGACTGGAGGAAGCCTGCAGCTGAAATGTATCCAAAGACAGGACGCGGGTTGTTGAACAATGCGTTATATACGTAAACATCCAGCGTCAGGAATACGCTCGTCAGTGAATTCGAGTTTCTGGTTGTCCGGTAGAACAGGCCAAAGTCTGAGTTGAAGATCTTTCCCACAGCCATGATAAACATGATGATCATGATGTTTTTCATGAGCGGAATCGTAATGTATTTGGTCTGCTGCCATTTTGTTGCACCGTCAATGACCGCTGCCTCATAATAGGTCCCGTCTATGCCATTCAGTGAAGCCAGATAGACCACCATGCTGTACCCCATCGTCTTCCATATGTGAAGGAAGATAAGGAAATAGGGCCAGAATGGCAACGCATCCTTCTGATACCATTTGACCGGTGCCCTTCCAAGATTGAGCAGAATCCGGTTCACGAGGCCGTTGTCCGTTGACAGGAAGGAAAAGACAAAATATCCGGCAACAACCCAGCTCATAAAGTGCGGGAGGAACATCGCCGTCTGCGTGACCTTTGCCAGTCGCTGCGACCTGAGATTTGAGATCATGATGGCCAGTGTCACCGGCAGGACCACATCCAGAATGATGAAGATCAGGTTATATCCCACTGTATTGCGGAACATATTGAACGTCGTTGTCTTATTGTTGGCAAACAGGAATTTAAAATTTTCAAATCCCACCCAGTCGCTGTTTTTAAAAAGGCTCCAGATAAATCCTTTTCCAGGCGCCACCTTATATTTTTTAAATGCAATCACCAGGCCGAACATGGGCAGGTAGCAAAACAGGATATACCAGATCACCGTTGGCAGGGAGAGCAAAAACAGCTGCAGATCATCCTTTGTAAACTTGGTTCTGCCTTTTTTCGCCGTTTTTCCAATAAGCTCCTTTTCTTTCGTCAATCAAACCCCTCCCTCATTCTACCTCAAATCCTGATGATGCTTCTATTTTATCGCAATACTCTAAAACTGTCAAATTTGTCAATCGAAATTTAGAGGATTTATCAAAAAAAGGTTCCAAAAACCTCCCGGTTCTTCCGCTCCGCTGCATAAATCGGAGATCCGTATGCATGCACTATGGGAGAACATAAGCAGCATGCCTGTTGCCAGGGTAACACACATTCTGCCATTTTATGTTTCAAAAGTTTTCATAATGCAATAGAGCGACCATCCCGTTTGATGCAAACAATTGTCTTTTCCCCTTCTGACATGTTATAATCTCTAAACAAAGCATACGAGAAGGAGGCGATCTAAATGGACCTGAAACGCCTTGATACCGAACAGCGGAATCCAAAAAGTGCGGGTATTGATCTGCTGTCAACGCTTGACATGCTCTCTGTCATCAACAAAGAAGATCATCACTGCGCGGAGGCGGTCGCAGACATTCTGCCGGAGATCGCTGCCTGTGTCGATATCATTTATGAAAAGGTTCACAGCGGCGGCCGCCTCTTTTATGTCGGTGCCGGAACCTCAGGACGGCTGGGCGTTCTGGATGCTGCCGAATGTCCTCCGACCTATGGCGTCGATCCCGGGATGGTGGTCGCCCTGATCGCCGGTGGCCCCTCCGCGTTTTTAAAAGCCATTGAGGGGGCCGAGGACAGCCCGGAGCTTGGTCGTGAGGAACTTGCGGCATGCGGCTTTTCGGACCGGGATGTTCTTGTGGGCATTGCCGCCAGCGGACGCACGCCCTATGTCATCGGGGCCATGGACTATGCCCGGTCCCTGGGAGCGCCGGTTATGGCTCTGACCTGCTGCCGGGACAGCGAAATGTCCAGGCATGCGGATATCACCATGGCCGCCATACCGGGTCCCGAGGTCATTACCGGATCCTCCCGTATGAAAAGCGGCACCTGTCAGAAACTGATTCTCAACATGATCTCCACCAGCGTGATGATCAAGATGGGCAAGGTCTACGGTAACCTCATGGTCGACGTCAAGGCGACCAACAACAAGCTTGTTCACAGAGCCATCTCCATTGTTTCAAGTGCCACGGGCTGTACGGATGAAGAGGCCCGAAAGGCACTGGATGCCTCAGGATTTGCCTGCAAGCCTGCCATCCTCATGGTGCTCCTCGGTGTCTCTTATGAGACCGCGATGGACATGCTGCGGCAGGCGGATGGCCACATTGCCAGCGCGCTTAATGCGCATTAAAACGACATTCCTGCAGTTAATGCTCATGTACGGTAAGGAAGCAAGCAACCGAAAACAAGAGATAGACCGCCAGCACTACACTATTCCGAACCAAAGACCAAAAGATAAGCATTGTGGGAAAATCTAAACTTTTGGATTTTCCTACAATGCCAACTAC
>JAFUZM010000269.1 GCA_017476605.1 Clostridia bacterium
CCGAGATGTCCTCCTCCTCAAGGAATGGGCCAAAGCGCAGCACACAGTCTGAAACCTTCTCAAAATGCCGGGCATCCGTTGCGCCTCTGTTCTGGACCGGAATAAAGTGCAGCTTTTCATAATAATGCGAAAGAACGGAAACAAGACTCCGGTATCCATAGGCAGAGGAATCCGATGGGCGGGAAGCGGCAATCGCCTGGACATTGCAAAGCGTGATTCTTGGATCCACGAGGCTTTTGCAGTGTGCAAGAAGAGACTCAGGTGTATCAAAGGGCGTCAACCTGAAGTTAATCACCGCGGTCATGTCCTGGGGCATCACGTTCCCGGCTGCACTTCCTCCCGTGATCATGGTCGGCGCTGCAGTCGTCTGAACCAGGTGGTAAAGGTTTTCGCGGGATAAGAACCACTCAAGAAGCGCGGCATCATCCCCTTCATCCAGGATGGCCAGCATCCGTTTGTCCGTCATGACTGGCCGCAGGGTTTTGAGAGTCTCCCGCACCGAGTCACTGACATGTGCCTCCGGCATATGATCAAGGACAGCAGCAATTCCCCTGGACAATATCCCAAGCGACGTGCCGTGAAAGGGATTTGAACTGTGTCCGCCCTGGGATTTGACCGCCAGCTGCATATCCACATACCCTTTTTCATACAGGCCAATGGTGCACACCGGAACCCCCGGTGCGCCGTAATCCACGGCGTCCATCACATCCCCGGATCCCTCATCCAGGACAAATTCAAGGCGAACGCCCCGCTCAAGCAGTCGGTTGGCTGCAGCCATGACCCCTGTCGAACGCGTTTCCTCATCCTCCCCGAAGAAAAGATAGACCGAACGCCGGAAGCTTTTCCCATGCGACAGGAGATACTCTGCACTCTCAAGGATGGCAATCAGCATCTCCTTGATGTCCATGGCTCCTCGGCCCCAGATATACCCTTCCGCCTGATCTCCGGAGAAAGGCGCATGCTTCCAGTTCTTTTCTGTCCCCGGTACAACAGGAACGACATCCTGATGGGCCATAAACAACGCAGGTTTCAGGGTATTGTCCGCTCCGGGAATACGGACCAGAAGGCTGTACCCGATTTTTTCTACCTCTGCCGCCTCAAAGACAGCAGGATATGTCTTCCTCAGGTAGTCATGGAAGGCCAGAAATTCTGAATACACAATTTTCGTGGTATCCACATAGCTGACTGTTTTAAACCGCAGCGCGCTGGACAGATGGTCCTCTGCCGCCGCATAGGGAAGGTCTCTGTAATCCGTTTCACCGGTAAAATAATCGGCATTTTTCATATTCTTTAAACCCACAAAATCACAGAGGCAGAAACTGCCCCTGTGATTTCATCTTCAATTGTACTGAATGCTCATTCAGGCTTCGTGAGATCCTTGTCAAAGAATTTCTCGGAAATCGCGGCCAGCGTTCCATCCTGGCGTGCCGTCTCAAGGATTTCATTAATTGCCGCAACCAGAGTTTCCGTGTCCTCGCCTTTGCGGACAGGATATGCAACCGGATCACCCTCGAGAACCTCAACGATCTTGATCTTTGCCTCCGGATGCTCCTTCAGATAATCCTCAATGGATCCCTGGGCATTAATCGTTGCATCCACGCGTCCCTGTTCAAGAAGGGTAATGGTCTCAACCAGTGTGGAGACATAGGTCACGGTCGCCCCGGCGTCCTCTGCCAGCTGTGCATATGTGCTGGAAGGAGAGTTTGCCGTGGTCTTTCCACTGAGATCCGCTACCGTCTTAATGTTCTCATTGTCATCCCGTACGACCAGCACCTTGTGAGTATACACATATGGTGTTGAGAAGCTGTACTTCTCCGCACGGGCTTCGGTATATCCGACACCATTGCAGGCAATATCAAAGCGTCCAGAATCAACACCGGCCAGAATGGCATCCCAGTCCGTCTCCTGGAATTCCGGTTCAACGCCGATTCCATGAGCGATCAGGGTACCAATTTCAACATCCAGTCCCGTCAGTACGTCATTTTCATCATGATATGTCCATGGGGACCAGTTGCCTTCTGTCGCAATAATAAGTGTTCCGCGCTGCTGAATCTTTGCAAGCGCATCGTCCTCTGCAAACGCACTGACAGCCACAACCAGCAGTACTGCCGCAAGAATCGCAATTAATTTTTTCATGGTCAAGTCTCCTTTCAATTGAGTTGTCAGAGCACCCGAGGTTTTCGAAAGGATCGTCCACTGTCGCAAGCACGGAACAAACTCCTGCGGAAATCGATCGGTAATTCCTACAACGGCGCTATGATATCACCATAATTCATAGTGCGTCAATAGGATTTAAGAAATTTCGTTTATACACAATTTGTATGGTCAGCTATTCTCTTTCCCTATAACTCCTTGCACAAACCAGATTTGAGAAAAGAAAGGACTGTCCCGCGGTGGATCTCGCGAGGCGGTCCTTTTCCAATTGATACCCCCTGTTATCCCGAGAGCCAGACAGAGCCTTACTCCTTCATACTACTCATTTTCACTCCACAGATACCAAGTATTCCCAGAACCAGCATCAGGAGACAGGCAGCCAGAGAGAAATTGTCTCCTGTCTTTGGGATATCGTCCGGCATAGCGGCAATTCTCAATGTTGTCTCTGCGCTGCCATCTGAGAAGATGATGTCCACCTTATGATCTCCCTCTGCAAGCGTATCCAGATACGCGGCTTTCAGCGTCAGAATCAAGCTGCCTTCCTTTTTCGCGTAATTGCTTTCTGCTACAGCTTTTCCACCTACAGATACGCTTTCAAAGTTCTTATACGTCAACGCATCATTTTCGCTACGCTTGACAATGATAACCGCATCTGTACCATCTCCAATCACATGGAATGCTCCCGTTACTGAAACCGTCGTATATGTTCCCGTTGACTCATTGATGATCACGATGATACATTCCGGCGTTGAGTTTACATGATTTGCATCCCCGGCAACCATATACCAAACATAATAGGTTCCAGCGTC
>JAFUZM010000003.1 GCA_017476605.1 Clostridia bacterium
AGGGCTGTATAGCAACTCTGCACGGAAGCGATTTCGTCCAAATAGGAAAATAAAAATGCGGAAAGTAATTAAGCTCTAATTCGGAGAGCTTTATTTTTTTAGCCTTTTTGCACTCTCGCATTTCTATTTTCCTAAATTATTGTGATGAATGAAATGTTTCGCCGTGACCAGTTTTTCGGTTGTGGTGTTACAGCTGTTTCAGGATATCCCGAATATCACCATTGATACAGATTGACTTTTCCCTGATTTCATCCGGAGCATATGCCTGACCATAGTTGAGGCATGCATAGGTGGCATTACGCCATTCGCTAGTCATCTGCCAGAAGCTGTACTTTATGATACCTGGTGTGTTAAAGCCGACGGCAGTCTCGAGGAAGAGGATCTTCCTGTCCTGATGCTTGCTTAGGAAATCGGAATACCGCTGGGCTGCCAGATGCCAGCCCTCATCTTCAACAAACTTGTCATCTGCCCGGAGATTGGTCGTCATGGGCTCCCCGTCGTCCGGACAGTATGGGATCAGCTCCGTGGGAATCCGCATGGTGATCGCTTTCCCATCCGGGATGATCAGGGTGTTGTCCTGACCAATCTCAAAGCCCTGTGCCAGGAGCATCTTCCGCATGATCTCCTCATTCTCATAGGTTTTGTGTGCAGATGCTCCATGTGGATTTGCACTTTGAAGCAGTCCGTAATCGCCTTGGGTATAGAAGAGACGCTTCTTGTCAAAGCCGGACCGCTGGAAGCAGTGGTCCACGTTTGTGGTGATGACGAAATAGTCTTTGCTTTTTACCAGATCATACAGGCGATCATAGGTGTCATTGGGGATTGGAGCATAGCGATTGATCCAGATGTGCCTGCTCCAATATGCCCACATCTCCTCCGGAGGACTTTCCAGCACATAGAAGCCGCCGGAATACATGTCGTTAAAATGGTACTTCTCCGCAAAGTCGGAGAAGTACTTTTTAAAGCGTTCTCCGGTGTAATTAAACCCGGCGGATGTAGAGAGCCCCGCACCAGCACCGATGATTACGGCATCTGTCTCCTGAAGGGCCTTATTCAGTTTTTGAATTCCGTCAGGTGTATCATAGGGACGGATATACAGTTGTCTTTGCATTGCAAGCATCTCCTCTGCAGTTTCATTCATTTGTGTTGGTTTACTGTGTAATTCTGACGAGTATCAGATTCGGCATGGATCATCACTTCGCGATGGACGTGCCGGATTCTTGCCGTTTCTGAGTGCTTTACGGAAGAAGAACACGGCTTTTTATTCTTCTGCACTCTTTCTGATAGAATTTGGCCCGCTTACGAAATGAGATGTTCGTAGTATTCTTTGTCCTCATCTTTAAAGACGTTGAAGATCACTCTTTCCACTGAGCCGGGATAAGTTGTCATCCATCTTTCTGTTGTCTCTACCGCAATTTCTGCAGCCTGTCTGTTCGGAAAATGAAACACGCCGGTAGAAATGCAGCAGAATGCGACACTTTTGAGGCCGTTCTCCTTGCACATTGTGAGCGTATTCCAATAGCAGTCTGCAAGTTCTTCTTCAAGATCCGGGGTCAACTGGCGCTCAACGATGGGTCCTACGATGTGGATTACGTTCTTTGAGGGAAGATTATAGGCTGGTGTCAGCATGGGAACGGCAGTCGGCTGCTCATAATCCCGGCCGTATTTGTCGCGCAGCAGATTCATCTGCCGATTGCACTCTGCGCGCAGCTGAATTCCGGCAAACGTATGGATGCAGTTTGCGACACTCACCAGAATCACACAGAATGATACTTTCGTCTCCCTGGCTTTCCGGGGTGTCGCTATGGGCGAAAAAATCGTCATAGCTTTCTTCTGGGCAGCCTTTGATAAACAAATGGCAAACTTGTTCTTTGCCGTTTCGGACGATATAAATTCGCTCGACCACGCTATTGATAAGAGAAATTACTTCCGAAGGCTCTGCTTTTTCCATTAGTTCATTCAGCGAAATGATTGTTTTCTTGATCTGTTCTAAGTTTTGAATATGGTGTTCGGTATCTGACGCAGTTTCTTCCATTCTCGAAAGCAATTTTCGTTTATCAGCAATTTCTGCGGCTATATCATTGATATCTGCTTCGATATAGGGCCGAGCAGCCGATGTTGCCGACCGCAAGGTTTTCATGTGAGATTTGATGGCACGCTCCAGCTTCTCAATCTCTTTCTTGATTCCATTGATCTCCATCTGCGTTTTATCGGTTTTCAGAAGCTGTTCGATTTGGCTCTGTATCTTTCCAAGATAGAATTCTTTTTCTTCACTTGTCAGATCCGACAGCCTATCCTGGATGTACTCATCCATTTCCACACCGCGTACTGCCTGATAATCACAGGGGCCATTGCGAACTGCATTGGGGCAGGAATACTTGAAACGGGGCTTGCCATGAGTGTAACGATTGCTCTCGGAAATGACGTTCAGTTTTCGATGACATTTAGGGCAATACATCAAGCCTGCCAGCAACGCATTGGTAGCCCGATGTGGGCGATTATACCGGTCTGCTATTGCAGACTTCAGTTCCTGAGCCGCTACCCAATCCTTTCCCTCGATGAAGCCTTCGTGTTTCCCAACAGCAATGATCCATTCTGTAATGTCCTTTGCCCGAATGACACGGGTAAACTCTGGCCGGAGGAAGGTCGAATCATCAGAGGCTTCCTTGGTTTGCTTGGTTCTGTTATAAACAGCCACCCCATGAACGCCGTCAAATTCCGATTCGTCACCATACACGCTGCCATTGTTTTCAATGAAATAGCGATATGCGTCCTGATCTGCAACGCAATACACCGGATTTTTGATAATATCCCGAACCGCAAGCACGGTGAATTCTGCACCCATCTTTGTACGGTAGCCTTCTTCATTCAGCTTGTTTGCCGTTGCATTGAGGCTACGATTTGACAAAAACAGTGCATATATATGCTGGATCAATGCTTTCTCTTCTGGGATTGCCACCAAATAGGCAAAGGCATTTTTCTTTTTCCCACTGCCATATTTGGTGCGTTCCACGGTAAATCCCGTTGGTGGGATACCACCCATCCAGCGTCCATCCTTTGCTAATTCGATCAAGTTGTCCTGAATACGCTCCGTAATCACGTCCCGCTCAAATTCGGCGATCATGCCCAGCATCTGGATCATCAGCTTAGAATTGCTGTCTTTGGTGTTCAGATTGTTGGAGCTGATAAGAAGCGCCACATCGTACTTATTCAGGTATTCGATCAGATTGGTCAGGTCTGCCATGCGCCTGCTGATACGATCCAGTTTGTAGCAGACAATGGCCCGAATTCTCTTTTGCTCTACATCATGAATCATCCGCTGGAAATCAGGACCATCCGCATAGAAGCCGCTTTTGCCTTCATCCTCATATACCTGAAATTCATAATCGGCAGGCAGCTGCAAATGAAGGCGGGCATAATCTTTGCAGTATTCTTCCTGGTTGGAATAATGTGGTTCCAAAGTCAAGGACAAATTTTAGACAGTCCCAGCTTGAAAAGCAAGGGATCCGAGTAAATCTCGGATCCCTTGCTTTTTTATTGCCGAGAAAACGAGAGTGTAGGATGATTTTTTATCCATTTCCGCATAGTAGTCCTGAGAGTGAAGGGATGTACAGATAGGCAATGTACTAGACAGTTCCCATTTCTTTTCACTGCCGCCAATGGGATACATGTATGAGTGTGGAGCCAGCATAGATACACAGTATGCCAGATCACTCATCTTATTCCATTGCCGTATAACTGGTACAGAAGCTGGTCAAGATGTCAAAGTTGGACTCCGTAATTACGGAGCGGAAAAATTAAATTGTCGGATTTCTACAGAGTCCTGATAAAGTTTTATACAGATGAGCGGCAAAGAAGCAAGCCTGCAATACGCTCATACTTTACACCGAAAGAAGGAGTAACCCCATGTATGAACTTTATCGCGGTAGCGAGCGACTGTCTGGAGCACTGTATGCGGTAATGGATGATAAGAACACTATATCCATTCTCGCAAAGTATCTCTACTATGTACCTGACCAGCTTCAGGAAGATATCCGGGCATTGGATGACAGACTCCATCAAGAAAAGTGGAGTTCTCACGCAATGCAGAAAGCAGATTGTGACTGGCTATAGAAAGAGATGAGGTCGAACTATGAATGATTTTTCCACTCGTATCCAAATGGCAAGACGTGCGGATCTTGCAGACTACTTAGTAACCTATCATCCAAACGAAGTAAAGATCACTGGACATTGTGTCTATTACAGGAACAACGACAGTATCTATACGAGATTTGGCTTTTGCGGCTATACTCGATTCTCAACAAATGAAACCGGTAATGCCATAGATTTTCTCGTCCGATATCTGAAATACTCATTCATTGACGCCGTCAATGCTTTGGCCGACAAAGGCCACATCATCCCATTATCTCAGCCTTCTTACCCGGCAGACGTAAAAATTAATTTTTCTTTGCCTGTATCGGCAGTTTCTCCGTTTAAGCGTGTGTATGCTTACCTTAATCAGCAGCGTAAAATTCCCTCAGAAGTCATTAATATGCTCTTTAGAGAGAAGCTTCTGTATCAGGAAGCAGAAACTGGTAACGCTGTTTTTCTGAGTCGGGATAAGAATTTCTGTGAACTTCGAGGAACATTATCCGGCACCAAATTCCATGGCATTCGGCGTGCAGATCCATCGTGCTTTTGGAGTGTAAGAAATTCCAAGGAAAGGATTCAAACTGCTTATATTTGTGAGGGCGCCATAGATGCAATTAGCCTCATGATCCTGAGGAAAGACGAAGATCAATCCAAAGCTGTGGCATATGTAAGTATCGGTGGTGTCAGGAACCAGCAGGCCATAGACAGAATTTGTGCATCTGTGCACACCGTTCTTGCTGTAGATAATGACGCCGCAGGAGAAATGTGTCGGAATAGCAATCCAAACATTGAGCATATTCTTCCAGAACATAAAGACTGGAATGAAGATCTCATTGTGCACGCAAACACTCATAAGAGTTAAGGCAAGAAACATCAGAACATTCCCTTCATGTCAAAGATGTAATTTAATTCAGGATGGCGATGCCATTCTTCACGCCCGTACAGCGCTTCTTTGAGTTCATTACTGGCTTTCTTTACAAATTCTCGAGCCCCTTCAGCGCGCTTTAGCAAATTTTCAAGAAAGTCCATCTGAGCTTTCGCCTTGTTATGTTCCTCTTCCTGCTGTTTTTGCTTCTTTTCAATGAGAGCGATATCCCGGTTAATAATTTTCAGTGGATCTTTACCGTTGTACACTTTCCCTTGTGTCTTTGCTTCTTTTTGCTTTTTTCTTCCATTCTCAGCAACGTTTCTTGCACGATCTTCATTACGCTTTCTCATGTTTTTCAGAGATTCAAGCTTACTGGCATCAACACCAAAATAAGACGGACAGGGATATACACCGGTTGTTACATAATCATAGTATTCGACAGGAGTAAGTCCGCCCAGCTCGTACTGGTAATCCTTTGTATTGTATTGTTCAATATATCCATCGACAAGCTCTGCTGCTGTCTCATAATCCTTTGCGCGTGAGACAACTTTCAGAATGTTCTTCTTCATTTGACCAAAGAAAGATTCCATAGGGGAATTGTCCAATGAGTTAGCTCTTCCGGACATGGACTGTATAAAGCCGTCATCGCTCAGCATTTGTTGAAATGTGGTGGACGTATATTGAGATCCCTGGTCCGAGTGGATAAAGGCGTTTGTTCCTTTTAACTCGTTTCCATGCGTTTTCATCATCATATCATATGCCGGTCTGACAAGATCTTCCACGGTCATCTTCTGGCTGCAACTTCTTCCAAGATTCTCTTTTGTAAATGGATCGTGAAAGGCACAGAAATAAAAGGGTTCACGATTCTCACCATAATAAAGATAAGTGATATCTGTCAGAACAACTTTTCTTGGACCAATATAGAAATTCCTGTGCAGAAGATTGTCAGCGGGCGCTGCCTTTTCATGGTCATGTGTTGCCTGGTGCTTATATGCATCCTTTAATGGTTTATTGGCGACCAGGTTCATTTTCTTCATCATTTTCTTGCAAAGCTTTATACTAATGCAAATATTGAACTCCCGAAACAAGCGATCTTTGAGAGTCCGTTTTCCCGGGACATAACCACACTTTCGGACAATTTCCCGTATTTTCCTCATAAGCTCTTCTTCTTCAAGCTTTTTCTTCTCAATGGTCTCCTTGTCAGATATCCTCCTTACCCAATCATAATATCCACTGTCTGAAACGCCAAACATTTTGCATACTTTTACTACTGTCAGGTAATCTTTGTGGGTTTGGTAATACCAACCATCCATAAAGTTTTGCAGTGCTTCAAATGGGCTTACCTTTGAGTCTTCGCCTTCGATGTAGTAGCGCTCTCCGCCAATATTGATGGAATTTTTTTTTGAATCTCAAGCATGGATTCGAGATAAAGCACTCGCGAGGTTAAGTAAGCCATTTGTTCTTTCTCGTCTAGTTTTGGCATCTTATCCAGGGGTACACTGCCGTCATACGAGGCTACACGCGCTGTAAAAGATGTATCTTTCTCTGCCTGCTTCATTGCATTTTTCCCAGCTTGGTTTGCACGATTTGTTCCAAGAACATTTACGTCAAAACCAAGTGCCTGATACGCTTCAACATAAGATTTTCCTTCGTCGCGAATCAGCTTAACCATGGCAGCATAAAAGTCATCATTGTAAAAGATTTTATCCCCATGGATTGCCTTAACAAATTCGTTATCCAGATATGGGACTAATACGGGCGCAATTTCTGTCATTACATAGCCTGCATTTTCCTCGGTGATTTCAACTTCCTTACCAGTAATTAAATCCTTAGCCAACATTGTTTTTCTCCTTTGCATTCGTTTACGAAGATGCTGCACATTTGTCAAAGTGCGTAAAATTTAATTTATCTATACGAGGTGATATTCCGTGAACAGAGATGGTTATCCTTGTTTGTCAGATGTCTGTTTTGCAGATTTATACTCGCTGCTAACCCTTTATACTGAACTATATGACAATGCCGAACGTGAAATTCAAATCGTTCTGTCTGAAATCCTTCTGGAGTATTCGAAAAAACATCATGTGGATATCGAGAATGCGATACCAGATCTGAAGCAAATAAAGCATGAATCCAATAGCAGGAACGCCGGGCGCAAGCCAAAATTCACTGAAGAACAGCGACAGAAGATGTATAAACTTCTGGAAGATGGGATGTCCAAAAAAGACATCGCTGTGAAGTACCAGTGCTCCATCTCTTACGTTGAGAAGCTTTACAAATCCATACACGGCTGAGTTCTGACATATGTCAGTAGACACAGCAATCCTTTTCGAATCGTGTGAAATGCATTATACGCCTAACGATTTAGCGCGTTCAATAGCCTTTTCACGCGATTCTTTTTTCTTTTCTTCATATCGTTTTTCTTCCTTTTCCTGCCATGCAGCAAATTCTTCCTGAGACATGTTGTTAATGTAGGCTTCATACTTTAGAGGAGTCATCTTATTACAATCCCATTTTCCACGAACCTCGTTGTAATATGTCTTGTAATCATTTACTGCCTTTCGGAGGTCTTCAATGCTCTTCATCTTTTTGTAGTCCACTTCATCTTTGAAATGTCCAAAGAAGGATTCTTGAGGCGCATTATCCCAGCAATTCCCGCGTTTTGACATTGACTGCTTAAATCCAAGCTCTTTGACAAGTTCCTGAAACTCATCTGTAAGATATAGAACGCCCTGATCCGAATGAAGAAGTGGCTGTATACGTTCGTATGCAGTATCCGGATGTGGTATATTCTGAAGAGTTTCCAAAACAAACTCGAGATTATTGTATTCGCTTAGATTGAACTCGTAGAGACGTCCTGTTACTGAATCAATGCATGCGGATCCATATGCCAGCTTCCTTCCATTATCATATTTGAGGTAGGTCACATCTGTCAGATAGACCTCTCCAGGCCTGTGAAGTTTAAATTCTCGTTTCAGCAGATTGGGCTTGACATGATCTTTGAGATGCTTTTTCATCGCACGCCGTCCTGGATTGGCTTTTCTGACATTACACTGCAGATGCATCCTCTGCATAAGGTTCATGATTTTTCTACGTCCCATATGCTTCCCAGTCAACGTTTTCATCTGCATATACACTTGCCGGGAGCCTTTGGGATAGCCACCATATTCGACTACTGTTCGAATTGCCTGCATCTCGCTTTCAAGCTTCTTTTCCTTGTCATTTATCTTTTTCTCATATTCATCATTGCCTATTACGCTGTAATAATAGCTCTTTGATATTCCAATACGGTTTAGGATTCCACGCAATGAGTTTGGGCCACGTTTTGCCTTGGGAAAGTCATCTCGGATCCATTCGCAGACACGCTTTCTTTGGATAGGTGTCATTTGAGGGATATTTATCTTGAGATCGCTCCAAAAACCATTTATCTTTTCTTCAAGTTTTTGAATCCTATTACGCTGAATCCTCAGATATTGCTGCTTGCCTTCTTCCGATAATTGGCTCAGGTTCACTTGACGTTGTCTGTCTTTTCGTTCTGATGCATGTCTGATTTGATACAGCATCGCATTCCGTTTGGATGCAGTTATCCATTCTTTTGGAATTTCAAAAATATCGAAAACAATATCCATATCTGACAGATTCGAACATATACTTTGGGCCTCAAAATACAATGCATCCCAGAATTCCAATTGATGTGAGGTTGCTTTGCAAACATAAGGATGAGCTTCCATTTCCCGAAGTTCTTCGGGAGTAAATGTATGTTGTCCTTTTTGGAATGTATCACATTGACCAGATGATGATTCAATAAGTCTTTTGATTTGATATAGTCTTTGATAACCAACAAGTCCAAGACTAATTTCAGAATCTTTGAATATCTGCTCCAATGTTTTCGCTGGATATTGCTCTCTGATTTCATCCTCAAATTCCTTTGTGATTCTGATTCCCTTGCCGGCTTTTTCAAACTTTCCTGTCTTGAGTAATTCCTGGATTGCTTGCTCTTTTGGAACATTTAAATTATCTGCTATGTTATTCTTTCCATTTTGGGGACATCCGTACTCTCTGAAATTCTTGCCTAAATCAGCTACCAAGCGTGTGCAGATGATACTCTCATCTATTCCTCCTTCAATCATCATCTGTCGAATCGTAGAAGAACAGGGCGATTTTTCCCATGCATAATAAAGTTTTAGGCGAAATTCATAAGTAAATCTCAGGCATTTCTCGTCGATGTATTTCACGTTCGGATTGAACTTCAGGCTTTGGATTTCCTTTTCTGTATATCTCTTCATTTTCCCTTTCCAGCACATAAAAAATGGTGCCCGACTGGCGTCGAGCACTGTCAAAGTGCTGTCCTCCAAACGGGTACCATTTTAGTCTAAGGAGGTGCCGACCATGGCTTTTATCGCATATGTTAAGAATAAAAAAACAGGAGCCGTATATGCCTACTCACAAGAGGCATAT
>JAFUZM010000270.1 GCA_017476605.1 Clostridia bacterium
AAGGCTTTGCAGCGCTTCCAGGAAAGTCCTGGGCGGATAGGCGGGGACACGTTCAAGCCGTTCTGCAAGATCAGTGCGTCCCATGTTGCGTGCTACATCTGCATACCGTTTCGTGAGATCAAGGATCGCATCAATGCTGATACGCATGGCCTCATGCTCATCGCTGTCCCCAAGGCGCTCACGAACTGCCAGGAGTCCCTGATTCATGACCTTCCCATAATCCGGCGACAGATTGCTGACATTTCCCAGTTCATGGATGAAATGCTTCCCGGATATCTCCGCCCATTCCTCGTCAGAAAAGATGCGGGGCAAGCCGGGAACCGTGCGTGTAAACGCGATGATTTCCTCATCAAAAAGATAGGGCGTTTCCATCTCCAGTGCCTGCCGAAGGCGCAGTGCTGTTCGAAGTACATCTGATTCTGCATTCCGATAAGGAAGTTCCAGCTCCGTCGGAAGCTCAATTCTCGCCTTGTGGTGTTCTCTTTCCCATTGTCGCTCAAAGAGATCATGAATCCGTGAATTCACTGCAATCCCTCCCGCTCAAGATTCAGGTACTCTGCTTCCTCCTTGGTCATCGGAATATTCAGCGCATTCAGGTTCTGCGTCATCCTGGATGGATTACCTGTCCCGATTACAGCGTATGTATTGAGATCCTGAGTAAAAATCCAGCGAAGCGCAATTTGAGAGACAGACACGCCCTTTTTCTCGGCCAGAATCTCGCAGCGGCGCAGCCGCTCAAAGTTCTGCGGACAGGCATAGCCTTTCATGGCAAATTTATCCATGACTTTGCTTGCCTTGTCTCTTTCCTGGTAGGTGACCCGTCCGGAAAAGAGTCCTCTGCCAAGGCTTGAATAGGCGACGATCGGCATGTTTTCTTTCCTGTACCATGCCCGCGCCTCTGCCTGCTCCGGGCCGGAAATGGAGACACAACCGCCGCCCCACAGATCCTCCACCTGCTCTGCCAGACCGAAATTGGGACTTGACACGGAAAACGGAATGAGGTTGTGTGCCTTTGCATAGGCATTTGCCTCAGAGATCCGCTGGTACGTCCAGTTTGAACCGCCAAAGGCACCGATTTTTCCTTCCTGGTGCATTGCATTGAACAGTTCAACGATTTCCCCTACCGGGACATCCGGATCATCCCGGTGCAGAAGATAGATGTCAATATACGATGTGCCAAGCGCTTCCGCCGTCTTTTCGTAGTCCTCCCGAATATCGCGCTCGCTCACTCTCTTTCGCCCGAAAGCGGTCGGATGCCCACATTTGGACAGGAGAACCAGCTGATCCCGGCATCCGCGTTTTTTCATCCATCTGCCGACCACTGTTTCTGCCTTCTGATAGTTTCTGGCCATATCCAATGTGTTGATACCGGATTCAATCACCGCATCCAGCAGTTCATCCTGATCCTGCCCGGCCAGGAGCGGGTCAATTGCCGTTCCAAAGAAAATCCTTGAAACCGGTTTTGTGACAAACGGAATCCGATTTTCTGTTTTTTCCTGATTCATACTTGCTCCTTTTTGCTGTCTTCTCTGTGGGTATAAAAGCCGTCCATTTATGTTTATTCGTTTTCTGATATTGCGATTGATTTTCTTGCCTACCAGTTTATATGCAAATGCCCGTTTTGTCAAAGAAAAACTTCATTTTCAGATATGCGCAGTTTTTTACGATTTTTTCGTGGAGCCATTTCGTCAACGGCCGTGCCTTTGTCTCTTTTCGTTTCGCGAGTGTAGACACACTTTTTGTAATCAGTCCACAAACAAAATGGTGACACGATTGGAATTTCGTGTCACCATTTTACTTGTGGTCAAAGGTGTCAACTTGATGGCCGCATTGCATTTTTACGAATAACAAGGCCGGAGCTTCAGAAAAGATCCTCCGCTGTCAGAACAGAGGTAAGATTCCCGGCATATGCATTCGGAACAACGCCATAAGGGGAAATCATCGTCAGATGAATCGCATCTTTGCTTATCATCGTCCTTACGTAATCCGACCTCCTGCGCCGCAGGGCATCATCCTCGGACTTGGTGATCAGGTACTCCTCCTGACTGTATTTCATCTCAAACAGATTGGTCACTTTATCTGCTCTCTTGATGACAAGATCAATCTGAGATCCCTGAATGCCTTTTTCCAGATTCTCTTTCACCCAAAATGAAAATACCTCCGTCAGCACGGATCCAAAACCAAGCTTTTTCTTGATCTCCTCAACATGAAGCAAGCAGATCATCTCAAAGGCCAGTTCCCTCCATGTGCTGATCTGCGGTGTGTTCAACTGATGCATCCAAAGCTGAGAATCCATGGTCCTTTGGTCCAGAAAATGGTAGTAAAACAGAAGAAACGGATCATTCAGCTGATATCGGGTGCCCTTTCTTTCGCCATACGCGGTGCTGGTCCGGATCACATCACAGTTTTCAAGCTCCAACAGTTTCTTTGTGGTATCCCCTGAGCCAGGAAGCCCGGTTGCCTCAAGAATCTCACCGCGTGTCAGCCCTTTTTTCTTTCCCGCAAGTGCCTTTATGATGCTGATGTATGCATCTGGCTTTCTGAAAAGCGATTTGAAAAGAATGTCGTGTTCATCCCTCAGAGGTGCACCTTCCTTAAAAAACAGACGATTGATATACAGATCTATCGGCATTCCAGGTTCCATATGGCTCCAGTAATAGGGAACCCCACCCAGTACCATATAGCCTTCCAGAATCTGCATTCTTGTCAGATTGATATCCATAGACTGCAGATACTCCTCCACTTCCTTAAGAGTGAACGGCTGCAAATGAATGCTGAGTGTCAATCGATTATGGAATCCGCCTTTGCTGTGAATTACATGGTCAATGATCCACGAAGCGGCGGAGCTGCAAATAATCAGAACGATATCCGTTCTTGCTGAAGCATAGGCATTCCAGAAATGTTCAAGTGCCGGAACAAAGTCGATCTGTATTGTATCCATCCAGGATATTTCATCCAAAAACATAATCTTCTTTTGCCCCTTCTGATCATTGTCAATCAGTATTTCCAGCAGGTTGAACGCCTCTATCCAATTTTCCGGTACTGAAAAACTGCCGGGCAGTCCTGCTTTCAGGAGAGAGTCAAAAAAGCCCTTTAACTGTTCCTTTCTGGAAAGCTGATAAAGGCCGGTGTGGGAAAAGAAGAATTTTCCCTCAAAGGCTTCCTGAACCAGACAGGTTTTCCCGACTCCTCTGCGGCCATAGACGGCGATAAACTGAGAATTCTTCTTTTCTGCCGCATGATTCAGACGCTTTCGTTCCTCCGAACGCGCAACCGATTTCATTTTATCCTCCGCCGCAGGTACATCTGGTTGCAGTTAATCTTCCAGGCAATTCCGTCAAATACCTGCTCTCTCTCGCAAAGCCCTTTCATAAACGATAGACCTGGCTCCGCTAATTCATCAAATCCGCCAAAATCGCAATTTTTCATTCATTTTGGCGGATTTGCCTCAAGTTATCTTTATTCGGCGTCCCAGGAAGCCTTTTTCAATCATCTTTCCGGAAATGAAGTATCAGCAAAGGGGAAAACATCCGCCAAAACTCGTGATTTCTAACGATTTTGGCGGATGTTTATCTGGACACAGTCAATTCTGTATCATGCCGAACTGTATCTCCAGGATTTAGGCTGCATCAAAGGTCATATGCACATCAGTCTTTTGCAAGTCTCATTTGTGTTTCCATAAAGGTAATAAGGCCTTCTCCGTTCCGCCTCATTTTATCTTCGGAAAACTTGAGCGCTTCCCGAATTACCCGCTTTGTTGTGTCCATATGGTCCATATAATTCCCGTTGAGTCTCACGATCACATCAATATTAAATGCGAATATGCAGCATTGTCCCCATGGTTCTAATTTCGTGTTCATATAGATTTCCCGGATCATATCTGCAAGCCGGTCACCTGGTTGCGAGGTAAAGGAGGAGACACTGCACTGTGCACATCCGATTGGCAGAGACTTTTCCGTATATTCACCCGGATACCAAAAAAACATAACCTCAAGCCAGCCCGGCAGTTCTTTGGACGCTGCAAGGCCTATTCCCTGCTGAAAAACATTCTCCGGAAGAAACACAAAGCGGCCATCCTCCATGTTAGGCTCAAATGCATATTGGTCCTTCGAGAAATACTGGTCAATAAAGGCGAACAGCACATGATTTTCCCTCAGCCTCTTGATTCCATTCTTGCTGTACATATCAGGATCGACACACGGAATCGTCGTCCATAACCCAGGATCCGTGATTTTCTCTTTCAGATCTTCGCTCTTGTATAGTCCTTCAAACGGTTCTGGAAGCCGTTCCCGCTTTGAGGTATTTACCATTGAAATGTTCCCTTCTGCTGCCTTTGCAGGCTCTATCTGTATTTCTGTACGCATTATGGCTGTTTTCTTCAAGAGAGACCCTTATTTGCCGGAAACAGTGCTATTGTTTGTTTGAAAT
>JAFUZM010000271.1 GCA_017476605.1 Clostridia bacterium
AAGCAAAAATGGGATTGATTATTGCATTATCCTCACGTATAATTAGAACAGCCTTTATAAATATTTAGGAGGGTATCTAATGGGTAATAATGCAATTGTCGGGCAAAGTGGTGGCCCCACTGCGGTTATCAATTCAAGCCTTGCCGGTGTACTGCAAGCGTGTCAGATGCGTGGCGCAAAGCACGTATACGGAATGCTGAATGGCATTCAGGGACTGCTGGAAGAGCGGGTGATTGACCTGTCCGGAAAGCTGGGATCTGCACTTGAGATTGAGCTTCTGAAGCGTACACCTTCCTCGTTCCTGGGAAGCTGCCGGTATAAGCTCCCGGACTTTACACAGGCTCCGGAGGTTTATGAGAAGCTGTTTGGAATCCTCGATAAACTGGATATCGGATATTTCTTCTATATCGGCGGCAATGACAGCATGGATACGATCTGCAAGCTGAGTCAGTATGCGGAGCAGACCGGAAGCAACATCAAGTTTATGGGTGTTCCGAAAACCATAGACAATGACCTGATGATGACGGACCATACACCGGGATACGGCTCTGCGGCCAAGTATATCAGCGTCGTCATGAAAGAGCTGATTCGTGATGCGACGGTCTATGGAACAAAGTTTGTGACAATCGTTGAGATCATGGGCCGTAACGCCGGTTGGTTGACTGCAGCAGCGTCTCTTGCCCGCGGTGAAGACTGCGAGGGTGTTGACATGATCTGCCTGCCGGAGGTGCCGTTCAATGTCGACAACTTCCTGGTAAAACTCGAAAACATGCAGAAAGAGAAGAAGTCCGTTGTCATCGCGGTCAGCGAGGGTGTAAAGCTGCCGGATGGACGCTATGTATGTGAGCTTTCGGATGATGCACGTTTCATTGACTCGTTCGGTCATCAGAATCTGACGGGCACCGCCAGATATCTTTCTAATGTAGTCGCCAAGAATATTGACACCCGCACTCGTGCCGTGGAGCTCTCCATCCTGCAGCGTTGCGCCGGACATTTGAGCAGCCGTACGGATATTACGGAGGCCTATCAGGTGGGCGGTGCGGCAGCCAAGGCAGCATTTGAGGGGGTCACGGGCAAGATGGTTGCGCTCAAGAGAATCTCCAATGATCCCTATCAGTGTACCACAGAGCTGGTGGACATCCGCAAGGTGGCCAACTACGAGAAGAAGGTTCCGCTTGAGTGGGTGAACAGCTATAAGACGGATATGCGTGCAGAATTCCTTTCCTATGCACGTCCTCTGATTCAGGCAGAGCTGACCCCGATTTATATCAACGGCACAACACAGCATATCATCATCAAATAAGGACAAAAAACAAGGACTGCCGCATCAGGCAGTCCTTATTTTTGCCCTTTTTACTCGTCCTCAAGACGCTCAACCATTGCGGCCATGGCATCCACGCTGTTAAAATTGGCAGGGATGATTTCCGTTGCCGGAATGGAAATGTCAAATTCGTCGTTCAGGGCGCCGATCAGCTGGATGATGTCCAGTGAGGACAGAAGACCATCGTCAATCAGGGTTGTGCAGGAAGCAAAATCAATATCGTCCTTGATGTCCTCAAGCAGGGAAATAATTGTATCGCGCATAGGATTACCTCATCTCTTATTGCATAATAAAACGCTGCTTTCGCCGGAAAGAACCGAAGAAAGGCATCGCCTGGCGTGCTTTTCTGTCCGGAACAGGCGGAAAGCTTTTTTATTATATAGGAAAGCAAAGTAAAATGCAATCGGCATTCTGACTCGGAAGCGGATTCCCGGAAACGACTCGGAGGAAGGCGAAAGGAGCCATGCTACATACTTGGATGCCTGGGAGAGAGACGGAAACGCGGTCCATGATCTGCTTAGGATCATGGACCGCCAAATTCTAAATCATGTACAAACCTTCGGTATTCAATTTCCAGGAGGGCAGGTGCGGGCGCACCTCCGTGTATCTGTCCTCTTCTTTGAGGAGGACGGCAGGAAGAGTACGACTGAGAAAGAGAGCGGGAGCCTCGGTGACGGAATAGGCGCCGCAGTTATGGAAAGCCAGAATATCTCCGATCCGAAGGCCCTTTGCCGGATATTTCCGGACAAGAATGTCGGCGGTGGTGCACAGCGATCCGCAGAGCATCCAATCTCTGTCCTCTGTGTCCTCGGGCAGAGGGGCGCGTGGAATACGGGTAATCAGCGGCTGACGCATGCCCATGCTTCCGCCATAATAATTGAGATGATGGATGCCACCATCCAAAATGGCGTATCCCTGTCCCTTGTTGATTTTGGTGTCCTGAACGGTGGTGTAAAATGTCCCGCAGCCGGAGGCCAGGAAACGGCCCATTTCAATCGTGACATCCGCCTGCTCCGAAAGCCGTGCGAGGTCCGGGGCAAGCTCACGCAGCGGAGCGAGAATGTCGGAATGATCCTCATTCACAAAATAAGGGAAATAGAGACCGGTTCCGTATTCGACCTTGGGCAGGACAATGCCCTCCTGCTTCAGCCTTGCAAGAAGGTCAGATAGAAATGCCAGCTCGCTCCTCTGATCACTCAGCTTTTTCCGCTGGGTACCGGAAAAATAATGAATGCCCTGAATGTTCAAATGTGAATACTTATCAGGACTTCTCAAAATGTCCATGAATTCGCTTTCATCCATGCCGAACTGAGAGCCGGCGGTCAGGCGGAGAAAGACATCCAGAGGGAAAGGAAGCTGTGCGGCAAAATTTTCAAGGAGATCCGCGTGAAGACGGGATTCACAGGTGAAGGTGTGTACCCCATACATCAGCGCACGCTCAATATCCTCCAGTGTTTTGTTCACACCGGAGTAAAGGATGTGAGACATATGAAGATGGTTTGCGTGACAGATTTCAAGCTCTCCTGGAGAGCAAACCTCAAGCATGCCGATTTCATCATCCATGACGGGGACGAGAAACGGGTTCGCCTTTATGGAATAGCAAAGATGGACAGAAGGGGAGAGAATTTCCTTGCAGGCACGGACGTGATTGCGGACGGCATCAAGATCAAAGCAGTAAAAGGGCGTTTTTGCAGAGGAAAGCAGGTCATTTTCATGATAAACGTTCATCAGTGTTTCCCTTTCTTTTCAAGGTAGGTCTGAAGAAGCAGATTCCGGTCGATCTTCCCGTTCTTATTGAGCGGCATCACGTCGACAAAGGAATAGATATTCGGAATCATATACTCCGGGAGTGCAACCCTGAGGTGCTCTGTGATGTCTGCCTTTTCGATATTGCCTACAATGAAGGCCAGAATCTTGCTCTTTTCATGCAGGTAAATGCAGACGGCACGCTCAATTCCGGGAACGGCAGAGAGCTGCGTTTCGATTTCACCAAGCTCAATCCGATGCCCCATGTGCTTTACCTGAAAATCCTTGCGACTGATGTAGACGATTTCCCCGCGCTCGTTGATGCGTGCAAGATCTCCGGTACGATAAATGGTCTCAAGCCAGCGGGTGTTGAGAGGATTCTGCACAAAGGCCTGTTCCGTCTTCTCGGTATTGCCGAGATAGCCAAGACCGACACAACTGCCGGAGACGCAGATCTCGCCGCTTTCCCCAACGGAGGTGACCATGTTATTGTTTTCATCCAGCAGGAATACCC
>JAFUZM010000272.1 GCA_017476605.1 Clostridia bacterium
TCCTCATTCAGTGTGACAAAGCCGGAAATGCTGCCGGGACGACCGTCTCCATTGCAAAGGACATCAACCAGGTGAGGAATATCCTCCTCACGGGCACCCAGCTCGTCGAAGTTTTTCGGCATGCCGATGGAAATGAGAAAATGACGCAGCGCGTCAATACCGGCGCGGGCGGTCACCTCCGGATGGGCAAAATCCATCTGGCAGCCCCACACACGTGTGGCCAGCTGCGCAAAGCGCATGACATCGTGGTCCATCACATAGGTAAAGACGGCAGGCATGGTGACTGCCAGACCGGCGCCATGGGCACAGTCATAGAGGGCGGAGAGCTCATGCTCGATGTTGTGGCTGTTCCAGTCCTGGCTGCGGCCGACACCGCAGGAATTGTTGTGGGCCATCATCCCGGCCCACATGATATTGGCCCGGGCTTCATAGTTGTCCGGATCCGCAATGACACGCGGTCCCTCATGAATCATGGTGAGCAGAAGTGCCTCGATCAGGCGGTCAGTGACCTCAACTTCCTTAGTGTTGGTCAGGTAGCGCTCGTGCAGATGCGCCATAATATCCGTGATGCCACAGGCGGTCTGATAGGCGGGAAGTGTCTGGGTCAGGGCAGGATTCAGGATGCTGAATTTCGGACGGATGGCATCGCCGGTTGCGCCGCGCTTGAACATTCCGTTTTCATTTGTGATGACGGAATCCGGGCTTCCCTCACTGCCTGCGGCAGCAATGGTAAGGATGGTACCAACCGGGAGAGCCTTCTCAATCAGCTTTCCGGTATAGAAATCCCAGAAATCACCCTCATAGACCGTGCCGGCGGCGATGGCTTTTGCAGAGTCAATGGCGCTGCCACCGCCAACGGCCAGAACGAAATCCACGCCTTCACGGCGGCAGAGATCAATTCCCTCGTAGACAAGGCCACTGCGGGGATTTGGCCGAACGCCGCCCAGCTCCACAAAGGGGATGGCGGCTTCAGTAAGAGATGCCTTGACCCGGCCCAGGAGTCCGGAACGGATGACGCTGCCGCCACCATAGTGAATCAGGACTTTGCTGCCGCCGAATCGGCGGACCAAAGCACCGGCCTGCTGCTCAGTATCTTTGCCAAAGCAGAAATACGTGGGCGAATAGAATACGAAATTGTCCATAAAGACCTCCAGAGAAGAAGTATTTGAAACAGACAGCGAAGCTATATGGTCATCGCTGCCGCGCGTGGGATGATGATGTTATACGCTTCCAAGGCCGAAAAAGCGACAGGTGTTCTGATAGGCGTGCTGCCGCACTTCCTCTTCGGGAATCTCCATGAACGTGGCTAGATCACGGGCAACGTACCGAATGTTTTCAGGAACATTGGTGCGGGCAAGGCCGGGAACGTTGCGAGGAGTCAGATAAGGAGCATCCGTTTCAATCATGAGACGGTCCAGAGGAAGGATGCGGACGGCATCACGAAGGGAATTTGCCCGACGGTCATCACAGATCCATCCGGTGATGCCGATCATAAAGCCCATATCAAGATAGCATTTCAGCTCTTCTCTGGTGCCGGTAAAGCAGTGGATGACGAAACGGGTGCAGTCGTGCTTTTGAAAAATGCGGACCATTGTCCGGGAGGCGTCACGTTCATGGAGGAACATGGGCATTTTAAGGGATTCAGCCAGATCAATATGCATGTTGAGACAGCGTATCTGGTTTTCCTCCGAGGAAAACATCCGGTTGAAATCCAACCCGCATTCGCCGACGGCGACCATTTTAGGATTGTGGGTCAATATGGCCTCAATCTCAGCCATGTCCCGCGCGGTGGCGGAATCGGCATTGTGTGGATGAATGCCGGCAGTTCCATAGGCGTCATTAGTTTTCAGAAACGTGTCGATTTTCCGGTTTTCACTCATGTCCGAGCCGGTCAGAATACAGGCAACGCCGTTTTCTTTGGCGTGGTTTAAAACGGCTGTCGGATCCGGGTAGGATCGACAAAAGAGGTTGACACCGATATCAATATAATTCATGTGAATCTTCTTTCGCGAAAGGATTGAGAAGCGACCTCTCAAAGAAAAGATTGAGAGGCGCGTCATAAACGGCAGGGGATACAGGTACCAGGAATGGAGAACCTGCTTCGTGGGAGAATTGAATAATTCAATTATCTAAATCGTCTGGTACTCAGTTAGTACCAGACGCCGGAGGCGGCAAAATGGCGTGGGAAGATGGCAGTGCGTGCATCTTGAAGAATGCAATGCTCACTGATTGACATGGTCAAGGTAGACGGCAACCTCTGTCTCCACGTCACCGCCGGCAAAGATGCGCTTAAGGAGATTCCACCATTCCGTGCGCTGCTCGGCCCAGTTTTTGGTTACCTGATAATAGTCACCAAGAAGCGGGGTGAAAATGGCGTATTCGCCGTTTTCTTCCTTATCCGTTCCTGCATAGATGTCACCGAGGGAGAAGCGCGTCGGGAAGAAGCCGGAGATAAATACGCTCTCTTTGGCCTGGACAGGATCATCACAGACAAATTTAACGAATTCCTTGGCGGCAGCTGCACGGGTGGCATCGCCATGATCAAATAGGCCAAAGCCCCAGATTCCGCTCTGGAGTTCCGGGAATCCGTCATCCGAGGG
Source organism: Clostridia bacterium (assembly GCA_017476605.1). Classification (GTDB taxonomy): domain Bacteria; phylum Bacillota; class Clostridia; order Christensenellales; family Aristaeellaceae; genus Ventricola. The sequence goes on from JAFUZM010000272.1 coordinate 2,601, forward strand.
AAAGGCCATGGGGAAAACGCGGACGTCCTCTGCCAGACTTGCTTTATTCGATAAAGCGGCAGAGGCATTCCAGCAGAAGCAGAGGGACAGGGTGCTGTCGCAGAAGAGGCTGATCTCATCCGCCGCCACGAAATCAGGGCCTGCCTCCAGCTTGCCCTCATGGACAAGATTCTGCAGGAGATGCAGTGCCTTCAGGTTTCCCTCATCGCCCATGGTGTAGGCGGTGTGCGCCTCATTGGTGAAATGATCGGAATAGAGATTGGTGACCAGCGCACGCGTTCCCTGATCCCCGCCCTGTCCGCCACAGTAGACGATGCCGGTTGGGCTGAAGCCGGCGGCAACCAGAGCATCAAGGGCGGAGATGAAATCATCGGTGGTCCAGGTGTGGGTGAGCTCGTCGATATACTGAAGGGCGCCTGCGGCCTCAAAATCGTTGTAGTTGATGACCATGCAGTGCGTGGTCATGCAGAGCGGATATTCGTAGTAGACGCCCTCGGCGTTCCTGCAGGCGGCTTCAACGGCAGGACTGGCGGCGACGATGTCAGAGGTGACGGTGTCATTCCAGAGATCCGAGATGTCAAGCATTTTGCCTGTAGTGCTCCAGTTGGCCACAAGCCGCTCCGGGCCTTCCATGATGATATCGGGCATGGTGTCGCTGTCAATGGCGGCAGCAACCAGATCGTCGCCGGAGGTGTAGTCAAGGTAACGCACGCTGACGGTAATCTCAGGGTGAACGGCATTGAATGCGTCAATGATGGGGCGGACACTTTCCTCGCTGCCCCAGCCGCCAATGGGATAGGTCCACAGGGAAATCTCGACTTCCTCGGCAAAGATGGAAGCTGGAA
>JAFUZM010000038.1 GCA_017476605.1 Clostridia bacterium
ACCTGTCTAAGAATCTGCATCATGACCTCATATGCCCGATTCCGTTCTGCATCCCCAGGGAGCTTCAGCCGGATATACGCAAGTGTATCCTGACCATCCAGGGCCCAGGTGTCAAGATCCAGTCCAAGTGCGAGATCTTCCTCCTCGGTAGGCGTGATCCATACGCCATCCACTGCATCCACAAGGCTTGGAATCGCATCCATACTGACCACCACATAATTGGTAAGATTCAGTTTCAGGAGGCGATTCACCGTACGCATCGCCAGAAATCCTTTTGATTTCTTGTCTCCCAGGGCGTAAACCTGAGAGAGCGCGACCTCTCCGACCTCAGGGATATCCACCATGAGCTCCGGGTCCAGCTGCACCATGACGGCTTTCCCCGTCTTCGTGTTCAGAGAGGCAACCGTCATCATCTGTGTCCTGTCCTCTTCCTGCAGGAGAACCAGAATGTTGGTCACGTTCCGATCCCGGTCACGGTTGATCTCCGTATCCCTGGCACTCACACGAATGCCATCTGCAAATGCCAGCACGGGAACCAGCAAAAGGAGCACAAAAAGCAGTATAGTATGTTTCACTTGCGTTTCCTCATTTCTTAAAAATAAAGAGCTTTGAAAAAGCATAATTCAGTATGATCACAAGAAGATTGATCACAAGCTTCATCACGAGGTCGTTGAAATGCAGCTTTTCCACCGTCAGCCACATCAGAACGGTTTCCATGCCAAGAGAGACAAGCCGCATGGAGAAAAAGCTGGCTGCTTCCTTGATCAGCTTGCCCATATTCTCACAGTGCGTCTTAAAGACAAAGGTTTTATTCGCCCAGTAGCCAAACGCAACAGCCAGCACCCATGCCGTCCAGGTTCCCGGCATGACACTCATGGAGAGCACCCGCGTTGCAAACCAGTAAACGACATAATTGACGATGGTGGTCGCGATTCCGACGAATAGATAGCTGACCAGCTCCGTGTTTTCCCAGAGCTCAAGACACTTTTCACCAAGTTTTGGGGAAAGCTTTGCAATCAGGCCAATGACAAATCTGGCAAGTGCATCTATTCCCTTCCACAATGCATTTCCTATGCGCATATTCTTTATCCTCAATTTCAATTTTACCGCTTAAAAGCCCGATCATTATACCAAATCTCATACACATGGTCAAACCATGGATGCTCCATCTGCCACCGTTTAAAGGCCCCTCGCACTCATTCAGGTTCGTCTTGGTCATGGCAGTTTGCAGCCCTGAGACCATGCAAAAAAGCATCAAGGAGTTCCGCACTCAGGTGCGGAACTCCTTGATGCTTTGCATTTCTGTGTTATATCCTTGCTATCCTGGATCGCTTATCCCAGAACGCCATTCCATATTGAAGGCGTGTAGTGTATCCTTCATACCGGAGCCGGCTGTCATACTTATTCTTGATGATCTGGCTGGCTGCTTCCTGAAGAGCGGGCTCCATCTCATCTTCAGTTTTCACATGCTTTAATTCAAGTATCAGACAGCGTTTTCTCGCCGGATCCTGAATAATCAGATCGCTTCTTCCATATCCGGTTTCTCTCTCGGACTGAACCCGATATCCCAGGCCAGTGAAGAATCCATCCAGAATCAGATGATAGCTATATTCATGATACTCATGATAGAAGGACAGTGTTGCTTCAAGAATCTGATTAAGCGCAGCTTCTGCCGTTTCAGTTTGCTCTCCCCATAGTGCATTCACAAGATCCCGAACAAAGGCATTCTCTATCTTGTCCTGAAAATAGTTCCAGACTTCCAAGCGAAAAACCGTTTGAATGGATCTGTTTGGAATCCGTAAGGGCATAAGAGGCGGCCGGCCAGGAACCGCTTTGGTCAAATAGCCTGTCTCAACAAGCGCGGACCACAGATTCGCACCATCTTCATGAATGGTATGATAAGAAACATACTCATTTATCGTGCAGTCAACGGTTTCTCCGGCAAGCAGTCGCTCAAAACCTTCGTTTGCTCCTGTACTTTTCCCAAGGAAACCGTGAATGAGATTCAAAGATGTCTCCGATGTATTAAGCCAATAGCTTTCTGGTCCCCGGTCATCATCATAGGATCCGTCCAGAACGGAACGAACATAGGACAGAACGTCCCAGGGGCAGTACATCTTGTCCCTACCAAACATATATCCATCATACCACTCTGCAACCGTATCATACTGTTCAGAGAGGCCTGCATCTTTAAGAAGCTGCTTCACATTCTCATCTGTAAAGCCAATGGAAGAAGCATGGAGCGGAGAAAGAACTGTGTAGGGCGTGATGTTATTTACGCCTGTATAAGTACTGTTTTTTACCGTATATAAGCATCCGGATAGCATCACTGCCTTAACATTGCTATTGGTCTTGCAAACATAGCTGAGCATGTGCTCAATCATGTCTCTTACCTTATCATAATATGGCGTTCCGAGCGCTTTAGCCATTGGAACATCATATTCATCAATGATAACAAAGACTTGCTTTCCATAATGCACATAAAGCATCCTTGTAAGAAGATCCAAAGCTGCTATTGTGTTTACCTCGTCAGCTTTTTGAAATTCCAATGCTCTAAAAAGACATTGATCTGCTTCATTTTGCTCAGGGTTTTCCGTAATATTTTTAATTTTTTTACAGCAGTTCGCAATATTAAGACGATAGTAGGCGTATGTTTTTTCGAAACTATCGCCAAATATCTCTTTAAGCGACAGAAAAAGAACGGGATACTGATTCATATACTCTCTGACGACATCCGAATGCTCCATGATTTTGAGACCAGAAAAGATCTCACGGCTATCCTGGCGAATATCCAGAAAGTCCCGGAACATGGTCATGGTCAGCGTTTTCCCGAATCTGCGGGGGCGAGCAAACAGGACAGCTTTATCAAATCTTCTGACAAGGTATTCCTCTATGACTTCTGTCTTATCAATATAATATCCCTGATTTTCTCTTAAATCACGAAATGTATCGTAGGATGATCGTATGTTCATTTCCATATGCTTTTCTCTTTTCCCATCAGTTAATGCCGCCGATGATCAGAAGTGCTCCGTTGTTCATCCTAATTCTAGCCGATTTTGCTATGATTAGCAAGGCAAATTGAAAAACTAGCTGTCTGGGAACAATATCTTCGAGTTCGAACACCAACGTATTGCGCTTCTCATACGACCTCATCAAACAAGCCCAAAGGATTCCAGGCCTCTCACGATGCTCTTCTTCTGCCGTTATGATCAGCAGATTTCATGTCACAAGAGAAAAGGCCCCGTTTATCTCCAAATACCTCGGAGATAAACGGCGTCCTTTACTTTGTAATGTAATAGTCGGCTGCTTGGAGATAGTACTTTTCCGTGGAGGAATCGACGATCTGCAGGTTCGGATTCTTGTAGTCACTGCGATTGAGATTGTAGGAATCATAAAATCCGACATCTGCCAGATAAATTTCCCCTGTGGCGGAGTCATACAGGCGATCATATCCGTTAAAGGCATCGCTCCATTTCTGGAACGAAATATCGTGTGCCTGCTCCCGGGCGTACCAGGCACTGACCATGGAATCATGAGCGGCCTGCATCGTCCTTGCCTGTGCAAGCAGCGCATTCTTCTGGCTGGTTGAAATGTCCACGGCCTGATTCACATAGCTCTGCTTGAAGGCAAAGGAGCTGAGACAATCCAGCAGCGTTTCCTCAAGCTCCGGCATCTCCCCTGCTGGCGCCGTGACGCCCATGAAGAGATAGACGGTATACATCCATCCGTCTGTTCCCAGGAAGTCATAGGCCAGCTGTTCCGTTGGCTGCGCCGTCACCATTCCCTCACAGCGCCCTCCCTGTTCCCCTGTGTAGGAAATCCTGGCGATGACATTTTCCCCACAGCCTCCCGGTGCAGGTAATGTACTTTTCTTCTTTTCAAGGATTTCAACATTTTTCATATAGGGGATGACATTCGGGCTGATGGTCATCCCGCTGCGATAATATCTTGCACAGAAGTCTTTGGTATCTGGCAGCGCATCCAAAAATCCTTTGAGGCTATTGCTCTTCATGACAGGTGCATAGGCAAAATACTGATAAATCGTATTCCCGCCAAAGGAGTTGTTCACCTCAAGATACTTGTTTTTGGCCGTCTGACTTTTGAGGAAAGGCTCCAGCTTCATGAAGAAAAAGATCTGACGATCCGCTGCCTTTGGATCCCATGATCTCAGACAAAAGCTCATATAATCGCTCTGTGTCATGATGTTCCAGCCAGAGGGAAGCGTCATGGAAAAGCGGCCGTCGCTGTAGGAGGACGTGCCCGAAAGAATCGGCTTTACCTTCTGCGCCTTCAGTTCTTTTGTCCCAGCCGTGCTCTGTTTCCCCGAGGCGATAGATCCAGATGCCTTTCCGTTTCCCGTATCTGTTGGTGTATAATAGCGAACCACGGTATCCAGTACAGCCAGCGTCTTCTCGCGCTCTGAATCCAGATAGCGGGCGGTGTACTCAACATCCCGATCCTCCCGCACTTCAACCGCATGAAGAAGGTTGATGTCTGTCCCGTGACTGTCTTTATACACGTATGTGTGCGCCAGCAGTGTTTTCCCGCCAATCGAATAGTTCCCGTAGTATGTCACGGAGCGAAGCCCACCGTTAAAGGAGGACTGCATCTCCTCACCATAGGTGGTTTTAACATACTTCTCAGGATCACTCAGTTTTGCCGTCCTACGCCAGATCCTGACATTGGGAACATAGCCCGGATCTTCCAGCCAAATGCGCATTCCGTTGCTTCCCCGCCATTCGGCACTTAACCCGGCAGGCATCTTTGTAGTATAATTTTGATCAGTACAGATGACATCCTGAAGCGTGCCCAAGGAAGGATCTGCATTTCCGGAACCCGGCTGCCCGTCCGGCTGATAATACCGAACAATCCCATCCGCCGCCTCAAGGGTGCGCTCCCGGTCCGAATTCGGATATCTTACGACATACTCAACATCTCCATCCTCCCGCGGCTCCACAAGAACCAGCTGATTGATGGAATATCCACTGTTGTTTCTGTAAATATAGGATGAAGCATACAGCCTCTTCCCGCCGATATCATAGTATTCCATCGTGGAATAGGCCACCAGCTGGCCGCCATGCTTTTCCTTCATGTGCTTTGGATAGGTTTCCTTCACATAGCGTTCAGGGTCTTTGATCTTCTCCTCCTGAGATCTGCGCAGAATAAAGATATTGGGAACATATCCCGGCTTGTCCAGATAAATATAAAAGACATCCTCATCCCATTCCGTTGATGCCGTCTCAGGTATTCTTGTTGTAAATTCCCTTTCCCGGCAGTAAACCTCTTTGAGGTTCGCCGCAAGCGCACCGCAGCCCATTCCCCAAAGGCACAGCATCATCAAAAGACAAAGAATCCGTTTCATTTCATTGTCCTCCCGTTTCCTGTTTGATTGATCCATGCCCTGATTATATCGTATCAGGTGAATCCGTGTCAGTAAAGATGCCGTCCTTATCCGTCCCATCCATGGGATAGTTTTCGATCAGCCTGTGATTTCGTTCCCTTTACCATCAAGGAGGTTCCATATGATTACGCTGAAGCCACGGACTCATGACCCACATGAGCTTCATTTTTCGATTCTTTCCGATTCCGTCTATGCAGGTGCTCTCACTGTCTATCTTCTCACACCAACCACATTCTCTTACGGCATTTACATCAAGCGGGAGATGCGCACAAACGGTTATGCAGAGGAGACCATTCGTCTCCTCTTTGACATCATGCGCCAAAAAGGCTATGTTCTGGCCATTGCACGCGTTGCAGCAAATAATGCTGCATCCATCGCCCTGCACCAGTCCCTGGGCTTTACCCTGGACCACGAGGAAGAAGGCATTCTGTGCTTTTCGCTTTCTCTTGATCTTCCAGCGGACAATGTACCAGGAGTCGGAGAGGAAACTGCTGTTCAAAATTAGGCCAAGCGGCCTTGACATTTTATGTTCCAAGGCTTGCCATCACACTTGAAAGTATGAGTATCTTTCACAAAAGAGCATGAAAACAGACCATTCATACTTAAATGTTCCTCGCTAAAATGCGTGAATGACTAAGCATAGAGTATTCGAACAGTCGGCCATAAGAAAGGAGAACTGCAGGATGGGCATATATCTGAATCCCAAGGAAACCGCTTTTAAAGAAGCAGTGAACTCTGAAATTTTTGTCGATAAAACAGAAATGATTTCCTATCTGAATCGCGTGGCAAAAACGGAGCAGAAATATGTCTGCGTCTCTCGCCCGCGTCGTTTCGGAAAGTCTATGGCTGCAAAAATGATTTGTGCATATTACAACCGTGCGGTAGATAGCAGACCTCTATTTGAAAAATGCAAAATAAGCAAAATCACAACGAATGATACTTCCATAACGTGGGATGAATACCTTGGAAAGTTTGACGTAATCCGACTTGTAATAACTGAATTTATAAAAGATTCTGATTCAGTAGATGATATGCTCGAATTTCTTTCAGACGAAGTCATCTCTGAATTGAGACATACGTATCCAGACGTTTATTATGGTAATCGTTTGAATATACGAACTGTAATGAATCGAATTTATGAGAATACAAATCGTCAGTTTGTGATCATCATTGACGAATGGGATGCCATCTTTCGTGAGCGCAAGGATGACAAGGAAGGGCAAAAGAAATATCTGGACTTTCTTAGAGACTGGCTCAAGGACAAGGAATATATCGCTCTCGCATATATCACAGGAATCCTCCCCATTAAGAAATATGGAAAGCATTCTGCTCTCAATATGTTTGATGAATATTCAATGACCTATCCAATGCAGCTTGCTCCATACACAGGCTTCACCGCAGAAGAGGTTGAAGACTTATGCAAAAGATATGGCAGAGATTATAGAAAGATCAGTGGCTGGTATGATGGATATCGTGTGAGTGATATTCTTCCTCCTGATCCGGATCACAAGCAACTGAGCATTACAGGCCAATCACCAGAGGCACCAAAGTATTCTATCTATAGCCCACTATCCGTTGTAAAAGCAATGCGCAGCGGGTTTATTAACAACTACTGGAATGAAACAGAAACATACGAAGCGCTTCGGCAGTATATTGACTGGAACTTTGATGGTTTGAAAGAAGATGTTGCCATCCTGATGGACGGCAAAAAAATACCTGTTGATATCACAGGCTACCAGAACGATATGACTACCTTCAACAGTAAGGACGATATCCTGACCATGCTGATTCATCTCGGATATCTGAGCTTTGACAGTGATACAAAGGAAGTATTCATTCCAAATAAGGAAGTGCTGGATGTGTTCAAATCATCCACCAAAAACAGGGACTGGACAGTAACATTCCGTGCTCTTCAGAATTCGCAGAAACTCCTTGAGGCGACATGGAAAGGCGACCAGAAGACCGTAGCGGCGCTTTTGGAAGCAGCTCATGACAAAGCAGGCAACAAGACCTACCATAGCGAAGCAGGGCTTTCTTATGCGGTACAGCTAGCTTATTATGCCGCTCAGGATCTGTATACCATCATTCCTGAGCTGGATACAGGGAAAGGCTATGCAGATCTGGCCTATATTCCTAAGAACCCAAAGATTCCGGCTATGCTGATTGAGTTCAAATACGATAAAGATGCAGATACCGCAATCTCGCAGATTCACAGGCAGAAATATCCTGACCGTCTGGAGCTGTACAAAGGAAATCTCATATTGGTTGGCATCAATTATGACAGAACAGTCTCTAATGACGATGTAGAATTCAAACATCACAGCTGCGAGATTGAAAAGGCATAATTGCATGACAATTGAAATGCCAAGATATTCAGGCTCCAAAAATGGTCCAATTGCAGGGAATGGATCGTTCCACCACCATAAACCCAATCTTACGTAGTAGATCGTCCCCATCTCCCCCGCGAAACAGTCCTTGATCAGCGTTCGTGTGACTCTCTGCTGTGGCCTGTAAACTGCTGTCTGTATTGCCGAGGCGTCATGTGCCAGTACTCCTCAAACAATTTGTAAAAATGTGTGCGATTGGAAAAGAGCAGTTCATC
>JAFUZM010000273.1 GCA_017476605.1 Clostridia bacterium
AAAACAGATCGTTCGACGGTCAATATGGATGAACTCAAGAAGATGGTGGATCTGTTTATGGCAAAGGGATTCACATATTTCGATACGGCCATCATGTACAATAACTTTGCCAGCCAGAAAGCCATTAAGGAAGCTCTGGTCAAGAGGTATCCGAGAGACAGCTTTACGCTTGCCACAAAGCTTCACAGTGCTTTCTTCCAGACCCTTGAGGGACGGGATCAGATATTTGAAAACCAGCTGGATGAAACAGGCGCGGGATTCTTTGACTATTATCTCCTTCATGGAATCGGTGAGGAGAACTATGAACAGTTTGAAACCCTGGACTGCTTTAACTGGCTGCTTGACAAGAAGGCCAAAGGGCTTGTGAAGCATGCGGGCTTCTCTTTCCACGGAACGCCGGAGCTTCTCGAGAAGATTCTTACCAGGCATCCGGAAATGGAATTTGTCCAGCTCCAGATCAACTATCTGGACTGGGAAAGCCCGTGGATCCAGTCACGGCGGGTATATGAGACGGCCGTCAAGCACGGAAAGCCGATTGTCGTGATGGAGCCGGTGAAAGGTGGATCTCTGGCGGATGTGCCGGAGGAGGCGGAAAAGTTGTTGAAGCAGGCAAACCCTGATCTGTCTGTGCCTTCCTGGGCGATCCGCTTTGCCGCGAGCCTGCCGGGTGTCTTTATGGTGCTTTCCGGCATGAGCGATATGGCTCAGATATCAGACAATCTTTCTTACATGGAGAACTTTGAGCCGCTCAGTGAGGACGAGCAGGCAATGCTGCGCCGCGTAGCGGAGATCATTAATGCACAGATTGCCGTTCCATGCACAGGATGTGCCTATTGTACCTCAGGATGCCCGATGAACATTGCCATCCCTCAGTATTTCAGCCTGTACAATGAAAACATGCGGGAGAACCTTGGGAAAAAGGGCTGGACGGTGAATTTCACCAACTACAGCAATTTGACACAGAAGTTTGGCAAGGCAGGCGACTGCATCGGATGCGGACAGTGCGAGAGTGTTTGCCCGCAGCATCTGCCGATCATTGAGCTGATGAAGAACGTCTCTCAGCATTTTGATCGCTGAGTATCATCACAGCAGGAGATTGCATGCTGCGAAGCCCAGGAAAACTGGTATGGGGATTTTCCCTTTGCATACAGCTCTAAAGTGTAGCGTTATTGTGAAGCCCGTTCATGCTATGGCCTGTTCAGGCAACCTGCGGATCAATTGGAAAGGAAAGGCCAATGTACTTATTTGACAATGTCGACACGGAACCCGGTGAGCCTCGTGGAAAGCTGGTGCGGATGGAGCTGGTTTCAAGCAATGTTGCATACGGCCCGGCACCAAAATGGGAGGATGAAGTAAAGCAGGTCCTGGTGATTGAGAGCACCGGCCGCGGACAGCTTGCCCGGTATCGCTTCGGTGATGGCTTTGATGAGCATTCTCTCATTTCGGATCAGCTGATTACGTTGTCTCAGGAGGATGCGGAAAGGCTGATTGCGGCAGCAAAAGAGATGATGATGGCCAGCGAACAGATTGCCATGATCCGGGATGTCGGAATATGGGGGCTGACGCTCAAAAATGATGAAGGAAAGATCTGGAATACGCGAAACTCACTGCATAGTTCTGAACACCAGGAACGACTGAACCATCATTATTCAACACTGTTCCGCTCTGTTCTTGGAATCAATGATCTCATCCTGTTTGACGATATGGCAGATGTTGCAGCGGAAACGAAATAGGCCCGAGACAGTGTGATGATATCCTTGCCAAGGACATATAGGCCGGAGGCATTCAATTGTGCATACAGGAAAGTAATAGCCGGGAGGTACAGATGACCGAGAGTCAGAGAGTATGGGCGGAGGCGAGAGATCGCCTCAAAGCCGCGGTCAGTTCTCTTGGATATCCGGGAGAACTGGCGGATATGCTGTCAAAGCAGCTGAAGAGCCCCAGAGCCATTGACCGCATGACATCCTATGTCCGAAATGTCCGGCCAAGGAGCATGGAAATGATTGTGGATGAAATGCTTGCCATATGTGCAGATGTGGATACGTGGCACAGGAAGAAAGAAAGCGAGACGGCACAGGCTGGATACAATGCATGGCTGAACAGTGAGATGCGGCTTTCCAATCTCGATGAGGACGATTGACGAAATCTGTTGGCAGTCAGCTGAAAGCCAAGGGACAGATCTGGTTTGGGCCAGGGCGTGAGGGAAACACTGTATCGGTAAAGATGACGAAATAGAAGCCCGGATAGGCAGTTCCAAATTTACTGGAACTGCCTATCCGGGCCTTATTGATATTGATCTGCAATCAATAATGAAATGAATATGAGCATATATTTCAAAAGTGATTCTAAATTTATAAAATTATAGAAGTAAATGAAATTTTTCTAATTAAAAATTGCAAAAACCTCTTGACGAGCCTTGCCTGGATGGAGTAGAATGCAGCCAATCAAATAAGAATAAAGCGTTGCGGAAGCAGAGTATTTTGGATCTGGACGTCACAGAGAGCGGGCAATGGTGTGAATCCCGTACAACCTGCCAAAAGAAAAACCCTTCCAAGTCCAAACCGAACATCCATGATCAGTAGGGGCGGCGGAACGGCGAACCGTTATCATCGCCAGGGTTTGTTGGAACCCGGAAAGAGAAGCAAATCAGGTGGCACCACGAAATGGCAGTCTTCGTCCTGTGATCAGGAGGGACTGTCAGTAATTGGAGGTGCTTTTTTATGTGTTCGATTTTTACCATTCAGAGCAAAATGTTTCCCAAGGATGTGGTCAGGGAGTGCTTCGAGCGAACGGCAAGTCGCGGACCGGATATGAGCCGATTTCTTGAACTGCCCTGGGGATATATGGGGTTTCATCGCCTGGCTATCATGGGACTCAACGAAAACGGAATGCAGCCGTTTCATATGGGTAAGGATTATGTAATCTGCAATGGAGAATTGTACGGTTTCCGTCCGCTTCGTGAGCGGTATATGGAAACCTATGATCTGATCAGTGAGTCAGACTGCGAGATTTTGCTTCCGTTGTATTACGAATATGGTGTGGAGATGTTCAAGACGCTGGACGCCGAGTTTGCGCTTATTCTGTATGATGGGGAACATGATCGCCTGATTGCCGCCAGGGATCCCATTGGCATTCGGCCACTGTATTACGGAGTGCTTCCGGATGGCAAGATGGCCTTTGCAAGTGAGCCCAAGAACCTCATGGGACTGTGTGAGACGATTTTGCCGTTCCCGCCAGGCCACTATTGGGTGGATGGCCACTTTGTCCAATATGCAGACCCCTCGCATGTGGACCAGTTTACGATGAAATCAGAGGAAGCGGTGTGCGCCAAACTTCGCCGACTTCTGATTGACGGCGTGGAAAAACGGCTGGATGCGGATGCACCGATTGGATTCCTTCTTTCCGGCGGACTTGATTCCTCCCTTGTCTGCGCCATTGCGGCGCGCAGACTTCAAAAGCCGATCCGCACATTCGCGATCGGCATGGATGTTGATGCGATTGATCTTAAGTATGCACGCATGGTCGCGGACTATATCGGAAGTGACCATACGGAGGTTATCATCTCGGAGAAGGATGTCATTGAGGCACTGCCCGAGGTGGTACGCCTTCTTGGAACATGGGATATCACAACCATACGTGCTTCCATTGGAATGTATCTGGTCTGCAAATACATTCACGAGAACACGGATGTCCGTGTCCTTCTGACCGGAGAAATTTCGGATGAACTGTTCGGATACAAATATACCGACTTTGCTCCAGGAGCGGCGGAATTCCAGGAGGAGGCAGAAAAGCGCATTCGGGAACTTCACATGTACGATGTGCTGCGGGCGGACCGGTGCATTTCCGTAAACTCCCTTGAGGCGAGAGTGCCGTTTGGCGATCTCAAGTTTGTGCGGTATGCCATGAGCATTGACCCCGAACTCAAGATGAACCGCCACAACATGGGGAAATATCTGATCCGCAAGGCCTTTGCAGAGGATCATCTGCTGCCGGATGAAATCCTGTGGAGGCAGAAAGCGGCATTTTCGGATGCTGTGGGACATTCCATGGTGGGTGATTTAAAGGCATTGGCCGAGAGAACCTACTCGGATGAGGCATTTGAAGAGGGCGTGCGCAAATACGAGGGATACTGCAAGCCCTTTACAAAGGAAAGCCTTCTCTACAGGGAACTGTTTGAAACGGATTATCCCGGGCAGGAAAGAATGATTGTGGATTATTGGATGCCAAACAAAACTTGGCCTGGTTGCAACGTGGATGATCCCTCGGCTCGTGTTCTTTCAAACTATGGTGCCAGTGGCATCTGATGCCCTCTGCAACACGCAAGTGACAATCTTTTTCTCAAGAAATCGTGATGTGATAACAAACGAAGTGCCTCTTGCTTGCAAGCATACAAAAGTGTGGTGATCCCACACTTTTTTTATGTGTTATTTCTCGCGGGTCTATGCGAGCATATGGGTTTGGACTTTTTGCATGGTGGATTCTGAAAAATGAGGTTGACAAATCAATGTGCATAGCTTATCATTGTTTCATTAAAACATATTTTAATAAAACATAATTTTGTAAAATGAGGTTTGCTCAATGACACGGTTTATTGGTCGGGAAGAAGAACTTAAGGCATTGGAGACGGCTTATCTGAAGGACAGTTTCCAAATGGCAGTGATTTATGGGCGCAGACGTATCGGAAAGACGACACTGCTGAGACAATTCTGTAAAGATAAAAAGGCTGTATTCTTTACGGCAATTAAAACGACAGTGGAACGCAATGTGGAATTATTCAGTCAATGTGCACTGAAAACGCTTGTACCAGAGATGAGCATGTCTTCCTTTCGCACTCTTGATGATCTGTGTACATTTCTGGGAAATCAAAGTCAGGGTGAACGAGTTATTGTGGTCATTGACGAGTTGCCCTATATAGCTCGTAAGGAAGAAAGTATTACCTCTATCCTGCAAAAGCATATTGATGAGCAATGGCAGTTTGGTAAAATGTTTTTGATCCTCTGCGGATCATCCATCAGTTTTATGGAAGATGAGGTGCTGAGTGAAAAGAGTCCGCTATTTGGACGCCGCACAATGCAATTAAGGCTGGATGCTTTTGATTATCGGCAGACGGCGCTGTTTTGTCCCTCCTGGTCTGTTTATGATCAGGCGATTGCCTATGGGTTGACCGGAGGTGTCGCGAAATATATTACGCTGTTCGATGAGAACAGGACGCTTGAGGATAATATCGTTTCTTTATTTTTCTCAAAATCAGGTTATCTCTATGAGGAGGCAGATAATCTGCTGACGCAGGAATTTCGAGATGTGGATGGATATAGTCGCATTATTGAAACAATTGCGTCGGGTGCGAATCAGGTGCAGGAAATTGCCGATAAGTCTGGTATTTCAACCGCAAATGTATCATATTGTCTCAAGAATCTTATGGAAACGGGTATCGTGGAGCGCCTGCAGGCAATAACAGAGGAGCATAACAAGAAAAAGACGCGTTATATTCTAACGGATGGAATGCTGTGCTTTTGGTATCGCTTTATTCCTGAGGCGATGGATGCGATTGAAATCGGTAAAGGGGAGCAATACTATCAGCACAATGTAAAGCCACAGCTCTCCTCCTTCATGGGTGGCGTATTTGAAAAGATGTGTCGGCACTATACTCTGGAAGCAGGCATTACCGGTGCTTTTCCGTGTACAGTAACCCGGGTCGGCACTTGGTGGGGAACCAATCTGGATCATCGTGAGGAAACAGATATTGATGTGGTTGGCCTGGATAAGATGCGAAAGGAAGCCGTGATTGGTGAATGCAAATTCAGAAATCAAATCACCGACAAGAAAGTGTATGACGCGCTGGTGGAGCGACACAGTTTGCTGCATGAGGGATATCGTGTTGTGCAGTATCTTTTATTCTCTGCGAGTCCATTTTCTGATTGGCTGATTGAGGAGGAGAAAAAGGAAAAGGTGATATTGATTCGACTGGAGGAAATGTATTGATCTGAGAACAATGGCAGGAGAACTTTCTGAAGGGATTATAATGATGTACTTAATGGACTCAGACGCAAGAAAAGTTCCATCTGCGCATTATCATTTTCTGAGCTTTATGGTATACGTAAAACAGATTTTCTTGAGAGGAGGATTGCGCAATTGGAAAAGAAAAGAAGACTTCTTCCAATGAGTGTCCAGAGCTTTGAAAAGCTGAGAGAAAACGAATGCCTTTATGTCGACAAGACCGAATATGTGTATCGCCTGGTGCATGATGTTGCTCATTTTTTTCTGAGCAGACCAAGAAGATTTGGAAAAAGTCTGCTTCTATCGACGCTTCGTGCGTATTGGGAAGGCAAGAAGGACCTATTCAGCGGGCTGGCGATTGAAACTCTGGAATCCGAAAATCAAAATGCATGGCAGCCATATCCGGTTTTCTATTTTGATTTCAATGGCAGAAATTACATTGACCATGCGCTTGAGACGCTGCTTTCCTCTTATCTTAGTCAGTGGGAAGAGACGTATGGGATCAGTGCGGATGGAAAAACACTGGAAGAACGGTTTGAGAACCTTCTGATGAAGGCGTATGCAAAGACAGGCCGAAGGTGTGTCGTGCTTGTTGATGAATACGATAAACCACTGCTTGACGTTATCGATCATCCGGAAAAGCTGGAGCATAATAAAACAGTTCTCAAAGGCTTATTCAGCAATCTGAAAAATTGCGACAGCTACATTCAGTTTGTGTTTATCACCGGAGTATCAGCGTTCCATAAGGTCAGCATATTCGGTGAGCTGAATCAGTTAAGAGACATTTCGCTGAGCAAGGAATTTTCCGCCCTCTGTGGGATCACGGAAGCAGAATTGCAAGAAAACTTTGCTCCGGAGATTCTGAGGCTGGCAGAGGAAAAGCGGCTCAGTGAGAAGCTGTGCCTGGAAGAGCTTGAAAAACAGTATGGCGGGTATAAATTCCATCAGGATGGGATAAATGTTTACAATCCCTTCAGCCTGATGAATGCATTCGCTGACAGGGAGTTTGGCTCTTACTGGTTTGAAACGGGGACTCCGACGTTCCTCATCAAACGGCTCAAGGAACTGAATTTGGATCCGCACAGATTTACGGACAGAACGCTGTACGCCAGTGCTGGCGTGCTGAAAGATTACAGACCAGGGAATCCTGACCCGCTCCCGTTGCTGTATCAGACGGGCTATCTTACGATTGCCGGATATGATGAGGAAGATCAGGAATATACACTTGCGTTTCCAAATAACGAGGTCAGGAGTGGGTTCCTTAAGAATCTGATACCATCTGTCTGTGTGAATGCAAGCGTGATGAGAGCAGAGAAAAGCCTTGAAGCAGACTCAAAGCGAAGATAATGTTCAGACTTTCGAGGCGGACCATAGAAAGCTTTATAAGAATGGCGTGCCATTTGACTCGAAGAAACGGCTTTCTGTAGACGGCAAAGTTGTGGAATAGAATACCAGAGGAGAAGGAAAAGAAAAGTGGC
>JAFUZM010000274.1 GCA_017476605.1 Clostridia bacterium
CATCTTCATTTTGATACCCATCTTCACATTGGCAGATAAGGATTCCACCTCATTCTGTGCCAATGTGCCGAGCAGGGCAAGCATCATCTCACTCTGCATGGACATGGTATCAATATTCTCTTTCTCAAAAATGATACGCACACCCTTTTCCTTTAATAGCCTCACATACTGCATGGTATCCACCAGATTCCTTGAAAAACGGGAAATCGACTTTGTAAGGATCAGGTCAATCTCTCCATTCATACAGTCATTTATCATCTTCTGAAACCCCTCACGTTTGGATGTCTTTGTCCCTGTGATTGCTTCATCCTGATAAATGCCGACCATTGCCCACTCCTTATTTGCCCCGATTTTCTCCTGATAATACTTTAGCTGCGATTCAAAGCTGGCAAGCTGTTCCTCCCCATCCGTGCTGACACGCACATAGGCAGCCACACGGATTCTGTCAAGTCTCACTCCTTTCCCCTCTATATCACGCCTGCGGGCAACTGGGCCATCCGCCGCCCTGATTACTTCCACTTCTGCCATACCATCACATCCTTTCACTATTTTTGCGATTACTGCCCATGTTATAAAGAACAAGAAACTCACTTACTCCATTCTCCATAACTTTTTTGTTATCTGTACTGCCATCTGTTCCGGCTACGTCCATATCCTATCATGAAAACAAAATATGAACGAATGTACGGAACAGATTTTATTAACAATCCGAAAAAATCATTTTCCTGCCAGTCTTCATGCTATTTTTATATCTGCCGGAAAATAAGATTTATCCACATGATACTCGTCAAAGATCCGGTTCTTCGCAAGGATATACTCACTCTCTGAAACCAGTCCCAAACGGCTGATTTTCTGCAAGACCGCAATCTTCTTGCTGAACTCCAGACACTCCTTTGCCGATAACCCCATATTCTTCCCCATATACATTCCTCCCCTCTGAAAAAGGCAACATCAAGTATGACACCACCCTTTTACCAAAATACAATACTAAAACATCCTCTATCTCATACATCATAAAAATGCCAACTTCCTCAAAATCATTTCGGCTTCCATTCGCAGAGTAGGGCGGTAGTTTTCAGCTTCCATCCGGTACATCAAGTTTTATTCGCTTAAACCACTTCTGTCCGAATATTCCTGATATACTGCGGGCTTCTCCTGTTCGAGATCCTTTCCCGACTTGACGTGATTCCTTTTTGTCATGCTCCTGTCCCATAGGTATTACTTCCAATACCATACGGAACCGTCTTCGCCCTGACGGACTTCCCCATCCCTGCAGCCTGATTTAGTTTTCAAGGTACTGCTCCGGTACTAAATGCAACCGTTTTATAGGGATAATGATACCAGCGTGAAAGACCAGAAACTATTGACGGTAACTTGACATCGACTTAACATTTCACCTTGCGTGGAATACCTGCATATGTTATACTTTTCTTAGAAAACACAAAGGTTTTAGATGTTAGATACAGTATAAAAAGCAGAAAGGAAGAGCAATTAAGATTGCTCTGGTGATTTATGAAACGTACCCACGATTATGATAATGTTTTCAAGACAATGAAACATCGGCATAAACGTCTGTTCATCTCTGTCATCAATGAAACCTTCGGAAAGAATTATCCGTTAGATTCAGAGATCGAGGTGCTTCCTTCGGAGGGCTATCTTACCGAGGAAGAAACACAGACCGGCGAAAAGAACATCGAGGAACAGATTTCAGATTTTCTGATCAAGATAGGAAATGATGTATTTCTGTTAGAGTGCCAGAGTTATGACGATGATTCAATGGCGATACGGATTGCAGAATACGCATTTATTACTGCAAGGAAATTCTCCAAATGGAACATCGGTGAAGCCATCATCCCAATGCCGCATTTTTCGGTCATTTATGTGAAGCGTGGAAACAAGACACCGGAACAGACCAATATCCGCTTTACATTTCCGGATGGACAGGAAGTTATCTATCATGCAGATAATGTGATCTTAGATGACCTTACCAAAGAATACATCATTGAGAAAAAACTGTTTCCTTACATTCCTTTTTATATCGCCCGTTATGAAAAGGAAATTTCAGAGGAGAAAGACACATCTCAGGCAATCGCCGATCTGGAATATTTCAGAGACGAGATGATGAAACTTTATGAAAAGAACGAACTGACAAGCGAAGAACTGATAGATCTGATAGGGTATGTTAATACCATCATCACACACATAACTGATGGAAATAAATCAGAAGAAAGGCTGGTGAATGTCATGGGCGGAACAATAATAGAATCTGAATCCGAACGATTGGTGCGTATCGGAATGGAAGGTGGAAGAAAAGAAGGCAGAGAAGAAGGTATAAAATCTTCGGTCGAGTTATGCCAAGAATTTGGCTTATCAGTCACAGATGCTGTCAAAAAACTAATTTCCAAGTTCGGTCTTACTGAAAGTGAGTCACTTGCTAAAGCAAATCAGTATTGGAAATCCTGATATTCTATCATGCAACACTTAACAGCATAAATAACCCTTTGAATGAGAAGTGGTCAATCTCTCTAAATATTTTTAAGATGATTGTCCATTTCTTTTTTACCAGAATTATTATAACCACACTACAAATTAACAAGCCACACATAATCGGAGGTCAGCCATGAAGAATACTCTCACCTTTTCAAGCATCATCAATATCCTCATAGACAACAAGAAAAATACCTATCCACAGTATCTTCTTGTCGCTGACCTGTTCGGTCTGGATCTCGGCATTGACTTCTATGCCGGGGAAACTCTCGGTGTGACGGATTCCAATACGATCCGCATCAGCAACTGGTGTACCGGCAAACGCCCCATCCCTTTGGACATTGTGCAGGAAAATGATGCCGACAATTTTGAGAGTATGGCAGAACGGTTTTCTGAAAATATCTCTCCGAATATCCTAAATATTTCCCACGCCAGAAGCGAAACAGAGAAATTGATAAGAGAAAATGAGATGATTCTTGGCAAGGAAATGACAGATGACATGATTGCTCTTGAGGATAATTCAGAATTTTTCACTTCTGTTATCCGTTATGCCATCTCTAACAGCCACTCACAGGGGACTTTTTTCTCTCCCGATCTGGCAGATACACTCTTAAACTGCCATGCTCCAAAGCCTGTGATGACATTTACCGGACGGGACAAAGAGGCAAAAGAAGTGTATAAAATGCTTTCAAAAGATTCTGTGCTTTTTGTATCCGGAATAGCCGGCATCGGAAAGAGCGAATTTGTGAAATACTTTGCAGAGAAATATGCAAAGAAATATACCAACATTATCTACTGGTTCTACTCCGGCAATCTGAAACAGAATATTACAGAAATGGATTTTACTTCTGACCGTATGGATATGACCGAGGCACAGCGTTTCCATGCCCATTTTCAGTATCTAAAGAATCTAAAAGGGGACAGCCTGATCATCATAGACAACTTCAATGTCCTGCCTAAAGAAGAACCAATGCTGAAAGAACTTATGCAGTATGACTTTTCCATCTTAGTCACAACACGCTGCAAGCTGACGCAATTTCCGGTATTTGA
>JAFUZM010000039.1 GCA_017476605.1 Clostridia bacterium
CAGATCGAGTTTTTGGGCCGCAGTGCCCATGCCGGGACTGAACCGGAAAAAGGCATCAATGCACTGCATGCTGCCGTGCTGTTCTACCATCTGATGCAGGAAGAGAGCAAAAAGCGTCCTGAGGTCAACGTCCATGGAATCATCAATGACGGTGGACGGAAGGCCAGCGTGATCCCGGACCATACCAGCCTGATTTATCTGAACCGGGCGTGGACAGACGCTGAGATTTCCGAGCTGAGACAGGTGACTGAGCTCTGCGCTCAAACGGCCGCCGATGCCACAGGCTGCCACTACCGGATCAGCAACAACGAACCAGGCAATCATGCCATGCGGACACATCCTGCACTATCCGATCGCATGAACGCCTATCTTCGGCTCTTCGGGGAGCTGGAAATCCGCACGGATGACATCAGGGCATCCACGGACATGGCAGATGCGAGTCTGCGTATCCCTGCCATTCACACCTGGGTCGGCATGGACTGCCCGGAGCTTGCACTTCATACGCAGGCGTTTGCGGAAAAGACAATTTCTCCCGCTGCAGACACATTTCTTCTTCGAAGCAGCTGCGCTCTCGCCTCAACGGCGCTGGATGTGCTTACAAGCCACCTGCAGCTATGAATTCAAAAGCAAGGCACCCACAGTAAAGAAACCGTACGATCTTGGAACTCCTCCAGATCGTACGGTTTCTTTGTTATGAAGGGGGCCAATCATTTGGTCCCGTTTTTCGGTTATTGACGCCTGATGGTATTCAGCAGTGTTTTCATGTTGCCGCCACGGTCATCCGTGGCTCCACTGCGTGCAAAGGCAAGCAGGGTAACAAACAACAGGCTGAGATCGCTTTCCGTGGTGCGGATGCGATAGAAGCCCTGCACAGGAATCAGGCTGGAAAGCTTTGACTTTGCCTCCTCATCCTCTTCATGGACATTCTGGCTGCTGCTCACGGCCACAGCGATTTCCTGACCGTTTCTGCAGATTCTGTATTCGGTTCGCGCCGCTCCTGTCAGTCTCGAATCCACCGTGATGCCGTTGCGTTTCAGATGCTTCCAGATATCCTCGCCATCCAGCGTGAAGGTAAAGTGATTATCCAGCAGCAGACTGTTTCCCCAGTCTGTGGCTTCCTCATGACCAATCAGATGAGGCGTCGTCTTGCCATGTTCGTGATCAATAAAGTCAAAGCCGAAGGGTGCCGTCAGGGTAAACTTGGTCATTTTGGCTTCATAGAGCACATTACGGTTGGCATCCTCAATGCGATGTCCCGCTTTTGTCGTTCCAAGATCAGTAAGGAAATACAGAGCGCTCTCAGGACCGGGCACAGATTCAGGATACAGTGATCCACCCGTTTCTGCCTGGTGTGCCCTGACTTCTCCGAGCGACTTTTTCTTTCTGATCTCCGTCACAATGATGACCGCAAGAATGACGATCCCGACGCCCAGAAAATAGACACCCAGGAAACCTCCGTCATGGACCCGGCTGGGGTCATTCGGGTCGTACAGCACAGTGATCTTTTTGCCCACAGCATAGGAACCACTGGAGGTATCCAGTTCTCCTGTATAGGTGACACCCTCCACAGTATACTCTACCGTTGGTCGATAGGATGTCCCGTCATCGGTAGAGACATCCTGCACGTCCACGATGACTGCTTCGGTCCTGACAAAGCCCGCAGACTGAAAAAACGTAATGTATATGCCTGCAGCAAGCGAAACAACCGCCAGGACAGCTGCCAGAATTTTGACTGGTATTCCTTTTAACGAAAACATGTTTCCTCCCGATCATATGGTCTGACATCCGACTTCGTCATCATCTATGCAGCACGATCCGCTTATCTGCCACGTTCATGACAGAATCGCTTTCAGAACGCTACATAGATCATAGGTGACGAGCGCAGGTATGTTTTATGGTTTGCCGCGCTGAATCCTCTTTGTGCCAGGGACAATCGCCTGCTGCGGACACACAAGAAGACAGAGATGGCAGCCCACGCACTTCTTTCCGTTTAATTGCGGATGGCGGTTTTCATCCAGGTGAATGGCCTGATGGCCGCCATCTGCACAGGAAATCTCGCAGCGTCCGCAGCCGATGCAACGTTCCCGATTGAATTGCGGGAAAATCACAGTATCCCGTTCCAGAGTATCCGTGGTGGGGCTAAGGGAATCCAGCGCAAGACCCATGGCGTCTTTAACGCTTCTAAAGCCTTTTTCAGCCAGGTACAGGCTAAGCCCTGTTTTGAGATCTTCAATGATCCGATAGCCATACTGCATCACGGCTGTGGTCACCTGAATGGAGCCTGCGCCCAGCAGAATGAATTCAAGCGCATCGCGCCAGGTTTCAACGCCGCCCATAGCGGAAATATGCATTCCCTGCAAGGCGGGATTCTGCCCCAGCTCTCCGATAAATCGCAGGGCAATGGGTTTGACCGCATTGCCGCTGTATCCACCCACCGCGCTGTGCCCGTGCACCGCGGGTGCGGATACATAGGTATGAGGATTGATGCCCACAATGGATTTGATGGTATTAATGGCCGCAAGGCCGTCTGCGCCGCCACGCCTTGCCGCCTCAGCAGCGGGGCTCATATTGGCCACATTCGGCGTCAGCTTCGCCAGTACAGGAATATGACAGGCCCGCTTGGCAGCTGCCGTAAAGCGCTCCACCAGCTCGGGCACCTGGCCGATATCCGATCCCAGACCGCCCTCTGCCATGTTGGGGCAGGAGAAGTTGAGCTCCACCGCATCCGCGCCGTTTTCCTCGCAAAGCCTTGCCAGCTCGCCCCATTCCTGCTCGTTCTGGCCCATAATCGAGGCCAGGATGAACTTGGTTGGATACTTTGCCTTGAGACGGCGGAAAATTTCCATATTTTCTGCCACGCTGTGATCCGACAGCTGCTCAATATTCTTAAAGCCAATGATGCTGCCATCACTGCCGGGAAGAGCAGAAAACCGCGGGGATGCCTCGTGTATCTCCAGCGTACAGATCGTTTTGAAGCAGGCCCCTGCCCATCCTTCCTCAAATGCCCGGGCACACATATCATAGGTGCTGGCGACCACCGAGGAGGAAAGCAGAAACGGATTTTCAAGCGGGATACCGCAGATATCGCACCCCAGTTCCTTTTCATTTTCAGGCAGTGGCGTTTCGCATTCAGGCATCACCTGGTAATACAGCCGGTTCACAATGTCCCGAATGGGTACCTCCCCTGCCCGGACGCACGCTCGTTCACAAGGCGCTTCGCACAAAAGGCAGGGATTTTCCTCCGGCAAAAACTGTGCCGCTGTCTGCTCATTGGAAAACCAAACGGAGCGCAGCGTTTCAGATGGCGAAAGCCTGGTGCACGCCTTGTCACAAGGCGCATTTCCACATAGTGCGCAGCGAATCATATCCGTGCGGGTGATTCTCGGTTCCAAAGGAATCATAGCGTACCTCCCTTAGTCGTCTTTATGTCTTGTTTCAGCCATCC
Organism: Clostridia bacterium; assembly: GCA_017476605.1. Taxonomy (GTDB): domain Bacteria; phylum Bacillota; class Clostridia; order Christensenellales; family Aristaeellaceae; genus Ventricola. Next base: position 3,446 of record JAFUZM010000039.1, read on the forward strand.
GAACGTCTGTCTCTGGATCGCCGGCCATTACTTATGAATCCATCCGACTGCACCACGCAGGCTGACAAGCAGCCAATTTCCTTCTTCTTTCAGAATGGTCAGTGTGGTGCCCTTGTCAAGAAGTGCAACCTTGGGGGCTGCTGTGTCATTCCATGCGTATACCGTCGTTTTGGCCTCTGCCCGATACCAGGATGGATCAATGGCGATATAATCCGCATTCACCCATCCCACAAGGGCGTCCTCGGAATCTCCAAGCGCACAGTATGCCCAGTTACCGGATTGCTTTACCACAAGAAGCAGGTCTCCGTATTTCAGGGATTTCACTGCTCTTGAGGAAGAACTGGGCTTCTCGCGCAGTGTCAGCTCCTCGCAGAGTATTTCTGCCTCAAGGCCGATTTGTCCCTCTCCATGAGGAGGCAGAATCTCCGCATATGTCCGTCCGATACTTAGAAGCAACACAATCAGTGATACCAAAGCTGTCCGTCTCATCTGCTTTTTCATGTCAATCACCTCAACTCATCCGTCGGATTCTATCTGCATCAGCCCATCTTTTTGATGATGCACATTTCCACCGTATTTCCCTGGATGGCTACCTTCACATCATCTGCCACTTTCGCCACAACGGATTTTTCGAGCTCATCCCAGGCCGCTTTGGCATCATCGTCATTTTCCTGCACACGGGAGGACAGAGCATCTGCGTATCGCATCATGGACCATTCCAAGTCCAGCGTGGTCGCAGAGATATCCTCATGCATGCCCGTCAGCAGCAACGGACTGGTGATGGCGGCAACATCCTCATCCGTGCCCCGGTCAAAGAAGTCTCGCAGTCTGCCCATGAGGCCTCTCGCAGATTCGTTTTTGCCCGTGCTGGAAGCGGAGAGAAGCTGTTCCCGCTTTACACTGTCCATGCGGGTCTTCACCTGCAGATGCAGCTGATATACGTTTCCCTCCGTCTCAATCCAGAACCTGCCTTCCGTTTCGCCGGTGATGGAGCGCATCATGCCCATCATCTCTTCGGTCAGCAGACGCAGATGCAGAGCGTTTTTCCCGGTCAGTTCTTTATATACTGCCACTTTCTCCGCCTGAGAAAGTGCGCTTTCAATCTGGCTTTCCCCACTTGTTACGATTATTACATCCGATTTCATCTTCAGTCCCTCTTATTCGATGGTAAGAATATCGGTAAATCCGGTAACCTCGAACACTTCTTTAACAATTTCATTGGCATTTCGAATCGTCATGCCGCCTTTTTTGCTCATCACCTTATGCGCAGAGAGAAGCACCCGCAGTCCGGCAGATGAAATGTACTCAAGTTTGCTGAAATCCAGCGTCAGGCTCTCCGCAGCCGCGAGATCGTTCTTAAGCACCGCTTCCAGTTCCGGTGAGGTGGTCGTGTCCAGCCGGCCCTCAATGGCGATGGTCAGGGCGTTCCCGCTTTGTGTCTTGTTAATGGTCATGGTCTGTTTCCTCCTTGTATTTTAGATCGTGCTCTGTGAGCACTGGAATCGTACTGTGATATTGATCCGTTACGAATATACCAAAGGCTGTCCAATAAATGTCCAGTAAAAATGGCAGAAAACAGGCGGAATATGGAAAAATGTCCTCCATTCCGAACAGTTTTTTCTGCACCGTTCTCCTCTTTCAGGCAGCATATCTGAATATACCTGAAGAGGAAGCGTTTCCCACTTCACCATGCTGATATGCGAACATCCTATTCCTTTGCCTACTCAAACTCATCCTGTATAAAAATCGACCAGGAATAGTTGCTCATATACTCGCCCCGATAGGCACGCATGGCCTCCTCATCGCCCTCCAGGTAACGCCACGCATCGCAGGAAATGAGATCGTTGTTGATGCGCATGGCAGCACTTTTGAGTTCAAAGATTTCACCTATGCCATACCCGGTCAGCGTAGAGCGCAGAAGACGGATGATCGTATCCAGCTGCTTTTGCATCGGGCGGTCATACATCCGATCCTCCCACAAAACTGCAAATGCTTCCCGCCGTGTCACGCTTGCTCCTTGCCGGTCAATCAGGTACGCCAGCAGTTCCTTGCATTTGGCCTGTTTAAACGCAACGGGCGTTCCATCCACCAAAAGGTCAAAGTTCCCAAACGTCCGCGCCACGATATGATCGTTCTTCTTCGGTCCCAATTTCGCTGCCGCATATACAAGCTCCGACGCCAGCTTTTCCTTTTTGACAGGCTTAAGCAGATAGCAGCTGGGATGGACATCATATGCATCAAGCGCATACTGGGAGTATCCCGTCAGAAAAATGATCTGCATCTGTGGCCATTTTGCTCGGATTTCCTTTGCCAGTTCAAGGCCATTCATGCCCGGCATATCAATGTCCAGCAGGGCCACATCTGCCCGTTTCTTCTCGAGATGCCGCAATGCCTCCTGCGGCTTTGTAAATCCGACTGCGTCCTCCACCTGTTTCAGTTCCCGGCACATCGCAACCGTATCCTCCATCAGCAGCCGTTCATCATCCACACAGAGCACTTTCATGGTTTCACCTCCCCCACGGCGGGAATCGTCACTTTTACCGTTGTTCCCTCGCCCATGACGCTCTCAATGCTCAGCGTTCCTCCGCACATTCTTTCAATCCGCTCCTTCACATTCCGGATTCCGATATGTGAACCGTCCGTCGAATTGATTTTGCTCACATCAAACCCCGTTCCGTTATCCGACACAATGACCTCATGCGCCTTTTCACCATTTCGTGTCAAAACGCGCACAACGCCCTCCTCGCGGATGCGGACACCATGACGAATCGCGTTTTCCACCAGTGGCTGCAGTGTCAGGGGTGGAAGATTGAAGTGAGTATCCTCTATATCATACTCCACGCGGATATTGTCAAAGCGCACCATTTCTATTTCCGCGTAGATCTTTGTGTGCTCCAGTTCCTTTTCAAACGGAATCAGTCCCACAATATTGAGAGAATCCAGGTTCTGCCGCAGGTAATCACCAAACTTCTCCGCCACCTCGCCCGCTTTGTCCGCATCCCTGCGGCACAAGGCGCGTATGGTTGCAATGGTGTTATAAAGAAAATGCGGCTGAATCTGTGTCATCATGATCTGGATTCGCTGCTCCGCCTGGAGCGCCTGTTCATGCTCCCGCACAAACTGCAGATGCATAAAGATGTAATACGCAACACTGCCTATGACAATGGATATGGTCAGGAAGGAAATGGGCTGAAGCGTCTCCCCGATATTGTTATCCATCGCCCAGCCGCCGACGATCAGTGCAGTTGCCAGCACTGGAATCCACGTTTCCTGGCGCTCCTGCGGTTCAAACACCCGAATCGTCATGATGAAAAAATAGACCAGCAGAATCGCACTGACATACAGGCACATCCAGCCAAGCGGTCCTCGCATAAAATTGTTGTTTTCGTCAATCCAAAAACAGATGTGAGAAAACAGAGCTGTGGCATTGACCGCTGTGTTAATGCCTGCCAGTATCCATGCCCACCCAAGGCGTTTCTGTGGTGCAATGACACGCAAAAACAGGATCAGGATCACCGGGCGGATGGCATATCCATAAACCGCAGTCAGTGTCCGTGCCAGCCATCTGGTTTCAGCTTTCGTAAAACGGTATTCAAGAAAATTCTGCACCACCAGGCTGAAGATCACAAGAATGATGATCCGCATGGTTTTTTTGAGATCCATCCGCATATAGCGGTCAATATGAACAATGAATGTGAGGAACATCAGCAATGTCAGCGCAGGGGCGATGCCCAGCGTTTCAATATAACTTGACGGCAGAAACGTTGCGAGTCCTCCAATACTTTCCGGGCTGCCTGACATGACATTGCTTCCTTTCTCTGTGTCTGATCATTTGTAGTCAATTATAGCACACACCGTTAAAAATTCGAAATGCCTGTTTTCTGGCATGCCGCAATTCCCTCCTATTTCTTGGCACCATGCTATGCAAAAACGGAGGTTGTTCTCCTTTTCTCTTGCATTCAAATAACATTTGGTCATACACAGATTGACATTTTTCAGGTTTTCCCGGAAAATTGCCCAGAATTATAAGAGCACGCCTAGCAAAAAGGCACTCTAAAATTTCATTGTCCGGGAACATGGACGTTCTCAATGTCCTTTGCGCTGCAGATTCTCTGCACATTCCTTGGCAGACAAGCCCGAACCTTTTTCGTCTGTCCACATGGCATCCTCAATGGAATCCCTTTCTCCTCGACCTCACTGTATCCCTTTTCAATGTTGCTGAGTGTATCCCGGAGCATCGCAATGTTGCCCTCAGGCAACACTTTTCCTCCAAAAGTTCCATCATCATTCTCAGACGTTTCCATACAGCATCCTCACTCGGCTCTTTCCTGAGACGATCATCGAGGGCTTCCCCTTCTTATCAACTTTCTGTTTCCGACCCGTTTACCGCTTGCCTTTACCAGTCAAAGTCCTCATCAAGTGGATCCTCCATATTTCCAAAGAACCCCGGGCCCTCTCCGCGATATGTCGTATCGCCGAAAACCCCCGGATCTGAGTGTCCTTTGCTTCCATCTGTGCCACGGTAATCCTCTCCTCCAAAAACATCGGGGACGCTGTAGCCGATTTGCTCCCCTTTGGAATCGTAAAAATCCCGGCCACCAAAGATTCCGTCCACACTGTATCCGATCTTCTTTCCCTCTGCGTCATAGAAATCGTCACCGCCAAAAACGCCGGGAATGCTATGCCCGACCGGGGTCCCTTTCTCATCGTAGTAGTCCATTCCGCCAAAAAGCCTCGGAACCCCGCGGATCTTTCTCGTTCCTTTCATCTGCCGTTCTCTCCCTTCTGGTCTTTCTCTTGTTTGCATTATACCGAATTCAAAGGCATTTGTATATCAAAAAATGACCTGTCCTTTTGTTATTCATGCGGAAACGTCCACATTCATCGCTTCTGTACCCATTCCATGTATGTTATGCAGATGTGGATGCAAAGCAAACAGGCGGGGTGTATGTTTCGTCACCGGATATGCAGATTTGAACAAACTCACATTTTTGTTTATACGCCAAAAAATCTATTGCCTTATCTTGAAAACCGTTTTCACATGGCCTATAATTGTAAGTGAAGACTAACAAGTGCCCATTGAATGCTTTCCTCTGAATGCAGAAAGCAGGATGGGCTTTCCTTTTGAGATTTGGTTAGCTATTGCTAACCAACATATGCCAAGCAGGATCCATTGCCGCAAAAGAGCGGAGATTCATGGATAAAGGATAGCGAGGGCAATACCATGAGATTAAGTCAGAAGGAATTTGACGCCATGCAGATGGGATGGCGCAAATGGTATATCGAAAACGTGGAGCTGAAAACGTTCAGGAAATTCGGCCTGATCATTCGGGATGCGGATACTCTTGAGGTGGGCTGCGGAAACGGCTATGCCGCCTCCCTGATCACGCCCATGGCACCGACAAGCTATACCGGGCTGGATATTATGCCGGAACAGTTGGCCATTGCAAGGGGGCGCGGGCTTCAAAATGCCACTTTCGTCGAGGGAAGCGCAGACGATCTCAGCCAGTTCAGCCCTCAGCAATTTGATGCCGTTTTGGATTTCTGCATTCTCCATCATGTCGAAAGATGGCGAACCTTCTTTGACGAAGCACACAGAGTTCTGAAAGAAGGCGGAAGCATCTATGTGGCGGATCTTTCGAAGCGCTGCATCCACATTGTAGACCGGTTTCTCCATTGGGGACACAACGAGGCTGCGCTGTTTACATTGCAGGAATTTGAAGCCGAGGCAAACAGGCGTGGATTTAAAACCGTTCACAAGACAAGTGATCTTGGCCTTGAAGGATATTTCCGGTTTCAGAAAACATGATCGGGGATATCCCGATTTTGCCATGATCCGGATTGGCAGGTAAAAATTCCGGGTCAGCCTCTGGTTCTCTCCGAAATCACAGCAGCGTCCCGGAACGGGATAGGAGGATAAATATGAAATATGCAGGAATGCCGAGCGGAATGTGGCTTCTCTTTTCCGCTTCATTCAAAAAACAGCTGATCTGCGTTTTGGGTCTTGATACGCAATCTGCAAAGGCCTGTACAGCAAAGGCCCATCTAAAATATAAGGAAATCATTACAGCTCTCCCGGAATTTGAAAAGGAAGACCGTTTCAAGATGAACAGCGTCAACTGTGCCATGTTCAGCGCATTTCTGCTCTCCCTTCCGCAAAAGCCCTCCCTCGAGAATGCGACGCTATATTACAACCGCGCCATGATGATTGCGCCCATGAGATGGTTCTGTCAATTGAGTGGCAAAAGCAAATTCACGGATAAGGACATCGCAGGCATGAAGGCGGCGGCGGCCTTACGGGCTGCAGACCGCAACCCCTATTCCTTCAACATGGACTATCTTCCCTATCCCGATGGCAGCGGATATGAGGCACGGTTCCTTCACTGCGGCATCTGCACGCTGATGCGGGAGCTGGGCATCGCCAGCTATATCCCCGCCATGTGCAAACTGGATTATGCCATGAGCGAGGCAGGCAGAGCGTCTACCTTTATTCGGAAATATACGCTAGGATCTGGAGGCCCCTACTGCGACTGCGGATACAAGAAAAAATGAACCTGTGACACGACGGAAAAGGCATGTCATTATTCATCTGATTTACCGACGTACACACCTACTGCCATCTGCCAAGAGAGCGATGCATGTGGAATCGCTTCAAAAAACCATGCTGCTTGGATGGAGGAAATCAAATGTCTCTTACATATGAACTGCTGAAAGCACTGGCACGCATCAGCGGTTTCAAAGACAGAATCTTTGCCGGAAATCCTGAGGACATCGTCGCCCGGGCACGGCAAAGAAATGACAGGAATACCATTCCGGAGCTTGGCGATCCCGAAATTGAAATGGGGCGCATCACGGTTGATGGCTGTCCCGTTCTTACGATGACGCATACGCCACGCGCTAAGCGGGCAACCCTTTTTCTGATCGGCGGTGGCATGATTTTGTCGCCGAGCCCCTCAATGATCCGAAAAGCGCTCAAAATTGCAAAAGAAACCGGCCTGGACCTGGTTGTTCCGTACTATCCTCTCTGTACAGAGTTTCCCCTTACCCGGGCGTATGCCATGATCCTGCATACCTATGAGGAAATGCTTTTACAGTACGCGCCACAAAACATCTCTTTTATGGGCACCTCCTCCGGCGCCAATCTGGCCCTTGGCATGATTCCCTACCTGAACGCCCTGAAATCGGAGCTTCCCCGTCCAGGTATGATTCTCTCCATCTCGCCGAGCAGTTGCCTGAACAGTGCAGCCGAATGGAAACGAATGATTGAGCTTGATAAAAAGGATGTGCTGATCCCGATGCAGTACATGAAGGATGTGGAGGGCATCCTGCGCCATGGAGAGGCCAGTGTTCCGGAGTATATGCTTCGCCTGCAGACAGGCGATTTTACGGGATGCCCACGGGTGGTGTTCATGTATGGCTCGTCGGAATGTCTGTATGCCTTTGCCCCATCCTTTGAAGCTGCGATGAAGCGTAGCCATGTGGCGTATACCATGATCGTCGGTGAGGATATGTTCCATTGCTATCCGTTATACCCGCTGTGTCCGGAAGCCAAAGCGGGATGGAACCAGATGATCACGATCTTGAAAGGCAAATGGCAGTAAACCTGCCAATTGCCTTAAACAAAACGGAGGACACATATGCAAAAATACCATATTGAAAAGAACACCGTTCAGGAAACACTGATCATTCCCCTGTATGGGCGAAAGGTCTGCTCCGAGCATTTCCCGCACCTGTTTAAGGATCCGGAAGCGGAGCGTATCTGTAACATGCTCGATTACGATTTCAGCGAAAAAGGCGGGAAGATGGAACGCGGCTTCGGGCTGTTTGGTGCGCTTGAGGTTGCCCAGCGTCAATACGATCTGGAATGCGAAATTCGTGCATATCTAAGAGAGCATCCCCATGCCGCCGTCGTCAATCTCGGTTGTGGACTGGATGATACCTTCCACAAATGTGACAACGGGACCTGCAAGGGATACAACATTGATCTGCCGGATGTTATCGCAGTGCGAAACCAGCTGCTTCCCTGCAAAGAGCGGGAAACAAATCTTGCCTTTGACCTGACCAGTCCTGCATGGATGGAGGAAATCGACGCCTCTCAGGGTGCGGTTTTCTATGCTGCCGGTGTGTTTTACTATTTCAAAAGAGAGGATGTCCACTCACTGTTTTGTAAAATGGCCACCCGTTTTCCTGGCGCGGTGCTCGCCTTTGATACCTGCAACAGTCGCGGGGCAAAGATGATGACAAAGACCTGGCTCAAGGAAGCCGGCATTTCCGATGTCAATGCGCTGTTTTCCCTGGAAGATGCATCCGAACTGGCATCGTGGAGTGATGCTTTTGCGTCGGTCACAGCAAAGAGCTATATGCGGGGGTACCGGGACATTTATCATGATGTCCGCCCATTGTATCGCCTGATGATCCGCTTTTGCGACTCCCTGGTCGGGATGGTCATTGTGAGAATCGAGTTTGCGAAATGAGCATTGAAAGGAGTATGTGCCTTGCAATTTGATGTAATGGGAAACGCGGATGGAAAGACGATTATGCTTTTGCCCGGAACCGCGTGCAATTATCAGATGAATTTCGGTTCTGTTCTTGAGGATCTTGGAAGCCGCTACCGCCTGATCTGCGTCAATTATGACGGCTTTGATGGCTCCGGCTCCATTTTCCCCGACATGCTCACGGTCACGGAGAAGATTGAGCGGTATATCAGGGAAAACGAAAACGGACGCCTGGATGGCGCAATCGGTTCCTCTCTTGGCAGCAGCTTTGTGGGGCAGCTGATCCAGCGGCAGAACGTGCATCTGGATCATGGCATTTTCGGCAGTCCGGATCTGGATCAGAGCGGCAAGCTGAGCGCCTGGCTTCAGTCAAAGCTGGTAGTGCCACTCCTGACCAGCTTCACCGGGAGTGAAAAGAAGCGCGAGAAATCAAAGAATCTTCTCAAAAAGACCTTTGAGATGACGGATGAAACGGCGGACCGCTTTATGAACTGCTTTGCGTCATTCAGTCCTGAGTCCATCAAAAACGAGTATTACACAGACCTGCTCACCTGGCTTGACGAGGACATCCATGTAGAGCACACAAAGGTACATTTCATCTACGCAAAGAAGATGGGTGAAAAATACCTGAAGCGCTATAAGCGTTATTTCCGGGACCCGGAAATCCGCGAATTTGACATGCAACATGAGCAGTGGCTGTTCGGCGGTGCAAAATACGCAAAGCCAGTTCTCAGTGCCATTGATTCGTTTATGGAAACACCCGTGTAAGAAAAGGAGCTTTACGATGAAACCGGATTACAAAAACTGGATGCCCCGCGGCATGGTCCTTTCCTTCCTGTGCGCCGCACTTGCCCTATGCGCAGCCGCGATTGCCTGCAGAGCGATTTTCGGTGCCGGAAATATTCCCGGCATCGTGCTGTCCGTGCTCGCCGTTGTCATGCTTTGCGTCACCCTCTGGTCGTTCATGCTTTACCGTGCCTTTGACTATAATGGCAAACGGCAGATGTCAAAACAGATCATTGAAGGAATTGCTGCCTATGTGACGCTGCCTCAAAACAGCGTCTGTCTTGATGTCGGCTGCGGAAGCGGTGCTCTGGCCATCGCTGTGGCAAAGCGCAACAAAACGTCAAAGATCGTCGGAATTGACCGTTGGGGAAAGGAATATGCCTCATTCAGCAAGACCCTTTGCGAACAAAACGCCAAGGCTGAAGGTATAAAGAATGCCTCGTTCCAGCAGGGAGATGCCCTCCATCTTCCTTTCGCAGATGCCTCTTTTGACGCTGTTGTCAGCAACTATGTGTATCACAACATTCCCTCCGGAGACCGTCAGGAAATCCTGATGGAAACCCTGCGGGTTCTCAAAAAAGGCGGACGTTTTGCACTCCACGACATCTTTTCAAAAGCCAAGTACGGCGATATGCAGGCCTTTGTCCGTCGGCTCCGTGCGCTTGGCTATCAGCAGGTGGACCTGATTGATACGACAAACGGAAAATGGATAAGCCAGGCCGAGGCAACCTTCATGGGGCTGTCCGGATCGGCACTGCTGGTCGGAATCAAGTAACACAGGAGTTTGTCAGGTAACGAGCACTGACAAAAGTCACTACGCCAAAAGATCAAGTTGCTCGTCAAAGGAGCCATGCCCATCGCGTACGCGATGGTTTTGTCGGGAAGCAGGTACTTGACATATGACTTGGCGAATCAACAGACCCAAATGTACCTGCAGAGGAGCGGTACTATGTCAAAAAAAGCATCTCAATTTCAAAAACGCGTCATGTCCCTTGGCTACCGCGGAAAGGGCATATTCAAGCCACTCAATACCGGTCATATTGATGAGCGCGTAAGCTGCGTACGGGAGTGGATTGCCAACATCTTTTTCTACACCAAGAACGGAACGACAATCATGATTGACGCAGGCTATAACTATGATCGGCTGGCGGAGAAAATGAGCTGGCTCGATCTTGATCCCGCTTCAATTCGTCATATTCTGATCACCCATCAGGACACCGATCATGTCGGTGCCGTGGAACGGGATAGCGCCGGCCTTTTCAGGAACGCAACGCTGTATCTGAGCGAGACGGAGAACAAATACCTGACCGGTGAAGTACGGCGCAAAGTCATTTTCGGTCTTTATAAACTCCCCATGGTCAACACTGACAACAAAAAGGTCCTTCTGCAGGACGGGCAGACCCTTAAGATAGATGACATTAAGATCACCTGCATTCAGGTTCCGGGCCATACCTGGGGCCACATGGTATACCTGATTGATGATGCCTACCTTTTCACCGGCGATACACTGTGGTTTGGCGCGGATGGCGGATACAGCTTCATCCATTCTCTGGCTGAAAGCAATGACCTGGCGATCCGGTCTCTTGCCAGCCTTGAAAAGCAGCTGAGGGATCGTGGCGTCCGGCCCAAAATCATCACCGGCCATACCGGATGGACGGACAATCTGGAGTTTGCCTTTGCGCATCGGGATAAAGTCTGCAATTCCTTCCATAAGCAGACGCCCGTGGATCCCAAGGCCCCCTATGACGGGTATGTGGAAACAGAGGATACAGAGCAAAAGGCAAGAACCATTCCCCTCGCCAAACAGGATGAGAGCATTTTTAATGCGCTTCAGGGAGGAAAATAGCCATGGCAGTCTATGAGCAAATCAAAGCGGCATATCGTACCACAGGCAACTCAGCCAGTTTCTATGACAAAATGATGCTCTGTTCCGGCTTCCCCGGAAAAGCCATCTGCCGCGTGGTATGGAACATGGGTGAGAAAGAAAACAAGCAGTATCTGGAAAGGGCATTATCCGGAATTCCCAGAGATTTCAGTGGCCGTCTCCTTGAGGTCCCGGTCGGAACAGGGGTTCTGACCATGCCGCTGTATCAGGGACTGCCGGATGCCGACATCACCTGTCTCGACTATTCAGAGGATATGATGGGGAATGCACAAAAGCGGGCAGCCTCCCTTGGCATTCAGAATGTCCACTTTCAGCAGGGAGACGTAGGCGCCCTGCCCTATCCGGATGAAAGCTTTGACATCGTGTTGTCCCTGAACGGCTTCCATGCTTTTCCGGACAAGGAAGCTGCCTATCGGGAGACCTACCGGGTACTCAAAAAGGGTGGTACCTTCTGCGGCTGCTTCTATGTTCAGCAGTGCTGCAAACGAACCGACTGGTTCATCCGTCATCTGTATCAGCCCAAAGGCTTCTTTACCCCACCCTATGAAACAATTTCAAGCCTGCAAAAGCGCCTCAAAGCGATGTACAAGACTGCGGAGGCCTCCAATGTCGAGGGCATCGCCATTTTCAAATGTATAAAGTAGCCTGGAAGTCTCACAAGTGTGAAAAACTCTCTTCCGGGGGTTATCATGGCACTTGCATGACCCGCAAACCATTGTAAAACAATGGTTCTGAGTTTTTCACGGTTTTTCACAGTTTTTCACAGTTTTTCACACTTTCCTGACTTATTGGCCATAAGTCGGGGCTGTTTCGCCGCCTGGAATAGCCTCATTTTGTCGACTTATTGCCAATAAGTCAAGCATATTTGTCTCCAATATGGTCACACCATGGCAGGCAGCCCGCCGGTTTGAGGCCCGCCGGAGGCATTGTTGCTTGGTTCCGCTGAGGTTTACGTCTTCCCGTGCTATCATGAGCAGGTCGATTCGAATCCGCCAGGGATGGCAGGCATCACGGCTCGGAATCGGCACGGAGTCTGTAGCACGGGAAGCAAGGCGGTCAATGGGACCGTGGAATAAAGAGCCATGGCGATTTATGCCGTCGAAAGCCCATTGACAGCCGCAGAGGAAACCGGTCCCTCTCCAGGCCCACAGGGCTTGAACCAGCTCTTTGGCTGTCAAAACGAGTTTTTCACAGTTTTTCACATTTTCGACAATCAGTCTTCCGCAAAAATGAGTTTTTCACACTTTTTTTCACACTAGCCGATGATACTTCCTCGCCGGTGTGCATCGATCACAGAAAATGAGAGAAGGACCAGAAAACCGCCTGTATTGGTGCTTTCCGGTCCTTCTTTTCCTTCAGGCATTCCTATCTGCAGACAACCTTCACTGTTTTGGGGCTGTCCTGCTCCGTCTTATTCTGATTCTGTCCATTGGAGAATCTATACCGTCTTAGGTGTAAGCAAAGCAAGTACATCATCTTTGGTAACTTGATATTTTTTTATTATCCTATTGATAATATATTCATCCTGTTTGCCTGCATCTCGATATGCCTCGATCGCTCCTGTAATTTCCTTTTCTTTATACCTCTTCTCTAATGCCACACACATATCTACGCCATCCTCCTCTCTTTCAAACTCCAAATCCAGATTTGCTGCGGCCTTAAGGAACATCGCTGCATCCGGATCAATCTTTCTGTGGCCATTTTCTTCTATAATCTTATCGGCATCCTCGCCCTGATGCTTTATGACCTTCATAACAAAGCCAAGATCCGTTTGGAACTTTCTAAAGTCATCCTCTGCCATATCAGCAGCAGAGATGATGTTCAGCTTATAATCATTCAGAAATGGCAGGATACGCTTATCCTGGATGTCTAGCATTTCAATCAAGCTCTTGGGACCATCCCAGGACTCGGACCCGACATATACAACGGCAGTCACTATAGGAATTAGCTTGTCCATCTTCCTAAATCCTGACAGAAACTCCTCGCTTGTCAGTTTGATCTTTAGGACTCCATCCTCCGAATAAAGCTCAGCGTTCCCATCATCAGTCCTGCCCTCGTTCTTTCTGAGCGATCGCCTCGCCTCCTCGACCTGCTTGGAATACCCTATCATGTCGTAAAGCCCATCCTTTACAGGCATCGCATAGTGCACCTTGCCCTGTATCTCCTCGCCTAAGATGACGTATATCATATCTCCATCTGTCATAGCTTCCCAGATTCTCAACAGATCCCGATATTTCTGTATGGGCAGTCTTGCATTGTTCCCATAGGTCAGAGCCAGTTGTGCTGTATCTATCTCCTTCAGTTGATCAGGATTGATAACCTGTTCTCCGCCATACAGGAGATAATTGAAAGCATCGGCGAATGCCTCTTTCTTGCCCAGATATTGCTTTGCTTCTGCGTCTAACACTCCCATGCGCTGCCCTCTCCTTGTACACGATGGCACATATTGACTGCGCCTCGTTTATTCAGAGAGATTATAACACATAACATTAGTCTATACAATGAACTTTGTACGTATGGCATCCAAATAATCAAGGCTTGAGCTGCTGCAAAAACATGTATAGCACAGATTGATCTTCTTCATACGGATAATGATCTGATAAGAAAGACTTTCAAGTCTGCAAAAGCGCCTCAAAGCGATGTACAAGGCTGCGGAGGCCTCCAATGTCGAGGGCATTGCCATTTTCGAATGCATAAAGTAGCCTGTGTGCATCTATCACAGAAAATGAGAGAAGGGCCAGAAAACCGCCTGTATTGGCGCTTTCCGGTCCTTCTTTTCCTTCAGATCTTCCTATCTGCAGACAACATTCGCTGTTTTTTCAGCATATCCTTGACACGATTCCCGGCTCACATTATGATGCTTTCAATCTGATACGAAAGGTTCGTTTACCATCCATGGAAAACATGAAAGCATACTATCATCTTCCAGGGCTCTTCGAATTTTACGAACTCTACAAGCTCTTCCTTCCCCTGTTCAGAGAGCACCGGGAGTATTTTTACGACTGGTGTGAAATTGGCTCCATCTACGGGGCCCCGGCAGACTGTCTATGGGGTGGAGGACGTGTCGGATTCGGTGATGCCCGGCCAGAAAATGCAGTTGCGCTGCTGCGTGATTACGCTGTTTCCGCGCGGCTGACGTTCAGCAATTCACTTCTCAGAGAAGAACACCTCTCTGACAGAAAATGTAATGCACTCTGTTCCCTTTTTGAAAAAAGCAGCACACAAAACGGCATCATCCTCACCTCGGACCTACTATTACGCTATCTCAAGCAACATTATCCCGGTTTTTACTTTGTTTCCTCCACCACAAAAGTACTGCGGAACTTTCCTCTGCTCCAGGCAGAGCTTGCACGGGAGGAATTCAAGTTTGTTGTGCCGGATTTCAGGCTGAACAGGGCATATGCTGACCTTTTGTCCCTCACAGAATCACAAAAGCAGAAGATTGAGTTTCTCTGCAATGAATGCTGTTGGTTTGACTGTCCGGACCGCAAATCCTGTTATGAACAGGTCTGCCAAAAAAATCTTGGTGAGGTCCTCACCGATCATATCTGTTCCTCACCAACTTCACAGCGGGGATATCGTTTCTCGGATGCAATGGAAAATCCCAGCTTCATTGGAACAGAGGCCATCCGGAGCTTCTATTTAACCAACGGCTTTTCACATTTCAAAATCGAGGGGCGCAGTCTCGGAAGTGCCATTGTCCTTGAAATGCTCCTCTTTTACATGACCAAACCCGAGTGTCACATCAAAGTCCGGGAAGAAATCTATCTTTCCAGCAATCTGGACTTGTTCTGAAGCTCTGCACACGTCGAGACGGTAGCATTGAAGTCGAGGTCTGGTACATAAATCTATGAACGGGATCTCCAATGAGCCACTATATATGATTCACCCACCAAAAGTCCAAAATCGAGATTCGGATGCGTTCCGAGCCTCTTTTAATAACAAAATAATCAAAAACTACGTAGCGTTCGGAATTTACACGAATCCCGAACGCTTTTTTTGTTGTTCAGGAAAACGTTCGTAATTTTTGCCTAAAACTTGAGCCATTAGCTCCACAATCCCGAAAGAGTTGTCTGAACATTTTCAGGAAGCGAGTGAAACCATTCAAGCATTTTTCTATCTGATTCACTCAGCTGATCAGATGAAATGATCGCTGCCTGTTGCTCATCATCACATAATGATGAGTATTTGGGATCATCTTTAATCAGATCATCATATGTGCAATTCAAAGCATCTGCTATTTTTCTGAGAGTGTCGACAGGAATTGTTTTGATAATCCCTTTCTCATACCGATTTATCGTTCCGATATTTACTCCCACAAGCTCAGCAAGCTTTGACGTACTCATCCCTGCTCTTTTACGCAGTA
>JAFUZM010000275.1 GCA_017476605.1 Clostridia bacterium
CCATAAAAGACCTGTCGGCTGTTCATAAACAGGGCTGTTCCACAGATGGTCATCAGGGAAGCACCGGAGGTGAGCAGCACGGGAAGGACAAACTGAAAGGCACCGGTATATACGGTAAAGCTGACCAGGAGCGCGTCATACCAGGGGAATCCACACTCCTCCATCAGGATACCGAACGCCGCTCCCAGAAAGATGTAACTGCAAAGTATCGGAATTGACTTTACAAATGCATATCGAAACCGCTCAAAACGTGACATGAATCAACCACCTCAATGTTGCCTGCGTCATCTCCATCCCTCTTTGAAATGAAGATGACCGTATACACTATCCACCGGAAATGCCTCGGAAACATCCCGCTTCCCGAACCAGTTGGGAATATGTGCAACCCAAAAAGAAGCAGAGCTCCTGATCATCAAGAGCTCTGCAGTGCGAAAATCAGGACAGTCAGACGTCCAGCTGGGCACTGGCCTTGGCCAGCTGCTCTATGATGTCAATGTGCTGCGGGCAGACGCTCTCGCACTGTCCACAGCCAATACAGTCGCCTGCCCGACCACTGCCGGCGGCCACCAGATCATTATATAGTCCATGGGGACGGAAATGCTCGCCAAAGGTCAGAAGCATATTGAACCGGCTAAAGATGTCCGGAATCTTAATCTGCATCGGGCATCCCTCCACACAGTAGCGGCAGGATGTACAGGGAACAGTGGGGACATTCAGAATGGCCTGTCCGGCTTTTCGTATCACGTCCATCTGTGCATCCTCAAGCGGCGTGAACGAGGCAAAGAGCTTTACATTTTCCTCGAGCTGAGCCAGGCTGCTCATGCCGGAGAGTACCACCTTAACACCCGGAAGAGAGGCCGCAAAGCGGAGCGCAAGTGCGGCTGCGGATGCCTCTGCATCCGCCTCATCCAGAATTTCACGGACGTCGCTGCGCACATTGGCCAGAAAACCGCCTTTGACGGGTTCCATGACAACGATGTCCTTCCCGTATTTGCGGGCAATTTCATAGTTGCGCCCTGTGGCGATCAGTTCATTGTCCCAGTCCACATAATTGATCTGCAGCTGAACAAACTCCATTTCCGGATGCCGTTGCAGTGTACGCTCAAGCAGTTCCGGACTGCCGTGGAAGGAAAAACCAATATGCCGAATCTTGCCCTCTTCCTTCATCCGGCGGACAAACTCATAGCATCCGGTGGTTTCGTAGAGCTCCTCTCGGTTCTCCTGCATGCTGTGGAGGAGGTAATAATCAAAATACTCAACGCCGCAGCGCCGCAGGGATTCCTCGAATATTTCCTTTGGTCCGTACTGGTCTGCAATTTTCCATGCCGGCAATTTGGAGGCAATGGTGTAACTCTCTCTTGGATAGCGCTTCACCACCGCTTCCCGAAACGCTACCTCAGAGCCCTCATAGACGTACGCCGTATCAAAATAGGTAAATCCGGCAGCCAGATACCGGTCCGCCATACGGCTGACTTCCTCAACAATGATCTTTCCGTTTTCATCCTTGGGCAGGCGCATGAGCCCAAATCCAAGCTTTTTTTCGTTCCAGTTCATACGGTTCTCCTTTCCGGGTCCGTCCTCAATTCACATCAACAACATATCCAAGCCTTATTGATCGGATGCACCGATGTCCATGAAAGAAGGAACGTTCCGTGAACACCGGCATCAAAGGCAGATTAACAAAACGAAATACAATCCATTCCCCCGGAGAAGATCCGCCAGGTATCAAGCGCTCTCAAAAGCAGGTATGTTCCAGACCTCCCAGCAAATCAATGCACCTGCAGACAAAGCAGCACGCATCATCATGCCTTCAAAAAGGCCGTGTTGACGATGTCCTCCGGTGAATTCAGCTGTCTTCCCGCAAAGAAGGCATCTATGTTTTCCATGACATATCTTGCCATATTTTCCGTATTGTCCCTCGTGTTGCCCGCTGCATGCGCAGAGGCCACGACATTGTCCATGGAGAGCAGCGGATGCCCCGGAGGAAGGGGTTCATGTTCATATACATCAAGACAGGCAGTTGCAATCTTTCCGCTGTTCAGTGCATCAATCAGGGCTGCTTCCTTGACAATTGCGCCACGGGCGGCATTGACAAACATCGCCGTCGGCTTCATTTTTGCAAAGGCAGTCTCGTCAATCATACCGCGTGTGGAATCATCCAACGGGCAGTGAATGCTGAGCACATCGCTTGTTTTCAGCAGTTCATCAAAGGAAACAAAGCGATAGTCAAACCGCTCCTCCTGTTCCCGCTGGCGCAGAATATCATAATAGATGACCTTTGCGCCAAAGGCACTCACAAGACCGGCAACCCGGCGTCCGATCCGTCCGAGACCAAGAATGCCCACCGTTTTCCCGCGCAGCATAAAGGATTTTCCAAAATACTCCGATCGGGGAAAATGACCGTTCCTGAGATCTCGGTTGATCTGAAGCAGGTTGCGATATCCCGCAAGCATCAGCATAATCGTAAGTTCGGCAACGATTCCCGCATTCACGCCCGGACAATTGGCAATGGGAATGCCACGGCGTCCCCACGCCTCAATGTCGCAGTATTCAAAACCAGATCCCCACACCTGCCAGAACCGCATCCGCGGTGTAAGGTCGATCAGGCCCGGATCGGCGGTCAGACGGGAAACCATCGCCTCGCATTCCTCAAGGCGCCAAAACTCACCCGGCGACAGCGCCTCCACCAGTTCAAACCCCGGCGGTGTCAGCTCATGCAGCATTTCCTTTGCTTCCGGAAACCAGATTCCAACAAGTCCTATCTTTCTCTTTTGCATGCTTTACCTACTCTCCGTGTGAAAGAAAGCAGGCGGCTTATGGCCGCCTGCGCTTTGCGTTAATCAATCAGGCCAATTTCCCGATAGTAACGGGCTGCACCCTCGTGAATCGGAACGCCTGCAAGATCCAGACATGCTTTCTGTGGATCTGCTGCAGCCAGTGCCTTGTGGGTATCTATCAGCATATCCCAGTTCTCCCAGAAGGTCTTGGTCATCTGATAGACGGTTTCCTCATCCACGTCTGCCGTGATGAACAGTGTCAGCTTAACGGCGCTGGTCTCAACATCCTCATCCTGTCCGTCATAGGTACCTGCAGGAATCGTATAGGTTGCATACCAGGGATAGTCCGCCTTGAGCGTTTCCACCACATCTGCCGGGATCGGCACGATCTTGGACTCGCTGGTGGTCATGATCTGAGCAACTGCGCTGTTGGGTGTGCCGGCCATGATCCAGGCACCATCCAGCTGCTTGTTGCTGATCGCATCCGCAGCGGAGCTGGTATCCATGTATTCTGCCTGAATGTCCTTGTCAATGCTGAGGCCAAGGGCGGCCAGATGCACGGAGGACTCATCCACGGTTGTGGAGCCGCTTGGGCCAACGGAAATGTGATGTCCGGCCAGATCCGCAAGGGTGTTAATTCCGCTTGCCTTGGTCACAACAACCTGATTCGGGTTGTAATAAAGGCCTGCAAAGATCCGGATGTTCGGGTTCGGCTCGCCATCAAAGCTGGCAATGCCTTCCTGAGACTGATACACAAGGTTTGCATTGGCAATGCCAATCTGAGCCTCGCCATCCAGTGCCTGATTCAAATTGTCAACACCGCCACCGCTGGGCGTTGCCGTTGCATTCATTCCCTCAATAGACGTGTTCCAGAGTTCAGCGATTGTCACGCTGATGGGATAGAACGTCGACTGTGTTCCTGCGGTTACAAAGTTGATGTCTGCTGCATACGCCGTTGCAGATACCAGACATGCCAGAGTCAAAAGCGCGATGAGAAATCTTTTCATGTGTTTTCCTCTCTTTTTCTCTCTCTATTTTTCCGCCTGTTATGGCGGTTAGAAAGCAACGCGGCGCAGCACGGCACGATCCATCAGGATTTCAATCCCGATCATGAGTGCTCCGATCCCATCTGTCACAAGGGATGGGTTGATAAACAGCAAACCGGCAATGATGAGAATCCCTCGGCAGCACAGCCTGAGACTTCGCTTGCCCCCACTCTCCCGTTCAACCGGGAGACCGGAGAGACCGCTTGCCAGTGCGAGAACACCGATACACGCCGTAATAAAGCAGCGCGCCGTCAGCAGCAGCGAAACACCGTCCGTGCTTCCATACAGCAGTACCGGGTTATTGAGGAAGAAGAACGGGACAATGAATCCCGCTATGCCCAGCCGGATGGCAATAAGGCTTGTCTTTGTCATATCCGATTCGGCAATCCCCGAGGCAACGTAGGAGCTCATGGCCACCGGAGGCGTGATGTTGGAAAGGCACGCATAGATGAGGCAGAACATGTTTGCTGCCATCTCTGTTGCGCCCACCTGCCTGAGTACCGGAACGGCAACGGCATAAACGATGACATAGGCCGCAACGCCGGGTACGCCCATACCAAGGATGATGGACATCACCATGACCATGATGCCACCCAGGAACAGCTGGCCTTCTCCCACCACCTTGAGAATCAGCGCACCGAAATTGACGCCAAGGCTTGTCATGTTGACAGAGCCAATAATGACGCCGATGATGATGCAGCTGATTCCGACACCAACAGCGCTTCGGCTTCCCTCAACCACCGCTTTTACGATGGTTGAGAGACTCATCCGTGTATTCTTTCTCAGAAAGGACACCGGGATCGTCACAAAAATCGCAATGATGGCCGCATACAGCGGGGTATATCCCATGAACATCATGGCAAGCAGGATCACCAGCGGAATCAGTAGATGTCCCTGTTCCTTCAGCACCTTTACCGCATTGGGAATATTTTCGGGAGCCAGTCCCGAAAGTCCCAGGCGCTTTGCCTCAAGATGAACGCTGTAAAGCAGCGAAAGGTAATAGAGAAACGCTGGGATGATGGCCGCCAGCATCACCCTGGTATAGCTGACCGACATGAACTCCGCCATGACAAATCCCACGGCGCCCATGATCGGCGGGGTAAACTGTCCGCCAGTGGAGGCCACCGCCTCCACCGCTCCGGCAAATTCCTTTTTATATCCGGTCTTCTTCATCAGCGGAATCGTGATGGTTCCGGTTGTGGCCACATTGGCAATTGCCGAGCCGTTAATCATGCCCATCAGCGCAGAGGCGATGACCGAAACCTTGGCCGGTCCACCGGGAGAGCGTCCCACCAGTGTCAGGCTGATATCATTGATAAACTGGGAAAATCCGCTGTATTTAAGGAAGGAACCAAACAGAACAAAGACGAAAATATAGGTAGCCGATACACCGGCGCCCGTTCCAAGAATGCCAATGGTATCCCATACCAGAGATTTAATCACCCGTTTCAGGGTAAACGCCGTTGTCCCGAATGTCCCGGGAACATAGCGTCCCCATATGGCAAAGTAGGAAAGGAAAATGAGTGCAATGATGGCCAGATTGCCGGAGGCACGTCTTGCTGCCTCAAAGGCCAGTACCAGACAGACGACGCCAACCCAGACATCGGTATTGTTCAGCCTGCCCGTCTTGGCCATTGCATCATACCGCCATAGAATATAGGAAAAGCACCCGATGGCTGCCGCAATCAGGACATAGTCCCAGATCGGCACACTTTTTCTTCTCCGCTTTTCCCGCTTATACGTAGGATACAAAATGTAACATAGGGGGAGCAAAAACATGATGTGGGATGCACGCAGCTTTACCGCACCCAGCTTCCCTGTCAGATTCGCATATATTTCAAATACGGCAAAAGCGATAAACAGAACCGTCAATACAGTCTCCATCGGTCCAACAAAGATTCGAAGCCTGCTTTCCGCATCCTTCTCTTCCATAAGCCGCTGAGCCCGTTCATCCAGTTCGCCCATTTGATTTGGTTTTTCCCGGTCCATATTCAATACTCCTGAAGCAGTTTCGCATATTATGCATTGTGTTTGACAATTTGTCAATCCCCTAATATATTTTCCTCTCTTTCAGATAGAAAGAAGATGACTTCCCTGCATCACATACAGAAACATTGGCTTCATGATTTGGATGTCAATGCGAATAACTTCCAATGCGCACAGAATGCTTACATCTACTTACTCTCCCAAACAATGCTCCCCTCCGTTATTTCGGAATCCACACTATGATTCGCATTTCCAACGCAAATGTGATAAACGATCATCGTCCATTTGGACCGCCTCCTTTGTTTTCATATTCTACCGTTAAGCCTTTGGTAGTATAACAAAGGAGGCTCTCTTTATCCATACTTCACTATTGCTGTTTCCAATTCTCAAGCACAGCTGATGATTAACGCTGTCTGATCATCATGAAGGATTTGATTCTGAATTCGCTCCTTAACCCTTGTTTTTTATATGTTTAAGGAGCGAATTGATATTAATATTTGATTGTTCGTGCGATTTATGCAGTTTATCATAGCATTTCTTTATTTCAATTCATCCAGATTAATTTTGCTCCTTAACATATATTTTTTTAATACTTAAGGAGCAAAATCGTTGACAGCTCCCCGGGTGTCCTCTATAATACAACCGATTGTACATTCAGCCGTAATGTTTGGCTAATACCAGGAGACAAATGATGAGTGAAAAGTTAATTGGACGAGAAAAAGAAGTTCGCCTGTTAAACAGATATTTCCAATCCGACAAGTCTGAATTGATTGCCGTATATGGTAGGCGAAGAGTCGGCAAAACATATCTCATTCGCGAAACACTGGGCGATTTCATTGATTTCGAGTTCACCGGTCTTTACCTAGAAACAGCAGCTGTGCAGCGGAGCCTGTTTCAAAAAGAATTAAACATGCGCACCTCCGGTAATACACAATCTCCCGAAGACTGGTTTGAAGCTTTTGATCATCTGCGGGACTATCTTCTGTCTCTCAAAAAAGACCGGGTTGTCGTTTTTCTGGATGAGCTTCCTTGGTTGGATACCAAAAACAGCAAATTTCTCTCGGCTTTTTCACGATTCTATAACTCATGGGGAAGAGAGAAAGTCTTGCTGAAGCTCTTTGTATGCGGTTCTGCCACAACCTGGATGCTCGACAAGCTGATCGGCGATAAAGGTGGCCTTTATGGACGCACAAGTCGCTCCATTTATCTCGCCCCCTTTTCTCTGCATGAGGTTGAATACTACTTGAACGATGTCAAAGGTATGCATTATGAACGGCATCAGATCCTGCAGACATACATGATTCTGGGAGGGATTCCGTATTATCTTGAAATGCTCGACCCGGATTTGCCCTTTTCCGTCAATATCGACACTCTGTTTTTCGAGGAAAGTGCCCCACTGAGAACGGAATATGATTTTCTGTTCAGATCCCTGTTCAGCGACAGTCCACTTTATCGAAGTGTAATTGAGGCACTTTCAAATAAAGGGAAAGGCTTGACCAGGGAAGAGATATCCTCTCAGACCGGATTAAGTGGCGGTCTTCTCAGCAAAACGCTTGAGAACCTCAATAAATGTGATTTTTTGCGAGTGTATGCGGATCCCACCAAGAAAGAGAGAGGAAAAGTTTATCAGCTCACAGATATGTTCACCCTGTTCCATCTGCGATTTGTCGCGCACCACGATGGGCAGGATTCAGCCTTTTGGACACACCTCGGACAAAGCGGAGCCAAAAATGCATGGCTCGGGTATGCTTTTGAGCAGGTCTGCCTGCATCATATTCCACAGATAAAGCATGCACTTGGAATTTCCGGAATTCTATCGAATGCATATGCCTGGAGCTGCAAAGCATATGTCGATAAAGATGGTGTCGAATGGAAGGGCGGGCAGATTGATCTGATTATCGACAGGAATGATCTGGTCATGAATCTATGTGAGATGAAGTATTCTCCCTCTGAATATGTCATTGACAGGAAACTGATGGACACAATCCGGGAACGCACCGAGCTCTTTCGCAGGGAACAAAAGACACGGAAGAATCTGAGATGTACATTTGTAACTCCGTACGGAATCCATTCAGGAAAGTACAGCTCCATTGTTGATTCCTGTATTACCTTGGATCATCTGTTTCACGAATGACAGTTATCTGCTTGCTGACGATTTGCAGGCCATATCAAATAAATGCTCCCTCGTCATACGAGGGAGCATTTATTGTATCAGTCGACAAATACCACGATTTCATTCAGATCCTTGCGTTCAGACGCATGGCTGACCGCATCAAGGCTGTTGTCCGGCGCACCGATCAGCACAGCCGCGCGACAGGTTTTGCTCTCCGGGATACCAAGTATCTCTGCCCATTTGCCGGTTTCATCCCGGCGAACGATACGGGCAGGAGAGGTCTCAATCTTTGCTGCATACCCAAGGGCTTTTGCCGTCAGGTACATGGCCTCTGTCGCCATGCCGGCATCCACAATCTTCATCTCATTGCTGTTTTCCACGGACACGAGAATCAGTACCGCCACGTTTTGGGAGTCTGTTTCCAGCTGAGACAGAATTTCCGGATCACGCACCACGGAGAACAGCCAGGGCTGCTCATTGATCGCGCTGGGCGTATTGATTCCTGCCTGGAGTATGGTCATGAGATCTTCCTCGGAAACCGTGCCATTGGGTGCAAACGTCCAGTCATTGCGGCTCTCCGTGAGCAGTGACACAGAGGAAGCAGCTTTCTCCGCCTTTTCCCCGGCAACCTTTTCAGCTAGCACATTGCCGGCAATACGGCCAAACACGAAGGAATCACCCAGGCCAGAGCCATCCACGCGCTGGCGTCCATGGAATCCGCCGGTAACCTCGCCTGCAGCATACAAACCGGGAATAGGCTCACCGCTGACACTCAGCACCTGCGTGTTTTCATTGATGAGCAGGCCGCCCATGAAGTAATGTGCACCAACGCCCGATTGATAGCCATACAGTTTGCCGTCAATGGGCTTAATGTTTTCCCGTCCATACAGTGTATCAACACCGCCGCTGGCAGCATCCTCGTTCCATTTTGCGATGGATGCAGCCAGGCCCTCCGCGTTGATTCCCAGTTTTCCCGCCAGTTCTTCCGGGCTGTCCGCCGATACCATGAATCCCTTTTCAATCAGGCCGGCGTGCATGCCCTCATTATAGCTGCTCTCGTCAAAGATTCCATATACCAGGCTGTCTTCCTGGGCCAGGATGGCGGAGCCCATTTCAAACTTCTCTTTGCCAAAGCGCTCACCGGATTTGTTCACATAGATCGCCTCACCGCCCATCCAAAGGCCGAAGGACATGAACATTCCACTGCCCTTGATGACGCTGGGGAAGGTCTGAATTTCGCCAAAATCCACCGCATCCGCGCCAATCGCCTGGGCCATCAGCAGGCCCTGACCGGTCGTAGGCGCGATTTCATCCGTAATCGCACCGGCAAGAGATGGATTGACCTTTGCAATCAGCTCAGCATTCTGACCAAAGCCGCCGGTTGCCAGCAGCACAGCTTTTCCTGTAAACTCGATTTCGCTGCCATCTGCAGCAATGGCCGTAACGCCCGTGACCTTGCCGTTCTCATCCTGGATAAGTGACACAGCCTCGGTGTTTTTGTAAAGCTTCACACTGGTTTGCGCAAGCCGGTTTTCGATGGCATTGACCATGGTGATCGCCGTGCTGCTGCCATCGGCCGGTTTGATCATGTAATAATTTGACGTCTTATTCCGGGGATCGCTCTGAATATCCACCACAAAGTTGACACCCAGATCGGTATAGAAATCAATGGATTCGCCGGATGCTGAAATAAACGCATCCACCAGTTCTTTCCGGTTCAGATCGTTCATGTGCAGAGCTTCGATATCCTCAAAGCTGGTAGGAGCGCTTTGATACGCTTCATCCGCCAGCTGAACCTTGGAATCGAACGCATTTATGCCGTTGGCAGCGCAGACGGTGTTTCCACCCAGAACACCGCTCTTTTCAAGCAGGATAACCGAGGCGCCTTTTTGAGAAGCCGTCACTGCTGCGGTCATGCCGGCGGCACCACCGCCTACAATGATGATATCCGCATTGGTCACATCATATTCCGATGTTGCCACTGCCACTTTTTCGCCGTCCTTGAAGGCCGCTACATCTGCCCCGGCCAGAGTCAGGGCTTCCGTGGCAGCAGCCAGGAACGCATCATGGCTCATGGTTGCGCCGGAGGTGGCATCAATATTGAGACTCTGATTGGCAACGACCTCATCAATCAGCCTTGCGATTTCCACATCTCCAAGGCCGGGCGTCTCATTATGTTCGGCAGAGATCGCCTCGATTTTTCCTTCAGCAAAACGAACGGTGACTTTCACCATATCGTTTTTGCCCATTGCCTCAGCGGTGTACTCCTCCGCTGCTGCAATACCACACAGACCTAAAAACAAGCACAGGCACAAAAGACAGGATACCAGTTTTCGCATATCTTTTTCCTCCTTTTTTTCACATGCGCTTATGGCGCAGAGTTGCCATTTCACAATAAAAATACGGCTCCCTGCTGTGTCGTATCAGCGCAGGAAGCCGCTTGTATCGTGTCATCTGTTATTGTACTCATGATGTCAAGGTGCAGGATTGCCGTATCCTCTGGAAATTCCAGGGCGACGTTCCCCATCTTTACAATTCATGAGGAAAGTCCGATTTCAGCCATGCGATCCGGAATTTGGCATGCCGTTTTATCCTGCCAGAGGGACCATCCAGATCATGGTGAACACCTGATGATCCGTATTATAGGAAACGGTTCCCTGATGCGCCTCAATGACCTTTTCGATATTGATCAGGCCATAACCATGGGGCCGGTCTATCCTTTTCGTGGATTCAAAGCGGGAGTGGACGGGATACAGGGTATGCGCATAAGGATTGGCAATCTTCACAACCAGGTGATCATGAATGATGCCGCCACTCAGATGGATGTATCGCTCCGTGAGGCTGTCCTGCCGGACGGCCTCGGCCGCATTGTCAAGCGCATTGCCAAACAGCGTACAGATTTCCATGGAGCTGAACATGTCAGCATTCTTCATTGACAGATAGTTTTGAAAGCGGATTCCCTGCCTGGCATACACGGGGATTTTGGCGGAAAGCAGTGCATCCAGTGTGGTGTTACCGGTGATACTGGCGCTTTCGGTCTGCGACGCTGCCTCCTGCAAATTTTCCACATACTGACGGATGGTTGCTGCATCATTGGATGCTGCCATCTTTTCAATGGTATGCAGATGATTTTGAATATCGTGGCGCAGGGCCCTGACCTGTTCATTGGCCTCCTGCTCCCGCAAAAAGAGCTGATACTGTTCCTCAAGCTGCTGCTGAGCCATTTCCCTCTCCCGCTTCAGGGCAGACATCTGAAAGTAGCTCTCCGAATGAATCAGCACAATCAGGGCAGAAAAGCCAAAGATGAGCACCAGGAGAGCAACAGGCAGATAGCTGGCGGGGGAAATGTCACCGTAGTGGCCGCTCATGTATTCAAACAGGGTCAGGTTCGCCAAAAAGCAGGTGGCTGCCGGAAATAAGCTGAGCGCCATTTCATGCAGCGTGATGGTTCGGCCTGCATCCACCTGAATCCAGAACCGCTTGATGATCAGGATGGAAAGAATCCGGCAGATGCCGGTGAGCAGGATCAGCAACACCTGGTTTTGAATGTGCAGCAGAGACAGCATGATCTGAACAATGCTGAACCATACGCCCATCAGAATCGTGAAAAACACGGAGAGATACAGCGCATATCGGGGATGAACATGCAAAAACAGCAGCGACCATCCCGTATAGACAAGCGCAAACAGGATATATCGCACCAGCGTCATCATGAGGCCGCTGGTGTCAGTCAAATAGATGATTCCAGGGTCAAAAGGTAAAAAACTCGTATAAAATCAAGAAATTTATAACAAAACTATTGACAAAATCGATTAGATGTTATATAATACTCCATATTAAGTTATGGAGGATTCTAATATGATTGCTAACCAAATACAG
>JAFUZM010000276.1 GCA_017476605.1 Clostridia bacterium
TATTTCATCAGCTTCTGCAGCATCTCAACCAGTTCTTCAATCCGCCCATCATTTCCCGCGCGGATATCCTCCGCGACACACGTACGGATATGGGCGCCAAGCAGCATCTTGGTAAAGCTGCTGAGTGCTGCGCTGGCGGCAGCAACCTGCGTCAGTATGTCCGGGCAGTAGGCATCCTGCTCCACCATATTCCGAATTCCCCGGATCTGACCTTCAATTCGGTTAAGCCGATGGATGAGCGCTTTGCGCTCTTCCTGTGTACGCTCCTTTTTCCTGTGATTGCTGTTTTCCTCAGAATCCGGGCGCGTGTCATGATTCATCTCCATATTCTCACCTGCCGCAGGTATTATATACCCCCATGGGGTATATTGCAACCCCCAAATTTCCAATTCCCGTTTTTCTTTGATCTTCCAAAATGCAGACTCGCCCACAGCGCAGATGACAAGTGCTCCCGGGCGCCATCTGCATCATCCGCGCATCCCGAATCCTACCTGTTGTCTTTACAACCGTCCATACCCGCCAGATTTCCATGGGCCGCCAGGGCATTTTACACCCTAGAGGTGCCTGTCAAGGTGTAAAATGTCCCTCTTGCATTCCATTTTCAAACATGGTATCATCCGGTCATTGGAGGTGAGTGCATGGAAAATCGTGTAGCCATAATCAGCATTATCGTAGAGGACAGCAGCCAGATACAGCAGCTGAATGATCTGCTTCATCGGTATGCGCAATACGTCGTCGGACGCATGGGCATTCCGTATCGTCAGAAGGATATCAATATCATCTGTATGGTATTGGATGCGCCCAACGACCAGATCAATTCTCTGACCGGCGCTCTCGGGCGGATCCCGGGCATCACTGCCAAAGCGACCTTCTCGAGCCATTAACCTCTGCTGAGGTATTTCAAATTTCATATTTTCACAGCATCCCCTGACACTGAAACGAAACTTGAGGTGAAAGACAAGATGCCGGTGGTTTTCGTTTCTCTTTTTGCGGAAATCCAGCCGTATCTCTGTCTTGAGATACGGCTTTTTTGTTGTTGCCTCGTCTGTGTTTCAGATTGTTCCCGTTAGTACGACAAAGGAGTGATCCCATTTTGAGTCTCAATGAAACCCCATCCGGTGAGCGCATTCATATCGGCTTTTTCGGAAAGCGCAATGCCGGAAAATCCAGTCTGGTCAACGCCATCTGTGGTCAGGCACTTTCCATTGTTTCCCCTACCATGGGGACAACGACAGATCCCGTACGCAAGGCAATGGAGCTTTTGCCCCTGGGACCTGTGGTCATCATCGACACACCCGGATTTGACGATACCGGTGATCTCGGCGCGCAGAGAGTGGATAAGGCAGAGCACATCTTCAAAGAATGTGACATCGCCGTTCTGGTCGCAGATGCCACGCAGGGACTGCAGGAGGAAGATCAGGCCTTTTTAAGCAGAGCCAAGGATCGTGGCCTGCCTACACTCACTGTCTTTAACAAATCCGACATCGGGCCAGGCTCGTCCGTGGAAAACGCACTGGCCGTCAGTGCCAAGACAGGTGAAAACATTGAGCGGCTCAAGCACATTCTGGCTTCGATGTTGCCGGACCGAACAGAAAAGAAGCTTGTCAGTGACCTTATTCCAAAGGAGAGCGTCTGCATTCTGGTCTGTCCCATTGACTCTGCCGCACCAAAAGGCCGCCTCATCCTGCCCCAGCAGCAGACCATTCGCGACCTGATTGACAGTGACAATATTCCCCTGGTCGTGAAGGAAACCGAGCTCCCGCATGCGCTGCATGCTCTCAAAGCTCCGCCTGCACTTGTCATCACCGACAGTCAGGTCTTTAAGGTGGTCAATGAAATTGTTCCGTCCACAATTCCTCTTACCTCCTTTTCCATCCTCATGGCCCGGTATAAGGGATTCCTGCATTCCGCTGTTCAGGGAGTCCTCGCCTGTGACCATTTAAGGGATGGAGACCGGATTCTCATGGCGGAGGGCTGCACGCACCATCGGCAGTGCGGGGATATCGGCACGGTGAAGATTCCGAAATGGCTAAGAAGCTATACCGGGAAAGACCTGATCTTTGAGACCTGCTCCGGCCGGGAGTTCCCGGAGGACCTTAAGCGGTATGCCCTTGTGGTCCACTGCGGCGGATGCATGCTGACGGAAACCGTGGTCCGGGAAAGGATGCATCAGGCGGAGGGGCAGGTACCCTTTACCAATTACGGCATCCTGATTGCAAGAATGAATGGCATTCTTGAGCGCAGCCTGTCCATCTTCCCGGACCTCTTGCAAAAGGACACGGAGGCAGCGACATGTATACCCTGATAGATCGTCTCGCCCGGGAGCATCGCCTGGATCTCCCCGAATATGCCCGTCTCGTCCGAGACTATGACAAGGATCTTGCTGCATACGCCGCCGAGAAAGCTGTCGCCCTGAGAAAAGCAATTTATGGCAATGAGGTTTTTACACGCGGCCTGATTGAAATCAGCAGCATCTGCAAAAACAACTGTCTGTACTGCGGTATTCGCTGTGAAAACAGAAAAGCGGAACGATATCGCCTGACACCAGATGAAATCTATGCCTGCGCAGATGAGGGATATCTGTTGGGGTTTCGTACCTTTGTCCTGCAGGGCGGCGAGGATCCCTATTTCACGGATGATGTGCTCGCGGACATCGTCCGCCAACTCAAGGCCCGGCATCCTGACTGTGCCGTGACCCTTTCAATGGGAGAACGCAGTGAGGAAAGCTATGCTGCACTCCGTGCAGCCGGTGCAGACCGGTACCTGCTTCGCCATGAAACCGCTGATCCCTATCACTATGAGCGTCTCCATCCGCCCGAAATGTCCTTTAGCAATCGGATGCACTGTCTTACGGTGCTGAGATCCCTCGGATATCAGGTCGGATGCGGCTTCATGGTCGGTTCCCCGTACCAGACGCCGGAGATTCTCGCAGAGGATCTGTCTTTCATCCAGACATTTAGGCCGGAAATGTGCGGCATAGGGCCATTCATCCCCCATCATGACACACCATTTGCCCGTATGCCTGCCGGCTCCCTTGACCTGACCCTCTTTCTCCTCTCCCTGATCCGTCTCATTTCTCCAAACGTCCTGCTTCCCGCAACCACAGCGCTTGGAACCATCCATCCCGAGGGTCGGGAGCTCGGCATCCTGGCAGGTGCCAACGTGGTCATGCCCAATCTTTCTCCGGTTTCTGTTCGCAAAAAGTATGCCCTGTATGACAACAAGATCTGCACCGGAGATGAATCCGCACAGTGCCGCTCCTGTCTACAGCGCCGCATGGAGGGAATCGGATATACACTGAGCATCGACCGTGGCGATGTACGCCGGCTTTCATAAAGAAGTGACCGGGACATGCAAATTGCATGTCCCGGTCACTATTTTCATCTCTCTCATGGAGGCGCGGTAATTCGCTTGCATCAGTATCTGAGGTTCGGATCAAAGAGAGAAAGGTCCTCGTACAGTTCTTTCCGATCCAGTTCAAGAATGTGAGCCTCTTCCCTCATCTTCTTAAGATAGTCCGAGAGAAGCCGATTCCTGAGAAGGGAATCGAACGTATACTCGCTATACGTCTCATCTGACATCACTGCCGTCTTCATCTCTTCAAAGGTCTCATCATTGTCAATGCAATACTGGAGCGCTTCCTCCCACTCACTCTGAAGCAGCAAATATGTCAGGTTATCGCCGAAAATGTCAAGTCTTGTTGAGATGATGACAGAATCCGTCTCTCCGGTCCAGTACTCCATGTCCTCACGTTCATCTACGACTGTTTCCCTTGCGTTCTCGATCAACTCCTGCTCATGTTCCTCTGAAATCGTATAGCCCAGCTTTTCTTTCGCCCACCAGGTTGTCGCCTTGAACGTCTCAATCGTTGCAATCGCTTTGTCGATCGCACTTTTCCGTTCCTGATCAGTCAGTCCTTTCAGAATATGATCATAGGAAACGTTTGCATCCAGGCAGGCCAGACAGGCTGCCCTGATTTCAAGGTATCGAACGGTGAAGCTGCCATCCTCGCTGATTGCAAATACCGTATCGTTCGTCAGCGCGGATTCGCCGGGCAAAATGTCCCCATCTATCAGCTTAAGCATATCTCCCCGGACATATCCCGTAACCTTCCCATGAACGACCTCTGCCCAGACAACGCCCTCCGAGTCCGTTTGTGAGTCAATAATTTCGACCGTCGTTCCGCTGTTCACTCGTTCGACAGCACCACCGCCCGGACGATTCCGAATATTGACACCGTTTCGATCAATGGTTCCCGAATGCGCAATCGAGAGTCGTTCCGGCCTTGAGCCCGTCTGTGCATTCTCAACCCATGACGAAGACGAGTATCCGAGAAGCATCTGCCCATTGCCCAAGATATGGTTTTCCAGCTGAACAAGCGCACTTCTCAGTTCATTATCCGTCCCGCTTTCCCAGTCCGGATTTAAAAGATTCGCCCCATTCTGTCGCCATGTTGCATCAGATGCATCAAGCAATGCGATCTGTGCATCTTTTGAGTTGGTCGACCCCTCTTCTTCCAGTCTCGCCTTAATCAAATAGCGGGCATACTGAAGCGAGGTGATATCCGCATCCCACCATCCGGTGTTCAGTATATGTGCTGAGCCAATGGAGCATATCGAAATCATGATAAGAAAGAGCACACTGATTCGTTTCATTTTCTCTGTTTTCCTTCCGATTGCTGCAGACATTTTATAACGGCACAGAACGATCTGTCAATGACCGGCTCTACCCTATCCGAGGCACTGCTTTCCGGTTTTGCATCAATTCCCGGATAATTGTAAGAACCGAGGAAAGCCTGCGTATATGCCTCTTCTCTATACAAATGTGTATCCATACCTTGCTATGGCAAATATCTCCATGATACAATATTTCCATACAAAGAATGCTCGAAACTTATGCCTCACTTCGATTAAGGAGGGAACCCTCATGAAATACCCACTTAACACAAACAACTATCACACGTTTTCCGTCTATGAGGTAAATAAGTTGCCTGCACGCAGCTACTTTATCCCATATCCGGACAGAACCAGTGCAGATGCCGTCACTCTTAAGCAAAAGCGCTATGCCTCCTCAAAGGTCCTGTGCTTAAACGGTGAATGGGACTTCAAATTCTATCCAAAGCCTGCAGAGCTTCCCGCTGTGCTTGATACGAACACGGTCGATTTCGATAAGATTGATGTACCCGCCTGCTGGCAGTTCCGCGGCTATGACCGACCGTTTTATGTCAACATCCGCTATCAGTTCCCATATAACCCACCCGTCATTCCGACGCTTGATAAAGTCGGAAAGGTCTTCTCCTGGATGGGCGTGGACCAGAAGATCAGCCTCCGGTATAAAGACCCGGGAGACGAATACAATTTTGTCGGTGTATATCGTCGCCATCTGCAGATCGATGATCCCGAAAAGGATACTGTGATCTCTTTCCTCGGTGTGGCAAGCTGCATTGATCTTTATGTCAACGGTGGTCATGTCGGTTATTCCGAGGGTGCACACAACACGGCCGAATTTGACCTGACCGGCAGACTCAAGCCCGGTGACAACGAGCTGGTCGCCGTCGTGCACCGCTGGTGCAACGGCACATACCTTGAAGGACAGGATATGTTCCGCAACAACGGCATTTTCCGTGATGTCCTGCTGTGCATCAGTGAGCCGACCGATCTGTGGGATATTGACGCCAAAACGGCGAAGAGTGGCAACAGCTATTCGCTGACACTCAAAGCACAGACCTATGCGGATACGGATGTAACGTTCACGCTTGAGGGACATGGTCTCCTCAGAACAGCCACGGTTCATGCAGAAAACAAGGTGGCCGAAGTCGCCTTTGATGACCTTGATGTGGACGAATGGAATGCTGAGAACCCCGTCCTCTACAATATCTACTATGAGACGGCAACTGCCTGCATCAAAGAGCATATTGGTTTCCGTACAGTGACCATTGCCGGCGACATTTTTATGATCAACGGCAAGAAGGTCAAGTTCAAAGGCGTCAACCATCATGAGACCAGTCCAGTAAACGGCTATACCATGACGCCGGATGAGATCGAACGGGATATCTTGCTCTGTAAGGAATTCAACATCGACACGATTCGCACCTCACACTATCCGCCCGATCCGCTGCTGCTTGATCTGGCAGATGAACTTGGCGTATACATCGTGGATGAAAATGATCTGGAAACGCATGGAACCTATGCCCATCAGCTTCCACCGACATACAATTCCATCAGCCACGATACGAAGTGGAAGGATCATTATATCGACCGCATCACACGCCTTTATCAGCGCGATAAGATTCATGGCAATACCGCAATCGTGATGTGGAGCCTTGGCAATGAGGCAGGCGGATACAACAATACGGATGCGATGTACGATTATCTAAAGGCACATTCGACGCTCCCTGTCCATTACGAAAGCGCCATTCACTGCAAGAGAGAGGCTTATGATGTCGGCAGCGAGATGTATCCATCTGTTAAGATGGTACACAATGTCGGAGAGAAGCAGCGCAAACAGAAACGCCTCAATGACCGTCCGTACTTTATGTGTGAATACGCTCACGCGATGGGTGTCGGCCCCGGCAACACCGAAGCCTACTGGCAGGAGATTTACAGGTATGACAGCCTGATGGGCGGCTGTGTCTGGGAAATGGTGGATCATGCTGTCCTTCATAAGGATGGCAGCCTGACCTATGGTGGCGATCACGGCGAGTGGGAGCATGACGGCAATTTCTGCGTAGATGGTCTCTTCTATCCAGATCGTACACCCTCTACCGGAGCCAGGATCATCCGTTTCATCTATCGCCCCATTCGTGTCTCCCATAAGTCCGGAAATACGTTTGAGGTGTTCAATACGACGGCGTTCACGGAAGGAGAGCGGTATGAGCTCACCTTCCTCTGGAACGATGGTACCTCCAAAAAGATCCAGACAAAGGTCCCGCCGCTTTCCACAGTAACCATTGAGATGCCCCTGGGGGATCCCGTTGACGGAACGTGCATGGTTACCATCTCGGTTAGGGATACTGCAAAAAATACCGTCGTCTCAGAGGAACAGATTGTATTTTCGCAGTATGTAAAAGACGCGCCACCTGTAATTGCTCTTCCGAGCACAGTGACGGTTGAAGATGGCCAGCTCATCTGCAGGCATGACGGCCAGGTCATCCTGTCCAGTGCAAAGCAAGGGACACTCCTCTACCGCGCAGCGACGGATAATGATACGGATCTGATGTTCCGCAATACAATGAAGCCCTACATTGAACAGACAGAGAAGATCGTTTCCTGCAACGCCACCGATACTGGCTATCAGGTCATAACTGAGGTTTCCAATAGGAAGGCCCGGTTCACTGTAACCGATACCTATGAAGGAACAGCAGATGGTATCCTTGTCACCAGCACTCTGCACTGTGAAAAGGGCAAGGGAATCGTCCCTCGCTTTGGAAAATGCTTCCAGCTGGATGATTCGTTTGATGACGTTCAGTATACAGGCCGCTGCGGTGAGTCGTACAACGATATGAAGGATCAGTTTCCCATTCGTCCTGTCACCTGTACCATAGCCAAGATGACCGAACCAAACATTCATCCCCAGGAAAGCGGAAACCGTATGGACTGCACCATTGCCAGTGTTTCGAACGGAAAGACAACCGTCACCTTTGAAGCAATTGACAAGCCCTTCGAGCTGTCCATTAAGCCATATACTGACAAGGCACTTTGTGAGATGAAGCATCGGGCAGATGAAGTCCGCACCGGCACCTATGTTACAATTGAGGCATTCCAGCAGGGCATTGGCACTGGTGCCTGCGGTCCCGCAATCATGCCGGAATTCACTTACAGCACACAGCAGGACTACACGCTGAGGTTCCTGATCCGCACAGAAGCCTGCTGATCATCATCATCCCGATCGCAAAAAGGCGTTCGCTTTTCGAACGCCTTTTTCAGTTCAGCTTTCAACGCACTCAAGGATTTTCGGTCAGAAGTGCTCACTCGCAAGGATGTGTCTCTCGAAGAGATTGCATGGTGGTGTATGATCTGACAAGCGGAGCATCGTGGCCTTTGACCATCAACTCTGCTGCTACCAAATGTACTACAGCTTCTTGTAAGTTGTATGTCAAATTCATGATGGCAGAGTTCTCAATAAAGGTTTACATTGAAGCCATAAACCAGGTTTTATCAGCAAGCGATGAAGAGCAAATGCTCACTGGAGCTCATTAGCAAACGGGCACTTACCAATCTGTCATAATTTTTAATAAATTTAGCATTGAAATTATGACATGACAGGTATATAATTTACACGGAAGGAGGGATTCACTATGATCAACAAGACCGTCGGAGAAAACATCCGGATGTTACGCGAGAATGCTGAGTTTACCCAGAGCAATTTAGCTCATTTCATGAACGTTGACCAAAGTTTGATTTCAAAAGTAGAAAAGGGAGAAAGAACTCTGTCTGCTGATATGCTGGAAAAAATTGCAGCCTTATTTGGAGTTACTGTTGAACAGATTGAGAGTCAGCCTATTACTGCCTCAAAGCTCTCGTTTGCTTTCAGGGGCAGTGATTTCAGCGTAGAAGAAATGGAGGCTATGGCTGCCATTAACAAAATCGCGCTTAACTCTGAAGTCATGCGTGTCCTGCTAAAGGAGGAAAGAGCATGATTGATTATGCCAAGTTAATGACGCAAGCCGCTATGCTACGAAAGGAACTGGGTGAGGACAGCAGTTCTCCAATTGATATTTTTGCGTTGGCACAGAATATTGAAAAGCTGACAATTGTGTATTATCCGCTTGGAGATAATCTGAGTGGGATGTGCATCAATGGACAGGAGGGCAATAACCTGATTGCCATCAACTCTGCTATGACTCTTGGGCGTCAACGGTTTTCCCTTGGCCATGAGTTTTATCATCTGTTTTATGATGACAACATGATTTCAGTTTGTGCAAAGAAGATCAACACCGGGAAGGATATCGAGAGATCTGCTGACATGTTTGCATCCTACTTTCTAATGCCTGATGCAGCATTAGTGGAGATTGCAAAAAAGCTGGCATCAAAACATTCCGATCAATTACTCACCTTAGAGGATGTTATTCGTATTGAGCAATATTTCGGTGTGAGTCATCAGGCAGCGGTTTACAGGCTTATGCACACTCCATATCTTACGGATTCAATCGGTAATGAGTATTTAACCATTGCAGTGCGCCATCGTGCAGAATCCTTGGGCTACAGTTCGGACTTGTATAAGCCCCTGCCAAAGAATAAGCAGTATATGACATACGGCCATTACATCAATCAGGCAGAACAATTGATTTCCAAAGGCTTAATTTCCTATGGAAAGTATGACGAACTGCTGATGGATGCTTTTCGGTCTGACATGGTTTATGGTGATGGGGAAGAGGAGGGCGACGTAATTGACTGAACCCTTATTCTTCGACACCGACTGTTTATCTGCTTTCCTGTGGGTTAATGACCAGAGCTTGCTGGCACAGCTTTATCCAGGGAGAATCGTCATTCCGACAGAAGTATATATCGAGCTTTCGAAACCGACAATTCCTCATCTAAAAGCGAGAATCGATGTGATGATCAGCAACAAAGATGCCAGACTTGAAAGTATTCAATTAGGAACCAAGGAATACGATCTTTACAGAAAGCTTGTGACAAAGCCTGATCCCGGTCATGTTATTATAGGGAATGGAGAGGCTGCAGCAATTGCTCTTGCGAAGGAGCAAGGTGGAGTACTTGCCAGTAACAATCTCCGGGATGTGGCGGTATACGTATCTGAATTTGGCCTTCAGCACAAAACGACAGGCGATATACTGAAAGAAGCTCTGGCAAAAGGACTGATTACCGAAGCAGTAGGGAATCAGTTATGGAAAGATATGATTAATAAACGCAGACGTCTTGGTTATGCGACATTTTCAGACTATCTACACGCTAATACAGCTAACATTAATGATAAGAGCTGAGCATTATGTGGCTCACAATCCGAATAGTGATTGGAATTTAAAACGAAGCTATGCCCAGAGAACCAGCATTCAAACAAAAACAAAAGCTTGGCATCAAAGTCACAACCTCCAGCTGAGCCGAAGGTTGTGACTTTGAGTTTATATTCTCTTCAGCGAGATTTTTTCTCATAGGACAGGCAAAAAATTTAATAAAATATCGGGCTGATATTCAAGTAATATCGGCCCGATATTTGTGGTGGAGATGAGGGGAATTGAACCCCTGTCCGAAAAAGCGACAACCAAGCTTTCTTCGAGTGCAGTCTATGTTTTAACATTCCCTCTGCCACACGCCCGTAGACAGGCTTATGGTTTCAGTAGCTTCATAATGTGTCTCTGACGCAAAGCTTAGTCAGAGACATGGCCCGCTAAATTGACGCCGGGATTTGAGGCAGCGGGATCCTCAAGCCGACGCGCGCCTAAAAATTAGGCAGCGAGTGCGTAGTTATTATTGTGAGTTAATTTTTAATTCCCGTTTTTAACGTAGCACGGGGCTACGACTCGCTTACCTGGCCACCCTCAATCCCGTCGAAACCAGTACATCCCCATAATCTACTTGTTCTGTTCTCTGAGGGCCCTCTGCATTTCACGCTTCACATCCCTTGCGGCAATGTCACTGCGCTTATCATGCAGCTTCTTTCCTTTACAAAGTCCAAGTTCCATTTTAAACCGTCCGTCTTTCAGATACACAGACAGCGGAACAAGTGCATACCCCATTTTACCAACTTCTCCAAACAGATGCCGGATTTGGCTCTTATGAAGAAGCAGACGTTTCGGGCGCAGAGGATCTGTGTTAAAAATGTTTCCTTGCTCATATGGGCTGATGTGCATTCCCTGAACGAATATTTCCCCATCTTTCACTACGGCGTAGCTTTCCTTGAGGTTCATTCGTCCCTGTCTCATGCTCTTTACTTCGGTGCCCTTGAGCTCCATTCCGCATTCAATGCGTTCCTCTACAAAGTAATCATGGAACGCTTTCTTGTTCTGGGCCATTGGCTTGATTCCCTTTGCGCGTGCCATGCTTGTCCCTCCAATCTGCGTAGATAGTATAACAGGTGGCGCGTTTCATTTCAAGTATCTTTTTGAATTTTTGTCAAAGAAAGTCAAATTCATGCAATTATCGCGATTTTGACGTTTATCAAGAATCGTGATATAATTCTGCATTCATGGATATGAATACGATTTTCCTGCACGATGATCTTCATTTCACCTGCTTTTGCAGCAGGTTGCATTGACACAGGTTACGCATGGCAGTCGTGCAGTTAAACATGATGGCTGAAGCCAAATTGTCATGACGATAAGGCCAACTCACTTCCATGAAACTACCTCAGGCGTAACGTACATAAAAAGGAGTGACCCTCATGTCCAAACGGACAATTTTATTTCTATTTCTTTGCCTTCTCATCGTAAGCATGACAGCCAGTGCCGAGAACTTTTCTCGCCCGCTTCTCTTTCTGAATCTTCCTCAGGATGCACAGATGATTGAGAACGTTCAGTTTGATGACGGAGATTTCATCCAGACCTATCAGCTGAGCGGAAGCGCACACATTACGCTTCTCCGTTATGCAGATGACATGAATGCACAGGAACTGATGCGCAGCGAATGGGAAAATGCCAGCAATGTCGTCAATCTGGGCATCAGTCCGATTTCCGGATGCAAAACGGATGCCATTCGCTTCATCTGCAAGGATATAGATGAAACGTCTCTGATGGTAACCATCCTGACCGTTGGTGTCGGATCGGATACACTTGTATTCGAAGCCGTATATCCCACATGAATCGGTGAGGAACAGATCACAGCGACCATTGATGAAATCATAAAGACAATGACCGTG
Organism: Clostridia bacterium; assembly: GCA_017476605.1. GTDB lineage: Bacteria > Bacillota > Clostridia > Christensenellales > Aristaeellaceae > Ventricola. The sequence continues at coordinate 11,815 of JAFUZM010000276.1, forward strand.
ATGAACGTCAATGACAGCGAACTCGGATAATAAAAAGAGGGGATTTCGGCGGGCTCTATAACACAGCATCAGGATCAAAACGGCGAAAATGTATTTTGGAGGCTTACGGTGTGATTTCGATCATGCCGTTTGCTTTGTCATCAGTTCATGGATCGGGATAAAACCGATGCTGTTGTAGTCCATCCGGATATGCAGGTTAGAAACCGAGCGAAGAATTGTTACAGCTTTATTGCGAATTTACTACATTTTATTAAATCTATGATTCGCCCGCACAAAGACAAATTATGTGTAAAAAACACCCCTTTTTTGACGAATAAAACTGTGCTGATCTAGCATTAAAAAA
>JAFUZM010000277.1 GCA_017476605.1 Clostridia bacterium
AAGCCGTCATGGTGCAGCTGGACCCGGAGCTCATGGTGGATATCCCTGAGGTCGGAGAGGTCGCGCTCTCTCAGGTTTATGCCCTGGGAGATAAGAAATCAAAAGGTTTTCTGGCGATGCGTACGGTGAATCGCCTCCTGAAACTGAACCTTACCAATTATGTGGTGGTCAGTATGGATGCGATTCCAAGCCTTGTGGATGCAGTGGATGGCGTATGGATCACACCTACCGAGGAGGAAGATCTCGCACTTGGCCTGGATCTTGATACCTGGGCCCTGGATGGTCAGGATACACTTGCGTATATCCGGCTGAAGCTCCCTGGGGATGCAGAACGGAATCGGGCATATGAGGTCATGATGCAGATTCTTAGACAGGTCGCAGAACAGGATATTATGGGGATGATGGGAGCTGGCGGAAAGCTCCTTGAAGTGATGGACACCAACATCAGCATCAGCAATGCCATCTCCCTTGGAAGATCGCTTCAGGGCAAGTCCAACAAAGATGAACACCATATTGATCTCTTCCTTCCCCAGGCAGAAGCCATTATTGAAACCAGCCCGCTTCGTGCAGATGCGGATAAAATGGAGCAAAAGCTTACCGAGGTAATCTATGAGTGAACCGAAATCAGTTCAATATGAACAGGAGGCAAAAGCCTCTTCCCTCTCAGCAGACGTGAAAGCGGCGGCGCAAAAGGCAAAGCAGGTCAGCGTCTTTATGGCTGCAACGAGCAATCAGGTGAGAAATGATGCTCTCCTTGCCATTGGGGAGGCACTGCGTGCCAACAAGGATGCGATCTTTGAGGCCAATTTGGCGGATCTTGCAGCGGCAAGGGAACAAAACATTGCGGCACCGCTGATCAAGCGGCTTTGTTTTGATGAGGCAAAGCTTGAGGACTGCATTTCAGGCCTTCATGATCTTGTGAATATGCCGGATCCGCTGAATCAGATCACGAGACATACGGAGCTGGCAGAGGGCCTGGTACTGCGTCGGGTAACCTGTCCGATTGGCGTGATCGGCGTGATTTTTGAGTCCAGACCGGAGGCACTGGTTCAGATTGCCACACTGTGTCTGAAGAGCGGAAACGCCGTGCTGCTGAAGGGCGGTATTGAAGCCCAGAGGACCAATCGGGCGCTTTACAAGGCCATTGCCTCTGCATCCATGACAGAAGGGCTGCTGCCGGATGGGTGGATCCACCTGCTTGAGAGCCGGGAGGAAGTCAGCGCAATCCTCAGCATGGATGATGCCATAGACCTCATCATCCCGCGAGGCAGCAATGCGTTTGTCCGGTATATCATGGACAATACCAATATTCCGGTGCTGGGACACAGCAGCGGGGTCTGCCATATGTATGTGGATGAAACCGCTCAGCCTGAGATGGCAGCAAGGCTTGCAGTCGACGGTAAGACGAACTATCCGGCCGCCTGCAATGCGGTGGAGACGCTGCTTGTGAACAGGGATGCCCATGAGGCCCTTCTGGCCTGTGCCAGAGCCCTGCAGGCTGCGGGGGTCCGGCTTCGGACTGATGAAAATGTATTCTCTGTCCTCAATGCAGCCGGTATTGCCTCAGAGCATTTGCCGAAGGAAGACATCGGACGGGAATACGGAGATCTCATTATCAACATCATCGAGGTACAGGATCTGGATGAAGCCATTGCGCATATCAACCGTTATGGTTCCCACCATACAGACTGTATTGTGACCGAGTCAGACGCGCATGCTGCAAGGTTTGCAGCTCTGGTGGATTCTGCAGGCGTGTACCGCAACTGCTCGACGAGATTTGCGGATGGCTATCGGTATGGGTTTGGTGCAGAGGTGGGCATCTCAACCGGGAAAATTCATGCCCGCGGCCCCATGGGTCTTGAAGGACTCTGCTCGTATAAGTATCTCCTTGAGGGATCCGGGGATTGCGTTGCTGACTTTGCCAGCGGATCCCGTACCTATACCCATGTGAATTTAATGAAATGAGGCACTCCCGAATGATGCGCAGAATTTTGACCATTCTTTGCCTTCTTCTCATCCTTCTTCCGATTATGGGAGAGGCGGAGGAACCACGTAAAGTGGTCTATCTGACCTTTGACGACGGCCCTAAACAGAGCACACCGGAGCTTCTTGAGCTTCTTGAGGAACTGGATGTTCCGGCAACCTTCTTTATGGTTGGCTTTGCAGTACGTGCCTTCCCGGAGTATGCCTTTGAGATTTATGAAAAGGGATATGCCATTGGCTGCCATACCATGGATCATTCCTCAAGCGGAATCAAGGAAAATCCCGAACAGCTTGAGTCCATTCTAAGACGCTTTAATGAGGAAGTTCAAAAGGCGACGGGGGATGCACAGTTTGCAACGACTCTGTTTCGCTTTCCGGGCGGAAGCACCCAATATCCTTATGCGGCAAAGAAAAAGGTGACCGATCTTGGATATTCCTGGTTTGACTGGAATGCCATGACCCGGGATACCTATTCGGACATGAACAAAAAAGAAATCCTGAAGGCTGTAAAGAGGACCACTGGTGAGCAGGAGGTTGTGATTCTGCTTGCACATGATGGGAAAAAGTTTACGCGGGATGCACTTCCGGAAATCGTCGAATTTTACCGTGAAAACGGATATGAATTCCGGCAGCTTGCGGATACACAGGAAGAAAGGGAAATCCTTTCCCGATGTGCTGCTCATCTGGCGTTTCCGGAGCAATAAACGGACGCCTATACAAATGCAAAAGTGGGGAAAGTGCTGCCTGGCGCAGGTTGGGGCAGCGCTCGTTGATTGGAGGAGAGCAGGATGCGATGCAGCTGCCGTGTTTGCGGAACCTATATGATTCAGGCGGAGGGAACGCAGTTTGGATGTGTCTGCCCGGATTGCCTGAACCGCTGCAGAGACTGTATGGGAACCAATACCGTCATAAGCCGGGAAAATCTCCATCTGCTGGCATTTCGTGATCTTAAGGAAACCAGTGAAGTGGAGGAGGAGCCTCTTGGAGCGCCAACCCCGGAGGACTGGATTGACTGAGGATCGTTACCTGAATAGGGGTTTATAAATTCAACGAACGAAACAAGAGAGAAAAGAGGATGAATACGATGTATGCAATTGCAAGTGATCATGCCGGTTTACCGCTCAAGCGGTCCATTGAAGAGCATCTGAAGGAGCGCGGAATCGAATATAAGGATTATGGAACGGATACGGAGGCCAGCTGTGACTATGCCGTGTTCGGAAAACGTGCATGTGATGCTGTGATGCGCGGGGAGTGCGAGCGGGCCATCCTGTGCTGTGGGACCGGTGTCGGAATTTCGATTGCGGCAAACAAGGTTCGCGGTATCCGCTGTGTCTGCTGTTCGGATCCATATTCTGCAGCGATGGGCCGCCGTCATAATGATGCCAACGCGCTGGCCATTGGCGCCAGGGTGGTGGGAACCGAGCTTGCGAATTTCATCGTGGATGCATTCCTGGATGCTGCATTTGAGGGAGATCGTCATGCCAGGCGCGTCGGCCAGATCATGGCCATTGAGCGCGGCGAGGAGATCGAGTAAATCCATTGAATGCATAGAAAAGGAGAACGCAAATGATTCCATCATTTGAACAATATGGTCTGGCTGCGGTACAGCAGGCCATTGATACGGTAGCAGCGAATGGCGGCGGACGGGTTGAGATTCCGGTTGGTCGACATAAGACAGCCGGCATTGAACTGGGAAACAATGTAGAACTTCATCTGGCACCCGGCGCCATTCTGGATTTTTCAGATGATCCAAAGGATTACCCGATCATCTGGACACGCTGGGAGGGATATGAACAGAACAGTTATCGCCCTCTCATCTATGCAAAGGGCAAGAACAATGTGTCGGTTACCGGCATGGGCATTCTTGAGGGAAATGGACAGAGATGGTGGGACAGTTTTCGGGCAAAGACGCTTCAGGCAGCACGTCCCTGCTTCATCTGCTTTGAACAGTGCGAAAATATCCGTCTCAGCGATTTTCGCATCATGAACAGCCCAGCCTGGACGCTGCATCCGCTTATGAGCCAAAATGTGCTCATTTCTGGTGTTTCGATTAAGAACCCTTATAATTCCCCCAATACCGATGGGATCGACCCGGAAAGCTGTCAAAACGTGCGTATTCTTGGCTGCTCCATTGACGTTGGAGACGATTGCATTGCGATCAAGGCAGGAACAGAGGATGGCGAACAGCAGATCCCCTGCGAGAATATCACGATTACCGGATGTACTATGCTCCATGGTCATGGCGGAGTCGTTCTGGGAAGCGAAATGAGCGGAGGTATCCGCCGCGTAACCGTAACCGGATGTGTCTTTGACGGTACGGATCGCGGAATCCGCATCAAGACGCGCCGCAAGCGCTACGGCGCAGTGGAGGAACTTACGGTCAGCGGAATTGTGATGCACGATGTTTCCTGCCCGGTCGTGGTCAATATGATGTACTACTGCGGAAAGGATGGGAAAGCGCCTTATGTCGCAGATCCCAATCCGCTGCCGGTAGAGGACAGCACTCCGGTGATCCGTCATATTCAGCTTTCCAACATCCAGGTAAGCAAGGCCAGAAGTGCGGCTGTCTGCCTGTATGGACTTCCGGAGTCCCCGATCGAGGATATCCGACTCAATAATATGCGGATTGAAATGGTGGAAGGAGAAAAGGAAATTCCCGTTATGAATGCGCGGTCCTTCCCGATGAGCCGCGCCGGCATCTACGCAGAAAATGTCCGCGGCCTGGACCTGAATGGCTTGGTTCTGAGCGGTGTAGAGGGCGAAGAGCGCCAGTTTGTCAATGTAACGGAAATCTGATGTGAGCACGTTTCAGACAGTGACAAGCCGATCACATCATTTGTCGAGAATATGGCTCGCAGGCTGGAGTACATGAAACGGGTTTCTCTCAAGTGATGGACAAGAAGCCTTCGTCCGGGAGGTATAGGAAATGGGCACCTATC
>JAFUZM010000278.1 GCA_017476605.1 Clostridia bacterium
ACCACGGTCTAATCGGATAGATTCCGAAGTCCGTTTGACCATTCACTGTTAACCCATCGACATTTCAATCAAAGGAGAATCATCATGAACGAGGAATTCAAAGCTGTTGAGCTGAACGAAAATGAAATGGCCGAGGCCGCCGGTGGCGCCCGTCAGGCCCGTTGGATCTCTTACACCATCGTCCGCGGCGATACCATCACCAAGATCGCCAATCGCTATCGTGTCACCAAGAGCCAGCTGATCCAGTGGAACAACATCGCCGATCCGGATAAGATCGTCGCCGGCCACAAGCTGCGCATCTACACCAGCATCTGATGGATGTCCATTCTCTTGAGGCAAAAATAACAGCGGCTTCATGGAAGCGAAATGCTTCCATGAAGCCGTTTTCTTTGTTTGTTCGTACTATCTGCTCTTTATCCGATCCACCATTCCGGTGTCAGCTCTCCCATGGTCACGACCCGTTCCTTCTTGTAATCCATCATGATTTCGATGCTTCTGTACTCATGAGGCATCAGCTGGACCATCAGCTCCCTGCAGGCTCCGCAGGGTGCACCGCTTGTGCCATCCGGCAATATGGCAATGACCTTTTTGATGACCTGCTCTCCGTTTGTGATCATGTTGAAAATGGCATTCCGCTCCGCGCAGATGCCAAGCGTTGAGCAGGTGTCGACGCACACGCCGGTATAGATTCTGCCGCTTCCGGAAAGGATGGCTGCGGAAACCTCGCCGCAGGTGATGTACTCCGAAACTCTGCGCTCACGTCGAACCGCTGCAGCGGCCGCATAGAGTCTGTCCCACTGCCACTGGTCTTTGCTGAGCGCACTCACATGCCCCGTCCGCTTTTCGTGCATCAGGGGAACATCCACCTCCCTGGTTGTCCACTGATAGCGAAATCCGGCCTTTTCCTGGACACGCCAGGATCTCGTGTTGCCCTCATAATAGCCGCACCAGACTTTCGTCATGCCGATATCCTCAAAGGCATGCCTCAGGATCTCCCTGACCGCTTCAGGCATAATGTTCTGTCCCCAGAACGGTTTCCCAAGCCAATAGCCCAGTTCGCATTCATCCTCACGCTCCGTCATATCGGTACGACCGTTCAGCTTGAGTTCAATTGCCCCTATGGCTCTGTTGTCTGTTTTAAGGCAAATGGCATATGCCTCTTTGCCGGTGAAAACATTCCTTATGATCTCTCTGCTTTCCTCTACACTCTGATGTGGCGGCCATCCGCAAATCGGCCCTACCGCCGGATCCTTTGCATATTCATACAGGCTCTCTGCATCGCAATCTTCCCAGCGTCGCAGAATCAGACGCTCTGTTTCAGGCATTTCGTTCACCTCGCTCTTTTGATGAAGAGCAGAGGATCACTGATCCTCTGCTGTCGTCTTTTCCTCCGGGCATGCAATTTCCACCATATTCTCAATCATATGATGCAGAAGCTGTGCCTTTTTCGTATCGGCAGCGGTATAAAAGACTTCCTTTCCCTCCCGCCTTGACACGATGAGTCCGCTTGCCCGCAGCCTTGCCAGATGGTGTGAAACCGCAGGCGGGGACATTTCCATGATCGCGGAGAGATTCACCACGCACTCCTCGCAGTGACAGAGAAGCCAGAAAATGCGAATCCTGGTACTGTCACTGATTTCCTTGAACATGTTTGCAACCGTTTCAAGTTCCTCACAGTCCGGAATTCGAGTCAAAAGTTCATCCATTCTGGAATGATGATCGTGAGGTATGATTCCCATTATTTATCTCCCGTTGAACTCTGCGCAGGTCCTTTGTCATTTTTCGGAACAAACAATGCACGGATGGCATTGAGTACCGCAAGAATCATGACACCGACATCTGCAAACACCGCCAGCCACATATTGGCCAGGCCAAGCGCACCCAGGACCAGGCAGATCATCTTGATGCCGATGGCAAATCCGATGTTCTCATAGACGATGCGCATACACTTTCTTGCAATCGCAATGGCCGTTGCGATTTTCATGGGATTATCGTCCATCAGGACGACATCCGCCGCTTCAATGGCCGCATCCGAGCCAATGGCGCCCATGGCAATTCCAACATCCGCGCGGGAAATGACCGGTGCATCATTGATGCCATCCCCGACAAAGAGCAGGGTCTCCCCCGTCTTCTTCTCCCCGAGCAGCTGCTCCACTTTATTCACCTTGTCCTGTGGCAGAAGCTCGCCGTACTGCTCCTCAATGCCCAGCTCCCTGCCGATCTTCCGCACCGTCTCCGTTGTGTCTCCGCTCAGCATGACAATGCGTCTTACGCCAAGATCATGAAGAGCGCCGACTGCAGAGGCTGCTGTTTCCTTAATCTTATCTGAAATAACAATGTGTCCGGTATACTGTGCGTCAATCGCCGTATGGACAATGGTTCCGACACTGCTGCATTTAGGCGCATCAATGCCGATTCTGGCCATCAGCTTCTCATTCCCTGCGGCAATTTTCCGTCCATCCACCGTCGCCAGTACTCCATGCCCGCTGATTTCCTCAATCTCGGATACACGGGAAAGATCCAGGTCTCCTGCCGCATTTCGGATGGAGACGGAAATGGGATGATTGGATCCGCTTTCCGCCAGCGCCGTCAGCTGCAGAAGCTCCGTCTCCGGAACCGTCGGATGATGGACACCGGTCACATCAAATACACCATGGGTCAGTGTGCCTGTCTTGTCCATGACGACAATTCCGGCCTTTGAAAGTGCCTCGACATAGTTACTTCCCTTGATCAGCACGCCTGCACGGCTTGCGCCGCCAAGACCTGCAAAGAACGTAAGGGGAATGGAGATGACAAGGGCACAGGGGCAGGAAATGACCAGGAACGTAAGTGCCCGGTACAGCCAGTCGCCGATTTCCACCGGTTTTCCCATCAGGAAAAGGACAATGGGAGGCAGGCTGGCAAGCACCAGAGCGGCAATGCAGACCGCAGGAGTATAGACTCTTGCAAACTTGGCGATAAAGTCCTCAGACTTTGACTTATTGGAGCTGGCGTTTTCCACGAGATCCAGAATCTTGCTGGCCGTGGACTCGCCGAATTCATGCGTCGTCTTTACGCGAATGAGTCCGGACAGGTTGATCGCACCGGAGAGAACCGTATCGTTTTCCTTGACATCCCTTGGCACACTTTCCCCGGTCAGGGCCGCGGTATCCAGTGTGCTGTGTCCGCTTACAACAATGCCGTCGATGGGTACCTTTTCGCCCGGGCGAATCACGATTTCCGTTCCGACCTCTACCTCATCCGGATCGACAGAAACGTATTCCCCGTTCTGCTCAATAAATGCCTCATCCGGACGGATGTCCATGAGCTCGCTGATGCTTCGCCGGCTCTTGCCCACCGCGACACTTTCAAAGAGTTCACCGATCTGGTAAAACAGCATGACGGCAACGGCCTCGACAAAATCACCGGTCTTTGCAAAGGCCAGCACAAAGGCGCCGATGGTCGCAACGGCCATCAGGAAATGCTCATCCAGCACCTGATGATTCCGTATTCCCTTTGCTGCCTTGAGGAGCGTATCATATCCAATGATTCCATAAGGAATAAAGTACAGAACGCCCCAGATTCCCTGTGGCTTCAGAATGGCGAGGATGATCAGGAGAACGGCAGAGACAATGATCCTGATCAGATTTTTCTTTTGCTTCTTATTCATATGACGCCTCGATCCGCGAGGGGATCAGAACATGATCTCGCAGTCGCTTTCCACCTTTTTGCAGTTCTTGAGCACCTCCGGCATCACCTCGGAGGGTACCTTTCCCTCCTCGAATTCCACCGTCATTTTAAGCGTCATGAAATTGACAACGGCATTTTTTACCCCTGCTGTTCCCTTTGCTGCGTCTTCCATCTTCTGAGCGCAATTGGCACAGTCCACATCAATCTTATAGGTCTTTTTCATTTGAAAGTTCCTCCTGAAATTTGATTTGGGGCCCATTGATTTCAAGAAAAAAGAATGAAGATCTCTTGAAAACGATTAAACAATTAAGTAATCGTTTAATCGTTTTAGAGTATACTCCCCATTTCCCGGTCTGTCAACCGGTTTTGAAATTTCTTTTCGGAAAATTTCTGCCTTCACCCGCCAATGCAATGCAGGCCCTCCCGGGACATCCGTTTTTGGAGGAAGCTCCTGAGACATCCGCCATTCCTCGCCTTCCCGGCATAACAAAAGGGGAAGCCGTGAGTGTCCAATGTCATTAAGTTAAGACCCCTTTTAACAGCATCTTTTACGATGCTGTTTTTTTATTCATTTCCAATACGTTGAATCATATCGCCAACAGCCTTTATGGCACTGAGAGTATCGTTGTATTTTTGAGTAAGCTCTTCAA
>JAFUZM010000279.1 GCA_017476605.1 Clostridia bacterium
CAAGGAGCTGGCGCTGTTTGGGGAAACCATGCTGCCGCAGGACACCGGCTGCGGAATCGGGTCAAGTGATGTCGGAAACGTCTCCCAGGTCATCCCGACGATTCAGCCGACAATCTGCATCACGGATGAGCCGACACCCTGGCATTCCGAAAAATCGCGCGATGCCGCGTGCTCCGAAAAGGGGCTTCGCTCCATCTCCCTCGGCGCCAAAGTGCTGGCCTTCACCGCCCTTGATCTCATCGAAGACCCGAAATTGCTTTCTGAAATCAAAAAGGATCATGCAAAAGCAATCGCACAACAATAATATTCAGCTTTCATCCTATTGACATACTGGTTTGATAGGCGTATACTCTACGCAATGTTCGAAATCCCGTCTGAGCAGGATTTCGGCCATGTCTATCTTATCAAGGAGGAGAGCGCAATGACCCGTCATTTTCCCTGTTGTTGTCCGATGTGTGCTTTAACTGTGCTCTCCTTGCAGGAATAGCCTCATCGCGTTCGGCAGACAGAGCATATGTGCTGTCTGCAATAAAACGGAATCCAAGCTGTATCCGACTGCAGGCATGCACAGGTACAGCTTTTTTCATGCCATTTCCTACTCCGGATAAGATGGAAAAACTGGTGAAGAAGGAAAAAACATGATTAAAATTGACCATGCAGTCAAAACATTTGATGACGGGAAGCTCTCCGTCCATGCCCTTCGGGATGTCAGCCTGCACGTTGAAAAGGGCGACATCTACGGCATTGTCGGCTTTTCCGGTGCCGGAAAGTCCACATTGATCCGGCTTGTCAACGGACTTGAGCGCCCGGATACGGGAAGCGTCGTTGTCGCAGGCAAGGACCTCTCCGCCCTGACCAAGCCGGAGCTCCTCCGGTTACGCCGGAAGATCGGCATGGTCTTCCAGCAGTTCAATCTGCTTGAGGGCAAAACCGTAAAGCATAATATCGCCATCCCGCTCCATCTGGCCGGCACCCCGCGCGCAGAGATTGACAGGAAGGTCCGCGAGGTTCTCCACTTCGTCGAGCTGGATGATAAGGAAAACGCCTATGTCAGCCAGCTTTCCGGCGGGCAGAAACAGCGGGTCGGCATCGCCCGGGCCCTGGCCACCGATCCGGATATCCTCCTCTGTGATGAAGCCACCTCCGCGCTGGATCCGCAGACGACCGAATCCATTTTGCATCTTCTGCGCCGCGTTAATCAGGAAATGGGTGTTACCATTCTCCTCATCACCCACCAGATGCAGGTCATCCAGATGATCTGCAACAAGGTCGCGGTCATGGAAAACGGTCAGATCGTGGAGGAGGGCTCCGTGCTCTCCGTTTTCGGAACGCCAAAGGAAGCCGTCACAAGACGCTTTGTCCGTACGGTCATCAACGATCAGATTCCGGAAACCTTCATCAGCGTCGTACGAAGTGAAACCCGGCCACAGCAGGTGGAGCTGCTCAAGTTTATCGGGGATTCCGTTCGTGAGCCCCTGATCGCCAATCTCTGCCGGATGCCCGGCCTTGAGGTCAATATTCTCGGGGCCACCATTCAGGAAATGCAGAGCAGCGTCATGAGCGTCTTTATCCTGCAGCTCATCGGCGATCCGGAAAAGATCGCAGAGGCCGAACAGAAGATTGATGCCGCCGGCGCACTTCGGGAAAGGATGGTGCTTTAAATGACTAATGCTCAGGACTGGCAGGCACAGTTCAAGGAAATCTTCGGCATCAAATGGCCAAAGCTTCTCGAGTCCCTCAGTCAGACCATTTACATGCTGGGCTGGTCCCTGATCCTCGGTGTGATCATCGGCCTGCTCCTTGCCCTCCTTCTCGTTCTCTGTCGGAAGGGCGGCCTTCTCCAGAACCGCTTCGTCTACGCCATCATCAATATCTATGTGAACATCGTGCGTTCCATGCCCTTTATCATCACCCTGGTCTTTGTCTTCCCGCTGACCCGGCTCATTGTCGGCAAGACCTATGGTTCCACTGCCATGCTGGTTCCTCTTGTCATCTACATCAGTCCCTACATGGCACGCCTCATTGAAAACTCTCTGCTTGAGGTCAGTCCGGGCGTCATCGAGGCCGCACTGGCCATGGGTGCAACAACCCGCCAGATCATCCTGCGCTTCATGCTTCCCGAGGCTCTCCCCTCCATCGTCCTGGCCATGACCACCGGTACCGTCGGACTTCTCGGCGCCACCGCAATGGCCGGTTATGTGGGCGGTGGCGGCGTCGGTGACCTCGCCCTGACCTATGGCTACCAGCGGTACAATTTCCCGCTTCTGATTCTGACCATCGTCATTCTCGTGGTCTTCGTCCAGCTCCTGCAGCTCCTCGGCAACCGCATCAGCGGGCGCCTGCGCAGGCACCGGTAACGGTTTCCCCTCCGGCAGATGGGACATGTCCAGCATCTGCCGGGTGAAACATACATTTGCAGTTCATTTCGAAAGGAGAACTCATATGAAAACGTTCGTATCTATCCTTCTGACTCTCGCACTTGTTCTGAGCATCGGCTCTGTCGCCATGGCAGATGGTCTCATCCGCTATTCCAAATCTCAGGGACCTTACACTGAGCTGTTTGAGGATGGCATCATCCCAATCCTTGAAGCCCAGGGATACACCTTTGAGGTTGTCGAAGCCAGCGATCTGCTGGTTGCCGATAAAATGCTCGAAGCGGGCGATGTCGACGTAAACGTCGAGCAGCACACCGCTTACATTGAGACCTACTTCAATGCCAACAACGACGGCCACCTCGTTGGAATCTCCCCGATTCCCACTGTTCCTGCCGGCCTCTACTCTGCCAAGCACACAAGCCTTGACGAGATCGCCGACGGCATGACCATCGCCGTAACCAACGATGCCTCCAATACCGCCCGCTGCCTCCTGATCCTCCAGAAGATCGGCTGGATCTCTTTCGATCCTGCAGTGGACATCACCACTGTTACCGTAGATGACATCATTGACAATCCTTACAATCTCGAAATCATCCCGGTACTCAACACCACCATTCCGACGAGCCTTGAGGATTATGATTTCGGCCTCATTACCGGCTCCATCGTCTGGAATGCCCGCGAGATCGTCGATCCCTCCAGCGCCCTTGCTCAGGAAGACATTCTGCCCCATCTGGTTCTCCAGGTGACCGTCAAGGAGCAGGACAAGGATACCGAGTGGGCCAAAGCCATCGTAGACGCCTATCATTCGGATGAGTTCAAGGCATACATGGAAGAGCACAATACCGGCATGTGGTGGATCCCGGAGGAGCTCCGCTGATTCCATCGCAACGCAAACAAAGCTGCAGGACTGCCTGCAGCTTTTTCTTATTCCAATACGTCCTTTCCGTTGGTCCATCTGCCCTCATCTGTGATGAGTTGTCGTCTCTTACCAATCGCCTCATCTGAAAAAGATTTTCAAAAAAATGTAAAGTGTGCTTGACATCCTGATTTTGCTGTGCTACTCTATACAACGTAAAGCAAGCTTTACTTTTTTTAGGAGGAGTTTCATGAAAAATCGAATCACCGAATTACGCAAAAAACGACAGCTTACCCAGCAGGATCTGGCCAATCTTTTGGGTGTCACGCGTCAGACAATCATTTCTCTCGAAGGGGGACGGTATAATCCGTCCATCACACTTGCCTTTAAACTGGCAAAGGTATTTGAAACGCAGATTGAAGACATTTTTATCTACGAGGAGGACATACCATGAAAGGAAATTATCCTACACCGATTTACATTCTTATGACGCTCCTGGGCATTGCAATTCTGATTGCAAACTCCTTTCGGGGCCTGCCGATTGCTGCCAGCGCCGTTGGCGCAGGGCTTCTTGCCTACGGCATAAATCGCCTGATTGGTGCATGGCGGGTCAGCCATGATCCGGAGTACGCGAAAAAGCTTGAAACAGCAAACAGGGATGAACGCCTTTCCTTTATCGCAGATAAGTCAAGGAGCGTAACATTGATCATTGCAATCCTCGCATTATCTGTCCTTGGCATCATTCTTCTCTCCGTCGGCCAGAAGCCCTATGGGCTTGCCTGCTTTTACATCACCTGTGGAATCAGTTTTCTCTACTTTGTTGTCTATCAGGTACTGAGCCGCATGTACTAAAAAACGGTCAGGTGCCCGATCCAATCGGGCACCTGACCATAGTGAAAGCCGCCAGTAGGCAGAGAATCTGTGCCGCTTCCCGTCACTTTCCTGTCACTCTGCCTCATCCGGCTTTTGTCCATCATGCGCTTTCCACATGCATTCCATAAGCTGCATCTCTGTAAACACCGCGGTAAAGGAGGAATCCTCAGGACTGCAGGCATATATGCCAAAGCGAATCTTCCCGCTGCCCTCAAAAAGATGGCAGACGCGCATTTGCGAGAAGGTTTTCCCATCCGTTGAGCATTCGATGCAATAATCATCCTCCCGTCTGCTGAGCCGGTACCACATGACCCGGGTATTCAGCGGGATTTCGGTTGTTGCCCAGTCCGAGTATCCATGGTTTGTAACCACGCTCCCCAGATGCTGAAAGCGTTCATTTTCATATTCCACAGAGCCCTTTAGCCAGTTCTCGCTGTCCAGGTACAATACGACTCCGCATTGATCAAAGCGATGGCCGCTCCCGGAAAAATCCGTTTTTACCACAAAGGAAAAGTACTTCTCCTCTGTTTCCATCTGGAAGACCGGTGCATTGTCGTTTCTGAAATGATAATACGTTCTCTGCCACAGATCCGTATGCGGCATTGTGGTAATCTCTATTTTTTGATCGGACACTTCATACCGCTCCGGTGCATTTGTCCAGGCAAACTTTGAAATCTCTATCATTGTTTTTCCTCCCGCTGTCCATTTCTTTGATTAGCCAAGTCATTCCCCACGTTCCTGCTTCCGGCAAAGCCATCATAGCGCGATGGGAATATAGCATGTCCTATTCTACTGCTTTTGGCCATCCGGCACAAGCAGGGCCTCGCATGTAAGGACCTGCCACTTCATTCAGGCGCCATCCAAAGCAAAATGGCGGCAACGGATTTGCTCAGCAAACTGCATGGATAAGTCAAAATGACGGCTTGAAAAATAATCTTACTGCGCTATAATTGTAAGTGCATACTAACAAACGACTTCATCTTGTTTGGCATATGGTACTTTTACGCATGTTGGTTAGTTTTAACTAACTCAGGAGGCTTGCGAAGATGTTTATCAATGAATATGGCAGCAGAGAAAATCCAACCGTCATCCTTCTTGCACCCATGATGATTTCAGGAAACGATCTGTATCACCTGATGGCGCCTCACATGAAGGGAAATTACCATATTGTCGCTCCAGATCAGGGTGGTCACGGAAAAGCCGGTCAATACCATTCTACGGAGGAGGAATACGCACAGCTGCGTGCTTTTCTGAGGGAAATCGACTGTTTCAATATTGAGCTTGTCTACGGCGCTTCTCTTGGCGTAGCCGTCGCATATCGTCTGTTTCTGGATTCTGCATTTACCGTGCATCACGCCTGGTTTGATGGTGTTGCGCTTGCAGAAAATGCCCGTTTTGCCGAATGGTTTATGAAAAAACTGTTCCACAGCAGGAAGAAAAAACTGGCAAAGGCCCCGGCAAATGCCTCACCCTCCCTTGTCAGGATGTACGGATATGACTTTGCCAGGATGATGACCAAATACTTTGAGCGGATCACCATTCAGGACATTGATGCCATCTGCTTTGCCTGTTGCCATTATGACCTCAGAAAGCTCACCGAGGAGGAGCAGAAGAAGCTTCACCTGGATTTTGGTGAGAAGGACTTCGACTTACGGTATTCAAGAAAAACGATCCCCATCCATATGCCAAACGCAGAGGTTGTGATCCGCCAGGGGTATGCGCACTGCGGCTATATGGCAGCAGAGCCAAAGCAGTATGTGAAGGAAATCGAGGCGTTCATCACCAGAAGCTGAGCCGTTCGCATGGCCAGGGAAAACGCATCTGCTGACAGCCGGCAAGATTGCTCAGCAGGGAGGCTCTTTTGTCCCGGAAGTGAGGCAGCCATGTGCTCATCACTTCATTCCGTCGTCTCAGTGTTTATACCTTATGCCCCATTACATGAAGGGAAAAGAGAAAATGAAGTACAAAGGAATTTACTGGACTCTGTTTGCGCCGATGATGAAAAAGAGCATTACCAGGCGGTTTGATAAGGATCTGGCCGAAAAAGCCATCCGGCAGGGAAAGAAAGAATATCAGCGTCTGCTTGCAAAGGCAGATGACCTTGGTCCGGGCAATCCAATGGCCACAAATGCCTATTTTGCCTACGTCTTTGCAGGCGCATGGCTCGGGAGCGGGAAAAAGATCTCACCGGATCAGATGGCACTGGTGATGACCGATGTGCTTGAAAGTCGATTGCTTCGCACTGTCTTTGGAATGACAGACCTCAATAAGGCCCCGAAAAAGTGGGAACAGGACATGCGCAAGTATGAGGCTTGGTTCAATGCTCACGGCCATGACTATCCGGTCAACTGGAACGTCTCTTTCGATGAATCCCGCCATTCCACCGGAAGCTTCTATTATTTCACCCGCTGCCCCATCTGTGAGTTCTGCAATCGGGAAGGCATCTCTGAGCTGATGCCCGCACTGTGCTCGACCGATGAAGTGATGTTCCGTCTGCAGCATGGCAAACTCCATCGTGAACATACCATTGCTGGCGGAGATGCAATCTGCGACTATTGGATTGTGGGCGATCGCACGAAGGAAGCAGAGCCCTCGCATGACAATGGTTCTATCACGGGTGCAGGCACTTGACTGAATAACCCGGAAAATACGCAAACAGCATGTCCTTGCTAAGAGCCCGGCCTGTTTTTGCGCAGCAAAATTGTAAGTCAGAAGATGCGCATTGACCAGCCATATCAAAAGGACAAACTGCTCATCCGAGGAGTTGTCCTGCTTGCGCAGCAAACAGCTTGTCAGGTAACGAGTACTGACAAAAGTCCCTACGCCGAAAGACCAAGTTGCTCGTCAGAGGTGGAAACATGAATCAAACACAGGCATCTGTAGCAACAGAAGGATTTGAGGGAATCCTTTTCCCGGGAAATGGCCGAAAGGATAAGGTCGTCATCGTCATGTCCGGTTCCAACGGCGGCATGACACTCACAAGGCAGGAGGCGCAATTCTATCACAGAAACGGCATACCTGCACTGGCCCTGGCGCTATTTGGGACGAAACAGACATCACCGGAACTCTCGCGTGTCCCCGTGGAATATGTCAGACACGCAATTGTCTGGTTAAAAGCACACGGGTATGAGCGAATTGGCATAGATGGCACATCGAAGGGCAGCGAAATGGCCCTTGTGGCAGCTTCCGTTTATCCGGAGCTTTCCTGCGTGATCGCCCGCGTTCCCTCCCATTTTGTCAGTGAAGGCTTGTCCGGGAGCGGTAAAAACAAACATCCCTCCGGGACGTCCTGCTGGAGCTATCAAGGCCGTGAGCTTCCCTACGCCCCATACCGCAGTCGCACTTTCAACATTCTCAAGATGTTCATGCAGGAAAAGGAGATGCATATCATCACCTTTAATCGTGACAAGGACGTACTGCCCGAGAGCATCATCCCGATTGAAAACATCCATGCTCCTGTTCTTATGCTCTCCTCAACACACGATGAAGTCTGGCCATCCTTTGAAAGCGCCACTCACATGGAAAATGCGCTTACGCAAATGAACTTTCCCTATCCTCATAGGCATATTGCCTTTGACAACATGAGCCATGCTGCACTGACAACGCTACCATGGATCTACAAGATGGCATTCAAGTCTGAACGGCAACATCCAAAGGAATGCCAGAAAGATCGGGAAGCACTGAAAGCTTCCCTCCTCAATTGGGTAGAAAACGTATGGTAACAGGCTGAAGCATCGAATGGGAAATGACCTATGCTTGCAATAAAACTCATTCTGGATGGATTGGGGCGCTTGGCGCTCTATTAATTCTTGCCTGTGCCATTGGAATCCGAAACGGAGCCATCGGCATGGCCGTGATCACTGCTCCCATTTCTCATGTCCTGGCTCCGTGTAAGAAAGTCAGCTTTTTTATCCTGGACAATGATGAAAACAACATCCCCTCCAGAATACTCGATGTAGGCTTTTCCAATTCCCTCGTGGAATTCATTTTTCAGCATAGATGCCTGCATATTCCAAGTCCCGATCTATGGTTCAGGACCCAAAATTAGTCAGGACCCCCACTTCAAGTGGGGGGGTGAAGATTGGCCCCTCCAGGGCCTAAATGCCAGGATTCCACTAAAGTAGGGCCGTTCAAACCCATTTAGTTACCTGCTCACCCCTTAAAGGGGCCCTTGATTACTTGTCTTCCTGCTTGTCAAGTTCTTCTTGGTCGCGGATATAAGCCTTGATCGTCTCTTCGTTGACATTTCCAACAGTCGTAACATAATAGCCCCGCGCTCAAAAGTTGCGTCTCATTTCTTTATGCACCAACTCTGGATGCCGATCAAACAGCATCAACGTACTCTTTCCTTTCAAGTAGCCCATAAACTCCGACACACTAAGTTTAGGCGGAATTGATACAAGCATGTGTACATGGTCTGGCTGTGTAGCACCCTCAATAAGAACAACATCCCCAACTATACGTGGGGGTGTATTTATTTCAATCAGAACCGATTTTTGCCCTGAAAAATGGCGAAAAAATGCAGGATGACCTCTGTGCGGTTGCAAATCGTTAGAGATCATTCTAAGTGGTTAATGTTCGTCTTTTTCTGCTACAGATATAAACTGTTCAATCAATTCCTGATATTCTCTTGGCAATCGTCGTAGTGGCAACAAGTCCGGATGAACCGTTCCGCACCGAGAACGATCACGAAGCGCTGGTCAGTGTAAAAAACTTCAAGCTGGCGCAGAGAGTCCTTAAACTACACGTGAGCACCGGAAAAAAGAGAGACGGGAACAGCACAGACGATACCGGGGCAGAGCAAAAGCAGAAGTCCCTTTTATCAGGCATGCTGTGCTGCGGAAAGTGCCACAGGATGATGGTGATCAGCGGGAATTCCGCACACTGCGAACGGGAGAGAATCCTTTGGGAGTCCAGTCGGGCCGGTCTCCATGAGCCTGGTAGAGGCAAAGGCGTGGGCAGCACTGAAAACCAGGATGAAGCTTGCAAAGCGGCTGCTCGAGCATGGAGGCGGCCATGCCGGATGTGGACGCCTTGGAGAATGAAGTAAAAAGACTGAAGGATGCTCTGATGGAACGCTATGAGGCCTTTGTGGACGGGAAGATCAGCAGGAATACGTACATCGCCTTCTGGAACAAGAATAAAGCGCAGACAGCGGAAACAGAGCAGAAGCTTTCCTTTGCAAAGGGACAGACAAAGTACCTGACCGGGCGAAAAGAAGCCCTGGAGCCTCTGGCGAAAATTGCCGGTGAGATGCAGCTTACAAGAGAGATGCTGGTAAGGACTGCTGATGCAGTGTACTGGAATGATGGGGACGTAGAGCTGAAGCTAAAGGCAGACGAGTTCCCACATGATGAGCATGATGTGCAGACGGATGTCGGGGGTGTGATTGCATAGTGTGATCGTGTTTCCGGCAATTTTTGACTTCCACTGTACCTTCGTTGGAGGTACAGTAGGAGCTGGAAAGGAGGTGCTGTTCGTGGAAAATTCAAGGCTTGGAGACGTTGAAAATCTTGACTTTTCAAGGTTCAGAAATTACAATAAGACTTAAGATAGGTGAGGTATGCTTACCTGTTGACGATGGCCTTGGAGGGAGGCGGTTGCGGCTGGACAAGATTACAAGCAAATCGACAACGAACGAAGAAGTAAAAGCGAAATGGAACGCTAAGGACACAGTGTTCGTAGACCTGTTCCATATACCTAAATACAGGTTTCAACTTTTTCAGGCGCTTCATCCTGAAATGACAGATGTTACATAGGAGGACATTGAGCCTATCACCCTGAACCCAATTATCCTCAACCAGTCCTACAATGATTTGGGCCTTTTGGTTAAGGAGCGGCTGATTATCTTTGTAGAAGCGCAGAGCACGTGGTCAATCAACATACTGATCAGGATTTTGCTCTACCTTGCTATGACTTACCAGAACTACATTACAGAGAATAATCTGTACGTGTACGGCTCAAAGAAAATTGAAATTCCTGAACCGGAGTTTTATGTGATTTTCACTGGGCACCGCAAGTTCAAAAAAGACACAATTTCTTTGAAAGACGACTTCTGGAATAATCCAGACGCAAAGGTAGATGTGACTGCGAAGGTAATCTACGCAGAAAACAAAGAGGACATTATTGGGCAGTACATTATTTTCAGTCATGTGCTGGATGATCAGGTCAAAAAGTACGGCAGAAATAAAACGGCTGTGGAAGCGACAATACGCATTTGCAAGAGCGAAGGCGTTCTAAGGGAATACCTCGAAAGCCGGGAAAAGGAGGTCATCGACATCATGATTACTTTGTTTGGTCAGGAGTATGCAGTTGAGGCGTATGCAGAGGACAAGGCGAGAACGCGCGAATACAAGAACACAGTTGAGTTGTGCCAGGAATTTGGTGTATCGATTGAAGAGGCCATTCAGAAGTTGATTTCTAAGTTTGGCCTCTCAAAGAAGGATTCGACTGAGTATGTGCAGTCTCATAAAGTTTTGCAGGTAACTGGTGTCCAAAATTGCATTTTGAAGGTTTTTTCACGGTTAAGCAGGGATCAACTTACTTCAAAACCAGAAGCTGAAGCATCAATGAACGAAGCAAACTGTGATGCAGCCAAAAAAGGCTACAAAATACCAGACTATTCCCATATAGGGTTTATAGCCAAAAAATATATTATAAATTTGTGAAAATTGAACAAATGTTTTAAAGAATCAGACGCAAAAATCTATTTTTCGTAAAAAACTCGTCGCGAATTTCCGATTACTTTAAGCAATTTCAAGGAAAGAAACAACTA
This sequence comes from Clostridia bacterium, assembly GCA_017476605.1. Lineage (GTDB taxonomy): Bacteria > Bacillota > Clostridia > Christensenellales > Aristaeellaceae > Ventricola. Next base: position 10,880 of record JAFUZM010000279.1, read on the forward strand.
CGTGTTGGCAGGACCGAAAAAGTTGCAGAGCGCGACCATGTGAAGAACGATGCAGATGACCATGGTAAAGAAGGCATACCGTCTGGTTGAATGGATCTTCATAGAGCTGAGCATGTAGTCGTTCAGGATACGATTGTTGACACGTTCACTGGCTGTCCGCTGACGATAGGTGTCATTCCACTCATCGCTGTTTCTGGGGATTCCTGGATTGAAGCGGATATCGTCCGGAAGAGGCACATAGATGGAACGACCATAGTCAGTGACTTTCTTCTGACACTGCTCCCTGTAAGGGCAGGAGTCAACTTCACCACAGGCAAAGGGACAGCGGTACTTGTTGCGCTGCTTAACAGAGTCAAACTGTGAGAAGTGCATCTTTGCATTGCATCTGCAGCGGATATTGCCGTCAGAATCATAGGTAAAGCCTTCGGGAAGACCGTCGGCGTTCAAGGGGGACTTCATGTTCAGATCAATCACAGGGATGATCCCGTCGTGATTGAGGAGGTTGTAGGTGGAATAGTTGTCATGCGCTGAATCCAGACAGAACCTGTCAGGATGAAGAAGCGGGTCGTTATCCCGAAAATCGGAATACAGGAACAGGAAGTTGAGGGCGTCATGACGACGGGCCGAGGTGTACTTGAAAGAGACGGGGAGCTCAACCTTAAGATCATCGTTTCTATAATTAAATAGATAGAGGGTATGACCGTAGTACTTATCCTCGAGGTCAGAATCATAGCCCCAATCGGCATCGGGGTCAGAGAAGTGTCGAAGGGGAGAGTCGAGAGGAAGAGAGCGGTCATGGTGACCATAGTAAGAGGCATGAGCATGGATGGCGGTGCCATCACCAGAAAGGATGCAGTTATCGGGCTGAATGAGGCCACAGGAGATGGAAGTAGCAACAGCCGTCAGGGAAAGGATTTTCTGAAGGTAGACTTCAGGATCAGGAGCAGGTTTTCTACCCTCAAGGATAGCAGCAGCTGCATCCTCAGTGTTCTTTTCCTGGTTTTCTTCCCTGGCCTTACCATCGCCGCCGATATCGGGTCTGCCCCGGCGGAACTCATCCTTATTGCGAGGCAGAAGGTCGGCACGAGTAAGAAAGGGCTCATTAGAAGCCCAGAGCCGGTCAATGAATGCATAATGAGCCCCAAGGGAAGGGATCTGGTCAGGGGAAAAACAGCCTGCAAGGAAGGTAAGCGGGGTATTCCTGTGAAGGAGATCAACCCATTTAGTGAGGCTGGTTCTTGCCGGAGTCGTCCCGATGGTTAGACCGAAGAGAATGAGGGAGCGGAGAATCTGCATCTGATTCTTTGCAGGAGCACCCATGGTATTGGAATAAAGAGGGGCAATGAGAGAAGCAACAGGATCCAGGTTAAGGAGTCTCATGATAAAGAACTCCCTGGGGTAAGCAGACTCGATGAACGAGCCGCCCGTAAAAGGGACGAGGGTATTTGCTTTGTCTAAAGCGTCCACAAAAGACTGGTGCATCGTCCAAGAAGAAGACGTCCACATAAGCAGGACCTCCAGTGATGAGATACCGCACAGAGGCGATTCGTCTTCTTCATTAAATGGGCGAGCGAAGCGAGCCCGCGATTTTTGGGTATTTGTCAAGTACTTTTTTGAATTTTTTTAAAAAAATTTGCAGGGATTGCGAAGAACTCCTGCAAAAGAAGCCCCAAAACGAGTGCAATGCGAGAACGATAGAGTCGGATTCTTAAAGGAAAACAATGGTCTCAGACTTTATGAGAGTGCACTGAGTATGTGAAAGAGTACTGGAAGAAGTAGCGCAACCAATGTAGAGAAACCCTCCGCACCCCCATCTACTGGGTGTGGGTTACGAGTTGGCTTACGCGGAGAAGTATGCGAAGCCTGTCCATGTCTTCTATAATCGGTATCGTGGCACTCTGTCCGCCATGCTGACAGGGGATAACTACTTCCACATCCACCCGTATGGGGAGGAAGATGAGATATATCCCGTGCTGGACGAGGTGCTGAAATGACCTATACAGCCTGCGGCATCTGGCGTTCCAGGTGGCCTCTGTGTCAGACACGTTTGCAGAGTTGGAGAGCCTCGGCATCTCCTGTGAGCCGGTGCGCCACGATGCCCATTTTTGAGGTTATTCCCCGGAAAATTGCTTAAATATAATAGTTTCGAGTTTTGGGCCCCGAACCATTTATGATTAAGACAGCAGCTATGGTGACTGCCTGATAGGCTAATTCTCGCCCAGTGTATATATCGCTTCTCTCGCTAATGGCTTTGTTTTTCTTTCCACTCTGATTTAGAAATAAGCCCCTCCATGCTGCCAAATGGCGGTTGGAGGGGCTCTTGACGGTTCAGTTACTTAAATTACTTTAAGCAATTCTTTAGCGTACCAGTTCACGCCCTTGTGTGCAAGCGGGATATTCTGCTTGGCTTCTTCTTCAAAAATCAGCGCAGCTTTTGAAGCAACCTCCGCAGCTTTTTCGTAATTGACTCTACCGTAAGAGTACATCACAAGAGCTTTGATCAGTTCACTCTCCACAGTATACTTTCTTTCCATTTTGTCACTCGTTCCCCTCGCCTCCCTTCAATTATTCTCTACCTTTCCAAAATGTACATCCTTCAGCACAAGCATGTCACAGATTCTTTGATTGCCAATAAACAATTGTTTCATGCTGTTAGGCTTCTGGAGTTTATCAATTGCCTCATCATAGGATATTGTTCCGTCTTTGTAATCATACATGATTTGGTCTGGGAAATTGTCACTCATTACACCCCAAATAATATCTATGCCATGAGGCGACTCGTTGCAGACGTTATGAAGGCGATTCTCAAACGCAAACTTTGCGAACTCCTCATCATGTTTCGGAAAGTTTCTGTATTTCAGATTCAAGCCATTTAGGACCGTCACTTCATTCTCGTCAGGCGACAATGGATTTCCAAACAAAAGCTTATATGGATTAAACTCATACTCCATAACAGCCCATTCAGTTCTACGAATCGTTCTGAAGTCCGCTGTAACAATTGGAACACGAGAAATATATGAACTAGCCCTCGCCAATGTATCCGTCAAATAGAAACCTGCACCAAAATCAAGCATATTACCGATGTTATACTGTGCAATAATCCCCAGCCTTTTAAGATTCTCTACGTCTTCTATCGGAGTGCCATGAAACCACCGATCACTATTAATCCTGTTTATTCTTTAATTGAGATTCCTGTTTTGGCGTTCACATCAGCAATCAGCACATCACATTACCCCTTTTCCCAGCAACCGGCTGGTATTCAACATGCTTCCCAAATCATCTATAGGATACCATTCAGACCCCTGCAAGTCAAGAATTACAATGTTTTGCTTGTTTCGGAGCGGCGCATTAATAAATGCGTTCTCTGTTTAACAAAGAGCAGAATTGGGTTTTCATCTTAAGAAGCCCTGTAGTCCTTATGAATCAACTCATTGGGTGCTAAGACTTCTTATGCATCGCTCGCCTCCCGTATTTTTCAAGCTGTACTGCGGTCATGTCCACATGATAAAATGTGCTCCCTATAAAACAGATGGCACTAATTCCATTGAGACATGTTTACAAAATTCCAGATTTCCACCCCAGCAGTCGTATTTCTACTCATCCTCCTGGATTCCCAGTGAGATATCACAACAAGATCATTATCAGGCATATTCACACCTGCCTAAGAATCAATCTCGCATGTCTTCCAGTACCAGCTGTTCCGCACATTTTTCGGCCGATGCATAGCCAAAATAGCGCAGCTGAACGCCGGCTGTCCTTACAATTTTCACAATGTTCTTATACTGGCTGTGACTGATGCAGTTGGTTTGCACCCACACCACGTCTGCATTTCGCACGATATTGGGATCAAAACCATACTGCTCGAGCTCCATAAATTTCACATTGTTCAGCATTGGCTTAATGGCCCGCAGGAAAGAATCATGCCCACCGAAAACCACCGTGTTCTTTCGAACAGTATACGGATAGTCAATTTTCTGGCGCGCTTTTTCATCGACTTCATTTTCCCGATTGAACACCAATTCTCTGAGATCTGCCAGTTCCCGATGCTCCATTCGAAGTACTTTCAGTTCCTGTTCAAGCTTTGCGTATTCCTTGCTTGCATCTCTTCGTTCTGCATGCAGCATATCACGCAATCCCTTGATTTCCTTATCCGCTTTTTCAAGTGCTTTCTTGTACTGCTCTTCGGGAGAGCTTTCCTCATTAGATTCCTCATCACCTGTTTCGATCTTCTCTCGTGATTGCCTTCTGTTTGCCTCTTTAATGCTCTGTTGCTCAAACCCGGTTAAAAATTCATCCGTGACAAAGGAATATCTCCTTGGTTCCACCTGATATTCTCTCAAAAACAGCAGTTCTGCATAATCTATGATCCGCCTGGCGCACTCCTTGTCC
>JAFUZM010000280.1 GCA_017476605.1 Clostridia bacterium
GTTATCTTGTTCATAAGAACCGAAGGTGATATAAGAACCCACTTCCAAGCTAGAAAGTTGATTATTTTTCTCATCAGCATCAATAGACTTCAATATTGTTTCTGAATCCTTTAATTGATTTAATAATTCAATATTCACCCATAAAGACGGACGTACGCAGCTAGATTCGCTGTAGATACTTCTGCTGTTAAGCGAACCTTCTAGATAGACGTTTGCTGCATTGTTCTGATAGCTTCCGGGAGACCGAAGCCACCACGTTCCATGTTCATCGCTCGCAAAAGCACCCATCTCAATTGCGTATGATGTAGGTACCACTCTTGATTCCATATCGGAAAAGTAATTAGTTACATTCAAATGCTGTGTTACATTCACATACCGTTTTGCTTCCGCATAGCTCAGCAAAAAAATACGATCTTTTGTGTTATTTCCTCCCGAAGTACTCCAGTACCCTTGCGATGAACTGTTATCTACGGAGGTCATAAGGATAGCAGACCGTTCTTCAACACCGAATGCCGTATTCAAGAACTCATCGTTCAGCCAACTGCGCAAAGTGCACGTCTCCCAAGTCACGTCTGTATTGGTTGCATTGTATGGTTTTGCATCCAACCCGTACCGGCTCAACAAGAGTGCCCTATTGTTTTCCTCATCATAATCCAATACAAGCCACTCTATATCTTCTTTTCCATTTGAAAGATCATTGTCTTGCTCATAGGAACCAAAGGTAACATAGGAACCTACTTCAGAAAATTGATTTGTACCTTCATCAGAATCATTCAACTGTGGTGTTGGCGCAGGAGTCGCGGTCAGCGTTGGCGTTGTTGTCAATTCTGGTGTGAGTTCTGGAGCATTAGTTGATTTTGATGATACTTCTTGATTTAACAATTCAAGATTCACCCATAAAGCAGGACGTACACAGCCAGACTCATCATCCACGTAGCGGCTGCTGAGCGAGCCGTCATAGAGGACGTTGGCCGCACGGCTCCGAAGGCTGCCGGGTGACCGAAGCCACCACCATCCATTTGCAATGCCATCAGAGGTCTTATTGTTGCTAGACGTAAAGGCACCTGATTGTTTCGCATATACTGTCGGAGTCACTCTAGATTGCACATTATTAACGTCCTCATACGTTACATCTAGATACTTGTTTGTCTCCTCGTAACTTAGTAAAAATACCCAATCTTCCGTATTTTGTCCTCCAGAGGTTCTCCATCCACTGTATCCCTGTGAGGAACTATTGTCTACCAAAGTCATACAGATAGCAGACTGTTCCTGAACACTAAACGCTTCGTTCAGAAACTCCCTGTTCAGCCATTTCCGCAAAGTACAAGTCTCCCAGGTTACATTCTTATAGGCTGTATTGTAAGGTTTTGTGTCCAATCCATACTTGCTCAGTAGAAACGCTCGATTGTTCTCTGCATCATAATCCAATACAAGCCACTCTATATCTTCTTTTCCATTTGAAAGATCATTGTCTTGCTCATAGGAACCAAAGGTAACATAGGAACCTACTTCAGAAAATTGATTTGTACCTTCATCGGAATCATCCAATTGTGGTATCGAAGTAGGAGGCGTGGTCGGTGTCGGCATTAGTATCGATTCTGATGTGCGTTTTGGAGCATCAGTTACCTTTGATGTAAGCTCTTGATTTAATGATTCAAGATTCACCCACAAAGCCGGACGCACACAGCCAGACTCACTACTCACGCGGCTGCTGCTGAGCGAGCCGACATTGTTGACGTAGGCCGCACGGCTCCGAAGGCTGCCGGGTGACCGAAGCCACCACCACGCCGCTGCATCACCATCATCAGTCTTATATTTGTAGGTCTGAGAAGCTCCCTCATCATTGGCGTATGCTGTCGGAATTGCTCTTGACTTCATATTATTTTTGTCATCTAAAGTTACTCCCAGATACCTGTTTGCCTCTGAGCAGCTTAACAAAAAGATCCTATCCTCAGTGTTGTTCCCTCCAAAGGTTCTCCATCCGCTGTATCCCTTCGAGGAACCGTTGCGCACCACAGTTATACAGATAGCTGAAATCTCTTCTTGACTAAACGCCTTATCCAGGAACTCTCCATTTAGCCATTTTCGCAAAGTACAAGTCTCCCAAGTCACATTTGCATAAGATATATTATACGGTTTTGCATCCAGACAGTACTTACTCAGCAGAAGTGCTACATTGTTCTCTTCGTCATAATCCAGCACAAGCCACTCTATATCCTCTTTACCATTTGAAAGATCATTATCCTGCTCATAAGAACCGAAGGTAATATAAGAGCCTACTACCACTTCGGATAGTTGGTTTTCCTCTGCAGCATCATCTAATTGTGGCATTGCAATCTGTGTAGGTGTCGGCGTTGGCGTTGGTGTCGCTGTCGGTGTCACTGTTGGTGTTGCCGTCGGTGTCGGTGTCACTTTCGGCGTTGCCGTCGGTGTCGCTGTCGGTGTTGCTGTTGCTGTTGGCGTTGCCGTCGGTGTTGCCGTCGGTGTTGCCGTTGGCGTCGCTGTTGGCGTTGCCGTCGGTGTTGCCGTTAGCATCGCTGTCGGCGTTGATGTTGCTGTCGGTGTTGCTGTCGGCATCGCTGTCGGTTTAGGCGTTGCCATCGGTGTCGGTGTTGCCGTTGGCGTCGCTGTCGGCGTTGGTGTTGCCGTTGGCATCGCTGTCGGCGTTGATGTTGCTGTCGGTGTTGCCGTTGGCGTCGCTGTCGGCGTCGCTGTCGGCGTTGATGTTGCTGTCGGTGTTGCTGTTTGAGTTATTGTCGAAACATTCGGCTGCTTGTTCGTATCAGATATTCTGGGCAATAAGAAAACTAGAAATACCGCCAGAAGAGACACCACTGCCAATCCTATAACAATCGGAATAACACCTTTGGATCCCTTCTTGGTGTTTGCCCCTGAATTTTGGGCTTCTTCCCTATCTGTCTTCTTTGTTTCTGTGCTCTTTGAGCTGCTTTTTCCTTTCTCTTCCGTTCCTTTCTTTTCAGGTGTGTATGCATTTAAAGCTATACGTCTTTCATCCTCAGATACCGCTCTGGTTCGTCCTGTCTGTTGAGCATCTTCTAATGCTTCAAGGACGTTTTGCATTGTGGCGTATCGATCTTCTATTCTGACAGACATTCCCTTCATCATTACTTTTTCTACTTCATCAGGAATATCTGCTCCCAGTTGACTGGGAGGAGTCAGTTGTTCTACGCCAGTGACGATGTTTAACGGATTTTCCGGTTGTTTCCCTGTAAGTGCATAATAGAGAGTTGCCATCATGGCATACTCATCTGTCCTGGCATCCTGTTGCCCGACAGTGCTATATGCCTCCAGAGGCGCATATCCAGGACGAATGTTTACAGAATGCTCTGTTTTCCCGGTCGTAACCATCTGTGCTGCGCCAAAGTCTAAAAGCACCATGCTGTCATCGCTTCGACGCACCATTAAATTGTCCGGGCTGACATCCTTATGAACAATTCCCTGCAAATGGACAGTGTGAAGTGCCTTAAGAATCGGTTTGGCCATAGGCCAAACCTTCATCCAAGGCAGCTTCCCACCATTTCTTCTGACATACTGTGTCAGTGTCATGCCATCGACATACTCCATAATGATGTAGACGGATCCATTTGTCTCAATTACATTGTATGTTCTGACAATATTGGGAATGCCTTCCATTCGAGCTGCAATGCCAGCTTCTCTCTTGGCTCTCGCAATGCCATCATAGAAAGCCTTCTCAGATTGCTCATCTAATGGTCCAATTTCTTTCGTGTCCGGATGTCTTCGACTGATATCTGCTGGATAATACTCTTTAATTGCAATCTTTCGATCCAGCAACAGATCATAACCAATATATGTAATTCCAAATCCGCCACGACCAAGTGCCTTTCCTACTGCATACTGGTCATGGAGAATGCAATCTGAAAGATACGCTACACCATTATTGCGAAGGCTGTTGTCATAGCCGCACTTTTCACATTTCTGTTTTGGTTCGGAGAGGGGGCTCATACACGCAAAACATATCTTTTCGTATTTCTCAATTAAGGAATTATTCCCCATTGTATGTCCCTCCCTCTCATATTTTCTTTGTTTCTTCCTAGTCAGTTAAAGATCCCGTCATAATTGTTTTTTAGGCTTCTTCGGGTACATTAGTTAAACAGCTTTAGCAATCCGCTCTCATGCCAAAATAGATTTATCATGGAGCAGAAAAGATGATCGCCTAGCCGGAAAGCCAGGTAGGGCTGACAATTAGCCAACCACCTCTTCAGATGCTCCCTATAAACTCCAAGATATTCGGCATCAATTAGTCTTGCCTTCAAGCGCTTTCATGAGCATGGTTTCCACTAAAACACCAGAAATACTTTTTTATCTCAGGCCATTGATTTCTTTTTCTTCATCAAAATACTCATTCTTAAAAATCACTTGAGCAACTCCAATGGCTTATTTCATTTGAATGTGCTTTACAACTCCAATGCGTAAATCAAAGACTCATTCAAGACTAATCCACAAAGAAGGTCGAATGCCATATTCTTTGGTCACATTTTGCCCAAAAGAATAGCCAGCCTTAAAATTCATATCACCATAAACCAGTGCTGCAGTATTGCCATTGCGTCCGGATGAACGAAGCCACCACATGCAATGTCCAAATTGACTCCTATATGCTCCTTGCTTATAGCTATAAGGTGTTCCCTGACACCGCCGATCGCTATCCCGAATAAAATAATTATCCACATCAGAAACGCTAAGCAAAAATATTTTATCTATTGTGTTATTCCCTGATAATGAAACATACGCTTGACTCTTATCTACTGTAACTGCAGAACTGAGTATTCTTCCTTGTTCTTCATCACTGAATGCAGACTGAAAGAATGTTTCATTTAACCATTTTCTTAGAGAACATGTTTCCCATGTGACATCAATAGAAGTATCGTTGAACTTTTGATTATCCAGTACATATTTGCTGATAATAAGAGCTTTATTGCCTTCTTTAGCCAATACGATCCACTCTATAGGTTCTACTCCATTCGATGTATCGTTATCCTGCTCATAGGTTCCGAAGAAAATATAGGAACCAACCTCTGTACCTTTTCCCTCTGCCAATTCATCTTTTGAATTACCTTCAATGGTTCTGACCTCTTGAGATTCTACTTCTAGGTCAAATGAATCGCTTTTCTCTTCGCCGAAATCAATATACTGTGTTTTTATATATCCTGTTTTCTCTGCAGTTTGAATTTCACACCATTCTCCATTAACACTAAGAATTTCAAGGCTATCACCTTTGTTTAATACCCCTAATGATCTTCCTCCCATTTCAGGTTTCTCACGAATATTAACCTTATTGGCAGTACATTTGCCTTTAGGATTTTGAATAATTTGTATCGGTAATGGCGCATGAATTGATATATCTAGATCCAGCCATAAAGCAGGACGCACAAAAGTCGAACTATTGTATACTGTAGAACCACTATTAATAACGTGACCAGAGACAGCAACTTCCGCAGTATATATGGTTAAGCTGCCAGGAGTACGAAGCCACCATGTTCCAATACCCTCATTCCAAACAAATGTACTCTGTGCTAAGCAATAGGATGTTCCTTTGCACTGTCGCTCACTATCCGAGTCAAAGTATTTATTTGCTTCTTCTATACTAAGGAGAAATACCTTGTCCATTGTGTCTTTTCCTGGTGATGTATCATACTCAGGATTATTATCCGCCTTAACTCTAGAAAGGAGTATCCTCTCTCTTTCTTCTTTACTAAATGCAGATCTATAAAATGTCTCATTCAGCCATCCTCGAAGAGTGCAAGTTTCCCATGTAGCCTTTTCAGGAGTATTGTACGTTTCACAATCTAATCCATATTTACTGATAACAAGTACTTTATTATCTTCTTTTGCTAGCACAAGCCACTCTATGTCTTCTTTACCATTTGACATGTCGTTATCTTGTTCATAAGAACCGAAGGTGATATAAGAACCCACTTCCAAGCTAGAAAGTTGATTATTTTTCTCATCAGCATCAATAGACTTCAATATTGTTTCTGAATCCTTTAATTGATTTAATAATTCAATATTCACCCA
>JAFUZM010000281.1 GCA_017476605.1 Clostridia bacterium
CAAACTGCATCTGATTGGTCATGGAGTACTCATCAAACATGTTGAGATCAGAATGCTTCCCAAACTTTTTAATAGGGAGAATACCTGTCATATATGCGAGAGCAACGTACACCTTGTCCTTCAGCCAGTTTCGAAGAAAGTGGACGTATTTCTCCTGACCTTCCTTATCATCCTTATATTCACGGAAAACAGCATCCCATTCATCTATGACAATTACGAATTGAGTTTTCTGCTCAGAATAAACGTCCTGAAATGATTGCAGTAAATCGTCCCTGTCAAAAAAATCGACATCCGGATACGCTCTTACCAGATCTCTCATAATGAGTTTTTGAAGTTTCGCAAGACCGTTATCGACAGTATTTCCTTTTTTAAAGAAATCTGTCATTACAAGCCTTATCACATCAAACCGCCCAAGATACTCATCCCATTTTAACGAGTTTGCACCTTGTTTAACTTTACTTATCCTGCATTTTTCAAAAAGAGCTCTGCTGTCTGCCTCACGGTCATAATATGCGCAAATCATATTTGCCGCCATAGACTTTCCAAAACGTCTGGGCCTTGAAACGCACACATACTTCTGTTCAGTCCTTGCCACTCTATTCAGATAATGAATCATCTCAGTTTTATCAATAAAAATATCTGAGTTGATAGCCTCTTCAAAGGCATCTTTTCCAGGATTTAAATAAATTCCCATCCTACAGATTTCCTTTCTTCCAACCAATTGACAGATTATTTTATAAGTTTATTCAAACTCTTAAGATCATCTCAATCTTACCAGATGGTCCATATCTCCTATGTGTATTTTTCATCTCTTCATCGTTCGTCTTATCATGGTAGTACAAGCAAACAGCCCTGATCCATCTCTTATCTTCTAACAGCACAGGGCTGTCTTCGGTGTTGTTTAGAATCCAGACAGTATACTGTTGTACCTGTCCATATTGTATCATATGCCTGCTGCGTTCACAACATCATCTGTGTCTCTTGATGAAACGATCTGCTAATACACATTCTTATAAGCCGAAAAAACATCGTCATGCCAATGAATGATGAGCCATATTTACAAGGTTCTCCCATAGCCTCACAACGCATTCGAAATTGTCGATCCATGTGTTCATCTGCCTTTTTCGCTTGTTTTGTTATTGCACGCTCTTCACAGCAATCTCTCAGAAACCTTGTAGTGATCTCGTAGCTGTTTGTAAACACGCCAGTCATTTTACGGACTCAACAAAACCGATATGGTTCCCGCCATTCTTCCTTTGCCGGTTGATACCGTATCCATCTTATCTTTGTCAAAAAGACCGGGAAACGGCATCCACACACAGCGAGATGGCGAACAAACCTCTGTGTCCTCCCTGTCTTCATCGTTTTTGGATATCGGCACTTTCTCTTTCTCCAACCTGCTTCTTGAAGCCGGTTTTATCCCTTATTTTGAAGCCTTTCCAATTCCTTTTGCAGCCGCTTGATTTGTTCTCTGGCATGGCCATATGCAGTAAATAGTTCAACAATGCTTTCATCATCTTCAAACCGCGGACGTGATGGAAATTTCCGATCAAGCACAAATGCCTTTTGATCGTTTTCAAACTGCACCGTGATTCTGTTAATCTCTTGCTCAATCACAGTTCCTGTTCCAAACTGCGTCGATGTCACCTGCACTCCTATCAAAGAGATATCCTCGCATCCATCCGTGCTCGTCTCAAGCTCGTCTATTTCCTGCAGAATCGCCTCAATTCTGGCCAGACGTTCTTCATCCTTCTTTGCAAGCTTCTCTGCCGTCATCTGGTCCTCAGTTTTCCGTTTGGCCTTGCTGGTCAGAGAAACCACCAATCCATTGTAGAAATGATATGTTCGAGAACAGTACATGAGATCAAAGGCCAGGAGATGCAGGCTTTTATCATAATAGTATGCATCCGATAATCTGCTGAAATGCTTCTCAAGCAGGGAATCATGCTCTCGTAGTGCTGCCACAATGGTTTCACACAGGCGATAATAGTTTGCAAGACTGAAGTGCCTGCCAGCACCAATATCAAACCCAAAATCAATAGCCCGTGCCATTTCCTGTGCATCTTTGCTTTTAAACACATAGTGGGTTTCCGGATCGTTCATGACAAGATACACAGAGGCGGAATGTCGGTCCTGTTTATAGGACCAGTTTCCCGGAAAATACTTTCCCCGAAGCGATTCGTACACATCAAGGAACGTATCCATCCTCTCCTGCACGGCTCCTATATCTTTCCCTGCCTCTCCAGCCCACAGTTTCCGAAACATCTGCTCAACCGTTTCCGGTTCCTTTTCCCAAAGCTTCAATACTCCGGCAGAGGGATGCATCCTGCTGTTGTCAATAAACAGGGAGAAGTCTTTCCTGGCCGCTGTATAGCGTTCTGCGAATGACAAAAAGCTCGATTCCGGCTTATTCCATTCCTCTCTCCAGGTTTTGACGGCTTTCCACTTAAACAGTTCATGGTGCTCCGAATTGTAAAGAAAATCAAGTTTTGACTCGTACCGGTTAATCAGTTCATGAAGATTCTCCGTATTCACGCTGTCCTTCCTCCTTTTACGAGCAACCTGGTCTTTCGGCGTAGTGACTTTTGTCAGTGCTCGTCACCTGACAAACTCCTCTGCATGTCCATCCTGCTTGCTGATTTGCCAAGCCGTTCTGTCAAGCGTCAGCTTCACGCCAAGACCATATCGTATTTGATATGGTTCCTCTGCCTGTTATATCAATTGATTCCAGAAAAATGCAGATCGTCTTGCTGATACTGTAGCCAGTGTTTGCGTCCTCGGTCTAACATTATCGAGGCTCCTCCGTTTCTGGAAATCGCCTCACCTTCCAAAAGCATTTTGTATCCCGAGCAGTTTCCCAAACTGTGCGAAGGAAACCATTATTTAGGACTTTACACCACTACTCATATATTTCAATCGGCAATCCATCCGGATCCAGAAAGAACGTCATCAGCTTATTCGTTGAGGCATCCAAGTGTACCGGTTCACTGGCTATGCCATTCCCTTCCAGATCATGAACCGTCTCTTTCACAGAAGGAACAGAAAACACCAGGTAGCGCAGATCGTAACCTTCCGGATTGCTCACGCATGCCGGCCGCTCCTCCATGATGAACAGCTCCGGCTCGGTGGTGTCATTCAGCCTCAGATTGATCTTCCAGTCACCACGTCCCTGGCGAAAACTGGATCTGATGATTGGGCCCTAGAATGTCATGATAGAAATGGAGCGCCTCATCCTTATCCGAACAGATGACGGCTATGTGGTGGATTGCATTGAGATTCCTGTGTTTTCACTTTAGACAAATCCCCTCCGCACCGCCATGAACCTCGTAGATGGAGATGGGATCGGAGGGAAACCATGGTCTTTCTAGCTCAGTTGCTCTTTTCTTCAAGTTTTCCATTTGAAAAGTCTTTGATCATTTTTTTGAGTAATTTAGAATCCGTTGTTGCTTTCTGTACATCTTGCGCTCTTCCATTAGCGTACAGGAATTTGAAAAGAGCCACTACATTATCTATTTGTTCTTCGAGCTGCTGTTCGCGCCCCTGTTTGAGTCCCTGTGTAAACCCCTGTTTGAACCCCTGTTTGAACCCATGTTCCAGGATATCATCCGCTTCCG
>JAFUZM010000040.1 GCA_017476605.1 Clostridia bacterium
ATCAGCATTGATGCGATCCTTGATCTCACGAAACGGTATGCAGATGTAGCACGCAACATGGGACGCACTGATCTTGCAGAACGGCTTGAACGTGTCCCCGCCTATCCGCCCAGGACTTTCCTGGAAGCGCTGCAAAGCCTTCGGATTCTGCATTTTGCCATGTGGTGTGAGGGAGATTATCACAATACACTTGGACGCTTTGACCAGTATATGTTTCCATATCTGCAGTGTGACCTTGAAGAAGGACGGGAAACGGGGGAGAGCTCCTTTGAGCATCTTGAGGCCTTTTTCCTCGCCTGCAACAGAGACAGCGATCTCTATCCGGGGATGCAGCAGGGCGATAACGGGCAGAGCATGGTACTTGGCGGTGCCGTGGAGGGACGAGATGGATTTAATCTCCTGTCCCGCATGTGTCTTGAGGCGTCCGGTGATCTGCGCCTGATAGATCCAAAGATTAACCTGCGGGTCAATCGCAATACACCGCTTGACATCTATGAGATGGGAACCCGTCTGACCCGTCTGGGTCTGGGCTTTCCGCAGTACGAAAATGACGATGTGGCAATACCGGCACTCGAGGCCCTTGGATATGCGCCGGAGGATGCAGAAAACTACGTGGTGGCTGCCTGCTGGGAATTCATCATTCCCGGACGCGCAATGGATATTGTAAATATTGGTGCGCTCCCGTTTGCCAACATTGTGGATGCCCAAATCAGGGCACATCTTGCGGACTGCACGTCCATGGATGAGCTGCGCGCGAACATTCGAGAGGCGATTTTCGAAGATGTGCGAAAGACGCTCGCAGAGCGGAAAAACCTCTATTTTATCCCATCACCCTATCTGTCCCTGTTCTTTGACGGCTGTGTTGAGGAAAGCCGGGACATTTCTCTTGGATGCAAATACAACAATTTCGGGTTTCATGGAACGGGCGTGGCCCCTGCAGCGGACATGCTGGCGGCCGTGAAGAGGGAAGTGTTTGAAGGAAGCCTGAAGCCGGAAGTGCTGCTTACAGCAATGGCGGCAAACTTTGAGGGATATGATTCCCTGAGAGACACGCTCAAAAACCACTGTCCCAAGGTCGGCAACGATGATGACGCGGCGGATGGGGAGATGGCCTGGCTGCTGGATACCTTTGCGGATGCGGTGGAAGGGCTGCACAATGAGCGGGGCGGCATTGTTCGCGCCGGCACGGGCTCGGCCATGTACTACATCTTCCATGCCAATGAGCTTGGGGCCACTGCAGACGGCAGAGAGAAGGGCGTGCCACTGCCGGCAAATTATTCGCCCTCGCTGAACATCAAGATGAATGGTCCGATCTCGCTCATCAAGTCCTTCTCAAAGCCCAACCTGATGCGCACCATGAACGGCGGTCCGCTGACCATTGAGTTTTCGGATACCGTCTTCCGTGAGGAGGAGGCGATCACAAAAGTGGCACAGCTGATTCGGCTGTTTATCACGCGGGGCGGACATCAGCTGCAGCTCAATACCGTCAATCGGGAACGGATGCTGGATGCACAGCTGCATCCGGAAAACTATCGGAACCTGATTGTGCGAGTCTGGGGCTGGAGCGGATACTTCGTTGAACTGGACAAGTGCTATCAGGATCACATCATCCGGCGAGTGGAGCTGTCGGTATGAACGGACAGGAAGGTGTCGTTTTTGACATCAAGGAATTCGCGGTTTATGATGGTCCGGGCATCCGCAATACGGTCTTTTTGAAGGGATGTCCTCTGTCCTGCCAGTGGTGTCACAATCCGGAGGGGCTGTCGCCGGAGCCGCAGCTGATGGTCAGCGTTGCCGCCTGCACGCATTGTGGACGCTGCCAGGCTGTTTGCCCCTCGCCCGCGCATTGCATTCTCTGCGGCAGGTGCATTCCGGTCTGCAGAGCAGGGCTTCGGCGTATCGTCGGCCAACGGTATACGCCTGAGGCACTGGCGGCCCGGCTTTTGCGGGATCGGGATGTCTATGACATGTCCGGGGGTGGTGTCACGTTCTCAGGAGGTGAACCGCTGCTTCAGTGGCCATTTGTTTCTGAAACCATTCGGCTGCTGGAAGGTGTTCATACAGCCATTGAAACCAGTGGTTGTGTCGGAGATGCGGTTTTCAGGGATGCACTAGCCAGCGTTGACCTTGTCATGATGGACTGGAAGGTTTCAGATTCTGAGGCACTTCGCCATTTTACCGGAGCAGACCCGGAGGTTGTCCTGCGACATCTCAGAATGCTTACCGCTGGCGAGGTCCCCTTTATCCTGCGGATGCCGACAATCCCTGGGGTAAATGACAACAGGGAACACTTCATGCGCGTAGCGGAGCTGCTTGAAGATGCATCTGCGCTGGTCCGTATTGAGGTGCTTCCGTATCAGAGAGCGGCAGGCGCCAAGTATGGAATGGTCGGGAAACAATACCATCCCGAATTTGATGAAACAAAGGATCCGGCAGTCTTTGCCGGGATCTTTGATGAGGCACATCTGCCCTATCGGGTGATGAAGGGATTTTGATTGAGTATAGTTCATCGACAGAAAGGATATCGAGATGAAAATTGAAGAGGTAAGAAGGGCAATTAAAGAATGGCCGGAGGAGGATAAAATCAAGCTTCTCAGCATGATGTACAGAAAACTTCCCAAAACGGCCAAAGATGAAATTGATTTCTATGTGGAAAACGGGATGGGGGATAGCAGCGCAAAGCCGAAAAAGCCTGAAAAACTCAAACAGGATATTTCCAAGCTTGAGGAGGAAATTGAAGCATTCGTATCGAATGCCAGAGAAGGGAACTATTACTATGCCAACCGGAGTATATCCAAAAAGGAACGCTCGAACTGGCGCAATACAGTGAAGGCATTTCTCCGGGAGCTTCGGGAATATGATGAGGGAACCGAGGAATATAACAAAGCAACGCTTTTACTTTGTGATCTTTACGATATTCTGGGCCGTGGAACGACAATCTATACATTTGCAACAACAGATACATTCCATACAGCCGGATTCGAGGATCAGGAAGCATTTTATGCTGAACTTTGCGAAAGAGTCAAAGTGGGCGGGTACCAGGAGGATGTGCTTGATAAGGTGATCTATGTCGGCTGCAATGGTTCTGTCGACTATATGACGTCAAGCAACATGATGCCGAGAGTCTTTGCTGCGTCACTTTCCACAAAGCAGAGGAAAAAGCATGCTCTTGAAATTGTAAAAAAGCAGTTTGAGCCGATAAAGACAAAATACAATGCTTTTTATCGAAAGGCATCCTTCATGCTGACAGAGGAAAAGCTTCTTGCAAGAGGTCGGTTTGAAACAACCGGGAAGTTCGTCGTCAGGCTGTATACCTCGCTCGGAATGCTGGACGATGCGTACAACTTTGCAATGAATGAGAAGTTTGACTTTGAAAGCGAAGTTACACTCTATAAGCTTTTGATGTATTATGATCTTTCTGATCAGGATTGGATTACGATCTATGAGAAGGGAATTGAAAATGGTATAAAACCAAGGGACAATCTTGTAACAGGATATGAGGAGAAAAAGGCAAGCATGGCAAACTAAACCTGGGGCATGAGGGAATATGCCCGTCGTGGAATACTGACAGAGTCAAATACTGAGGTCAAATTGCATGGCAAACAGGCAAAACAAAATGGACTTTCTTGAGGAAAGATAATCAGCAATTATCTCAAAAATCTTCTTGACAGCAGCATGGGATATCGGTATACTACTTCTAACATAATCTTTGATTTATAGACGATATAAAAAAGTCCGCCAAGTAGCAATGTATCCGCGGCAGCTAACATGGTTTTCAGGGAGCTAATCCCATGGAAATAAATAAAAAAGGAGGATATTTTCTTATGAAGAAAATCCTGGCACTCGTTCTCGTTCTGGCAATGTCTCTTTGCGTTGTAGCAGCGTTGGCAGAGGCGAAGGACTCTTATGATGTTCGTGCTCTGATCTGGAAGTATGACGATACGTATGGCTCTTCCGTCCGTCAGGCCATGACCAAGTATGCTGAGCAGATTGGACAGGAGATGGGCGTTACCATCAACCTGACCATGTATGACGCAGCTGATGATATGTCCAAGCAGGTCGAGCAGGCCAACCAGATCGTTGGTCAGAAGCCTGACTTCGTTATCATCAACCTGGCAGAGGTTGCCTCCGGCCAGACTCTCGTTGATCTGTTCAAGGATGCGGAAATCCCGTTCCTGTTCTACAACAAAGAGCCTTCCGAGGAAACCGTACAGAGCGTCGTTGTTGACTCCGGTTCCATCTTCATCGGCACCACCCCGCGTGAGGCCGGCGATATGCAGGGCGAAATCCTTTCCGATCTGTGGGCAGCCGATCCGGCAGCCATCGACCTGAACGGTGACGGCGTTGTTCAGTTTGTTGAGTTCGAAGGCGAGCCGAACAACCCAGAGGCCATTGCCCGTACCGCTTATTCCGAGGAGACCGCAAAGCTGCTGGGCGTTCCGCTCGAGATGGTTTCTGAAATCATCGTAGCCAACTGGGATACCACTCAGGCTAACGACAAGATGCTGGCCACCTGGTCTGCACATCCGGAAATCGAAGTCGTATTCGCCAACAACGACGATATGGCTATTGGCGTTATTGCTGCTCTCAATCAGTCCGGTTACAACACCGGCAACGAAGGCGACCCGGCCATCACCGTTATCGGTGTTGACGCAACCGACGCTGCTTTCGAAGCGATCAAGGCTGGCAAGATGACTGCTACCGTTCAGCAGGACGGCGATGCAATGGGCAAAGCAAACATCCGCATCATGATGAACTACCTCACCACCGGCACATGGCTGGATGGCATCGAGGCAGATTATCCGCTGGCAGCTGATGGATACTCTGTTCGTATTCCGTATGCGAAGATCACCGAGGTTAAGTAATCCGGAATCAACGCATCTGATTAGATTCGTTTAAAGTTGGGTTCCGGCGGCTCGGCTGCCGGAACCTTTTCTGATATTTCGGAGTAACCGAAAGCAGAATATCGTAGAGAGTGGTGATTGAGCATGTCCGAGCAACATTCTTCAAATGCTGCTAAGGCACCAGTGGAGACGTCAAAGACCAATACCTATCTCCTTGAGATGATGGACATTGAGAAGCAGTTCCCGGGCGTCAAGGCACTGGACCATGCTAAGCTGCAGCTGAGAGCCGGCACCGTTCATGCATTGATGGGTGAAAACGGTGCGGGCAAATCGACACTGATGAAGTGTCTGTTTGGTATCTATACCAAGGATGGCGGAACGATCCGGATGAACGGCAAGGACGTCGTTTTCTCGAGCCCGCGGGACGCGCTCGATAACGGCGTGGCCATGGTGCACCAGGAGCTGAACCAGGTGCTTCGTCGCAACGTCATGGAAAACGTTTGGCTTGGCCGGTTCCCGCTGACCAAAATGGGAACGGTGGATACCAAGAAAATGTATAACGAGACCAAAGCCGTTTTTGAGCGCCTGGAGATTGACGTAGATCCCCGGCAGATCATTGGCGAGCTTTCCGTCTCAAAGCGCCAGATGGTAGAAATCGCCAAGGCGGTTTCCTACAATGCAAAGATTCTGGTTTTGGATGAGCCGACCAGTTCACTGACAGAGGACGAGGTTGAACACCTGTTCAGAATCATGAACCGGCTTACCGCTGATGGTGTTGGCATCATCTATATTTCCCATAAGATGGATGAAATTCTTCGGATTTCCGACGATGTCACCATCATGCGTGATGGCCAGTGGGTTTCAACCAAACCGGCCAGCGAACTCAGTACGGATGAGATCATCCGCCTGATGGTCAACCGCGAAATGTCCAACCGTTTCCCGCCTAAGAACAATAAGCCGGGGAAGGTCTTGCTCCAGGTAAAGAATATGAGCGGCATGTACGAGCCGACCTGTCATGATGTTTCCTTTGAACTGCATGAGGGCGAGGTCCTGGGTGTAGCCGGCCTTGTTGGCTCAAGACGTACAGAACTGCTGAATACCCTGTTTGGTTATTTCACGCGCAACGGCGGTGAGATTACCATGCGTGGGAAAAAGATTGAGAACGTAACTACGGATGAAGCCCGCAGCAACGGCTTTGCACTCATTACGGAGGAGCGCCGCGCTACCGGAATTTTCGGTGAGGCGAACATCCTCTTTAATTCCATCATTGCAAACGTCAACAGCTATGGAAAGCTGCTTTTGAACGGCAAGAAAATGACCGAGGATACAAACTGGGTCATTGAATCCATTAAGGTCAAGACGCCTTCTCAGAAGACGCACATCAAGAGCCTCTCCGGCGGTAACCAGCAGAAGGTCATTATCGGCAGATGGCTTTTGACCAACCCGGATGTTCTTCTTCTGGATGAGCCTACCCGTGGTATTGACGTTGGCTCCAAGTATGAAATTTATCAGCTGATTTTGAATCTGGCAGAGCAGGGGAAAGGCGTCATGATGGTTTCCTCTGAAATGCCGGAGCTTCTTGGCATCTGTGATCGTATTCTGGTCATGTCAAATGGCCGGCTGGCCGGCACGGTTGTCCGCGGTGTTGATTTCGGCGGCATTCCGGGTGAGCAGGAGACCATTATGGCTCTGGCAGCCAAGTACGTCTAAATTCAGGTTATTTGGAGAGGATTAATAATATGAAAATGAGAATACCCAGCATTGTGATGCTGGTCGTACTGGTTGTCGGAATTGCGTGCATCGTGTATGGTGTTACAGGAACGAACATCTACAGCAATGCTGCTCGCATGATGGGGACAACCGAGAAAAATGCAATGACCTACATTCAGAACCCGGATTCTCTGAATGAGCTTGGCAACATCAGCGCTATCGGTGCGGACAACATGAAGGGCTTCCTTTCCGGACTGGGACTGAATTCCTCTGATGTCAGTGCTGCTGTCGACAAGCGTGCAGCATATGAGACCGCGGTTGCCAATTCCAAGGACAGGGATAAGTTCTTTGCCTATGCGCAGAGTGTAAATCCCGAGGTCACTGCGGAGAACTATAATGATCTCATCAAGGATCGTGCAACCAGCGATCCCATGCGCGATGCCATGGCAATGGCAGAGCTCGGTGTGGATGAGGCGGAGTATCAGGAACTGGCAGCAAATACGACCCTGCTTGAAATGTACAGGGGTGTCATCCCGTCACTTCTCCAGAACAAACACATGACCAATGCGGTCGTCGTGATGTTCATCGGCATCATTCTGGTTGTCATTGCCTGCGTCTATTTCCTGATTCTGTCAATGAATATCAAGCCCCGGGCCAGAACCCGTGCGGCAAACCCGAATGTGGCCAAGGTCACAACCTTCTTCCTCAACTATGCGCTGTTCATCATCCTTGGACTGATCCTGATTGTGGTTTCCGTTATCCGTCCGGACTTCCTGTCGATGAACAACATTCTGAACATTCTGCAGAACGCATCGACCAAGGGCATTCTGGCCCTCGGCTGCGCGGGACTCATCGTCCTTGCCGGTACTGACCTGTCGATCGGACGTGTCGTCGGCCTCTCGGCTGCGATCACGGCCTCCCTTGTTCAGTCCTCCACCTATGCCTCCCGTATGTTCCCCACCATGGTGAATTCACTGGGCGGCTTCGGCCTGCTGGTTCCGCTTTTCTCCTCCATCGCCATTGCCGTCGCGTTTGCAATGGTTAACGGCTTTGGTGTTGCAAAGCTTCACCTGCACGCCTTCATCGTCACCCTGGGCACTCAGCTGATCGCCTATGGTGCAAACTGCCTCTACATCGAATCACAGCCCTCCGGTACAGCACAGGCGCTGTCCACCTTTGATCAGGGCTTCCTGAACATTGCAGCTGGCGCTTTCAAAATCGGCGATGTCCGTGTTCCCTTTGTTGTTCTTTACTTCCTGGTCCTGGCGATCATTGTCTGGGTCATCTGGAACAAGACAACTCTCGGAAAGAACATGTTTGCCGTCGGCGGCAACGAGGAAGCGGCAGCGGTTTCTGGTGTTAACGTTGCAAAGACCATCATGCTGGTCTATCTCATGGCCGGTATTCTGTATGGTATTTCCTCCTTCCTTGAGGCAGCCCGTATTACATCTGTCGGTGCCAATACAGGTCTCAACTACGAGACTGACGCGATCAGCGCGGTTGTCGTTGGTGGTGTTTCCTTCTCCGGTGGTGTTGGTACCATCCAGGGTGTCGTCATTGGTGCCATCATTCTTCAGGCAATCGTTTACGCACTTCAGTTCCTGGGTGTTAACCCGTATATCCAGTACATCATCCGCGGCCTCATCATCATCCTGGCCGTCTCCATCGACGTACGTAAGTATATCGTGAAGAAGTAAGATGAATCATTTGGATCAGGGACGGGAAGAACGTCTCCAGATGGATCAAGCAAAGGAACGCGCAGAGCGTTCTCTTGCCTCAGATGGCGATACGGGAAAGCGACCGGCACGCTATAAGGTTTACGACCGGATCAAGGATAATGTGTCCCTCAGGACCATTGACATTGTGATCGTGATTACCGTGATTCTTCTTGTCATTGCACTGGTATATGGCATTGCCACAGGAACGCCGGCACAATAATTAGCAAAGCTCCTCATCTTCGGATGAGGAGCTTTTTTCAAAAAGTTAGTGTTGACTAACATAGGGGCATTCCTTTAGAATGATGATACAAAATCTCATAAATCAGAAAGGATGTGCAACATGTGGCCAGAGTGAAGGAAATAATGACTCCACTCATGGAGCGCGTTTTGCAGGTTCTCTCCGGTTCTCCTGTCCATCTTACAGCGGAGGAGATTTTGAAAAGCATAAACGATGTCGGACGGGCAACGGTCTATCGCGCCCTGGATCGTCTGACGGAGGAAGGCATCATCCACCGCCTGTCGCTTGAACACGGCGCATCCGTATATGAGTATGTCAGAAAGCCGCATATGCACTTTCGGTGCAGTCAATGCGGGAAACTCTACGACATTCCTGGGGATGCAGGTGAGGCGATTGCGGTTGCCATGATGCAAAGCGGACATCGGATTGAACGAACCGATGTCATCTCATACGGAATTTGTTTTAACTGTCTGAATCAGACACAAAACACGAAAATGGAGGAAACGAAAAATGACTAAATGGGTTTGCGGAATTTGCGGTTATGTGTATGAAGGCGAAACTCTTCCTGAGGATTTCAAGTGCCCGGTATGTAAAGCGCCTGCTTCCAAGTTCACCAAACAGGCCGGCGATCTCGTCTGGGCAGCTGAGCATGTTGTTGGCATTGCCAAGGACGTTCCCGAAGAGATCAAGCAGGGACTGCGTGAGAACTTCAACGGCGAGTGCTCTGAGGTTGGCATGTATCTGGCTATGAGCCGTGTCGCCTTCCGTGAGGGCTATCCTGAGATTGGTCTCTACTGGGAAAAGGCTGCCTACGAAGAGGCAGAGCATGCAGCCAAGTTTGCCGAGATGCTGGGCGAGGTTCTCACCGACTCCACCAAGAAGAATCTTGAGATGCGTGTAGATGCCGAGAATGGCGCAACCGCCGGCAAGACCGAGCTGGCCAAGAAGGCCAAAGCGCTCAATCTCGATGCAATTCATGACACCGTTCATGAGATGGCTCGTGACGAGGCACGCCACGGCAAAGCCTTCAAGGGACTCCTTGACCGCTATTTTGGTAAATAATCAAATTAAATGCAAAGAAGAACGGATTTTCCGTTCTCCTTTGCATTTTCTGCATTGAATTACAGAGGCCTTTATTTTTTTAATCCAAGTTATGAAAAGGAGTATGAGTTTGTTATGCCAACGATTTCAATGTTTTACGGCATTATTATATCAATGTACTGGGAAAAATCGGGGCAGCACCATGTTCCTCATTTTCATGCTCGTTATGGGGATAATAAAGCAGAAGTCAATTTTAATGGTGATATTATTGCTGGCAATTTGCCTCCAAAGCAAGCATCTTTTGTTAAAGCCTGGACATTGATACATCAGGATGAGCTGGCTGCAGACTGGGAACTTGCAATGCAGGATGAAATGCTCTACAAGATCGAGCCGTTGAAATGAGGGATTGCAAAATGAATATGCTTCCTCCAGATGCTGTTGATGTCCATGTTGTAGGAAACGATTCGCTTCTAGTAACATTTTCTAATGGAGAACGGCGAAGTTTTGATTTAACCCCTCTTTTTACGCGCAAATGTTACATACAATTAAAAGAGCCAACGTTTTTGGCAAAAGCATTTGTTCAGTACGGCTGTGTTACATGGCCAGGAAACATTGATATTGATCCGGAATGGTTATATAACGATAGCATACCAGTCAACTTATAAAGGTGTTTTCAAAGATATCCTGGAGAGTTCAAAGATCTAAGCATTTTCTCATTCAAGGTTCATCACCATGATGGTGATGAATCTTTTCTGTTTCAGACGAAAATATAAGATGCTATTACAAGCAGAATGTGATATATTTTTACTGTAACGATAGACATCTCTAAATGCTTAATCTTTATGCCACCTCTTCCACAGATAAAACCGAGGAGGCGACGCCAGAAAAAACAGCCATTCCAAGGCAAATCTGCCGTCAGGGCAGTTATGCGAAAAAATTCCGAATCCACTTGACTGAAATTGTAGTTATGCATTATAATGCGTTCGGAGGTAGAATTTGGCTATCATTGATTGCTTCGACAAGAGAACCGGGATTACTTATGTATACGAATCTCATTCGTATAGGGAAAAAGGCACTGGCAAGGTAAAGGCGAGACGAAAGCTTCTTGGGAAAAGGGACCCTCAAACAGGAGCTTTGCTGCCAACCCGGCCAAAGAAAAACACCAAGACTACATCTGAAGAAAGTTCCGACATAAACGGAACTACATCTGAAACAGATCCATCTCAATTGGTCTCTATTTTGGTTGAAAAAACTGGTGAAATTACCGCATTAAAGAAGAAAATTGCCTCTTTGGAAAAAAAGCTTTCTAGTATTGAAAACATTCTAGAAAAAGCAAGCGCGATAGTTAAGCAAGGGAAGTGAGAACAATACCTTTCCTTTGAAGTTCCACACATTTGCCTTGAATCCATCATCGGTTGGATTAGCATCACCTTTAGTTAATGCGTAGAGCCCGTCTTTTTCGATAACACGGTGAGTGACCCATATGTTGTCCGTTGCCTCATAGACAATCACATCTCCATTTTTGATGTAAGTGAAGTTGTATTTCGTATCAATAAAGCACAGAGAACCTTGTGGCATTGACGGCTCCATTGAACCTGTTTGCACGATAAAAGGGTGAACCCCAAATAGGTTAAGCAGAAGAAATATGATGCAGAGGATAACAAGAAAATCCAGAATAACAGACAATAAACGTTTGATAAATATGAAACAATTTTTCATAACAAATCAATCATTCCCTTGCTGTACACGAAGAAAAACTTAAACAATACAGATTATATTATTCACATTAGTTGTTGTCAATAAGTCATATTGGGATTTTTTCTTTATTCTTCTTAGTTGTTAAAATAGCTTAAGGAGGAAAAGAAAAATGTTGCCAAACTTAAAACTATTGCGTAAAGAATTTGGTATTAGTCAGCAGCGCTTGGCAGATGCTATAGGTGTAAGTCAGCCTTCCATTAACAAATACGAGAATCACAATATTGAACCTGAAATAGAGATTCTCAAACGTTTGGCAGACTATTTCAACACTTCCATTGATTACATTGTTGGTCATACAGATGTGAAGCGCAAAATGGAACGGACAGAAGATTATTCGCTGAACGAGGGAGAAGCATCATTGATAACAAAGTATCGTGCACTCAGAGTGAATGAGAAACAATGTATTGAGATGACAGTGAATACCTTTCTTGATAGATAAGTGATTTTCGATGTTGCCTGTCCTTGGGTATCGTTTTTGAACTATAAACAGAAAAACTCTGAAAGCACCTATTAATGCTTTCAGAGCGCTCTTTGAACATGGGCATCAACCCTCTTGTTAGAGGGACAACGGGTTTGGCATAAATCTAAAATAGTCGTGTACTGCAGAATTCTTGAATGTGGGATAAAAAAATGAATATCTGTGGCGGGAAATCCGATAATATTCTAATAAAAATTGCTGAAACGTGATTAATTCCGATTTTCTATTGACGAGGCTGTGGCGTTCCATTACAATATAGGAAATTGCTGAAACGTGAAAATAGTTTGCAAAAGCTTTCGTAGGAACGGGAACGTTTCAGTAACCGGAGCGCGCCCGGAAAACTGTAATAGGAAGAAAACAAGGAGGTTCAAGATGGCGATTTCAGACGCCGATTGGGAACTGATGGAGGAGGTGGCTGCATACTTTGAGTCTACCAGAAAAGAGCCAGATCCAACTGCAAAGTATCAACCGAAAAGAGAAGATACGAGATCAGTCAATGAGACAGCGGCTCATTTTGGTATTACCCGAAGCAAAACAATGAAAATGCTGATTACGATGGGTGTAATTAGCACGTCCATCTCCGAGAAGGCCCAGAGAATGAGAGCCCAGGGCATGAGCATCAAAGAGATCGCAGAGACGCTTGGTGTATCCACAGGTACGGTTTCCTCAAATTTACCGTATGAAGATGAGATTCATAAGGGAGCTGAAGTTTCAGATCATGCAGCTGCAATGAGGGAATACCGGGCATATGAGAAGATGCAGAAAGAGCGCCAGGTGGGGAAAAATACAAGTGACAGCGAAAAGGAGAGACAGAATATGAAGGAAAAGAACTATCAGGATGATTGGAGAAAGGAACTGGACATTTCAATGTCCTTCAAAGAAACGGACACGCGGAGGAAAAGACTCACACGTGAGATGATGGAAGAAGTACTTCTCGAACAAAAGGAGGCCTTAAAGAAACAATTGGAAGACAGTGGGGCAGAGATACCGGATCTTTCAGATTTTGATTATAAAAAGCTTTGTGAAGAACTGCGAGCGAAAGAAAGCTTGACGCCGGAGGAAGTAGTGGAGCTTGGCGAATTTCCAGGCGCGCTTGACGACAGAAATGGACTGGACCTGGAAGAAATCTACGGAGAGGAGCTTCCGTATGAACCGGATGAAGTCATTCGGCTGCATCTTGAACTCGTGACTGAGTTCACCGATGTGGAAAAAGAAATCATGCGGAAATATGGAGCCATGGAAGGGGAAACCGTTTCAAGAGATATTGTTGTGCCGTATGATCTTCCGCTCTATGCCCTTCATTTTGTCATTCAGCGTGCTTTCGGATGGCAGAATTCACACTTGCATCGCTTTTTTGTTCCAGACGAGGTAAGAGAGAAATTGACTCCGACAGTTGACGACTGGATGAAACAGGTTGGGGTGATTTACCGATCTCCATTGATGGATGAGGAGGCAGAATTTTGGGCGGATGACTATGAACGCGGAAGCTTTAAGAACTGGTTGAGGAATAAATATACTGGACCATATATATCTCAATGCTGGGGTGAGGGGATACTTCCGTGCCTTGATGATTTGGAAGAGGTCGATCTTAATGAGGAATTCTACGTTGTGTTTGGTTGCATTCGAAAAAATGATGAAGAAGCCATGCCCCTGATGTGTATTCCAGTGCTCAATTGGGAAGGAAAGAAGAATGAGGCCCCGAAAGAGAATCCTCGTATTCCCAACTTTCGGATGGAAGTTATGAAGTTGCGGGATCTCCCGGTTGAGCTGTTGAACCATGTATTTGACAGATCACCTTTTGACATTTTGGAGCGCCTTCCTCTTAATCAGGTTTTGGCTGCACGTTCCATGCATTGCAAGGATGAGTTTCAGGAGTGGGATTCAATCAGCACATTCCAGGACACAATAGATGATGGCCTGGAAGAGGAGATTGGTGAGATTCTGGACAGCGGGTTAGATTCACCTTCTAGGCAGCCCTACGTGTACAGTTTTACGGATGAACTTGTTTATTGGTATGATTATGGCGACGGATGGGAGATTCGTATCACAGGCAGCCACAACTGTGCCGATCTGGTGGAAAGCGGGAAGATCACGCAGGACATGCTGGATAAGAGC
The DNA here is from genome assembly GCA_017476605.1 of Clostridia bacterium. Taxonomy (GTDB): domain Bacteria; phylum Bacillota; class Clostridia; order Christensenellales; family Aristaeellaceae; genus Ventricola. Next base: position 13,903 of record JAFUZM010000040.1, read on the forward strand.
AATATCAAGACGCGCGTGACATATCGGCCGGTCCTGCTGTATAGAGACGGTGAAATGATGATTGATGATGTAGGCGGTCCCCATGGATTCGTTCGGTTTATCTATGATCTTAATACATTAAAACGCGGAGAGACGGACGATAACGACTTCACCAAAACAGAATTAAAGGAATGGGCCAGAAGCCAGGGCTGGCATAGGGACAACAGCTCAGATTTTAGTCTGCTGTAAAGCCGTCCGTTGTGCAGCGCCGTTTTTATACCCTACCCATAGGTAAGGGCTTGAAGTTATCGCCCCCTTTTCCCTGGGCCCACACCGTACGTGCGACTTTCATCGCATACGGCGCTCCATCGAACCTGTCAGGCATTGTTATCTTTTAAC
>JAFUZM010000041.1 GCA_017476605.1 Clostridia bacterium
ACCGATGATATTGATATCCTTCTGACGATACGGAAAGCCCATGCGTCCGACGACGTATTGCGCATACCGATGAAGCAGATCATTCAGCTGCTGTATCTGGCTGCTGTCCTCTACGATAATGCTGATTATGGCTACACGATTTTCCATGCGCTCACCTCCAATGACCGGATGATACCATGTTTGAATATGGAATGCAAGAGGGATATTTTACATCCTGACAGGTACCTCTAGGGTGTAAAATGCGCCAGCGTTCCATGGAAATCGGGCGGGTATGGATAGTTGTAAAAACGACAGGTGGGATTCGGGACGCGAGGACGCTGCAGATGGCGCCCGGGAGCTCTTGCCACCTGCCCTGAAAGAGAGTCTGCATTTGGGCAGATCAAAAAAACGGAAAATTTGGGGTTGCAATATACCCCGTGGGGGTATATAATTCCTGCGGCAGGTGAGAATATGGAAATGAATCATGACACGCGTCTGGATCCTGAGGAAAACAGCAATCACAGGAAAAAGGAGCGCACACAGGAAGAGCGCAAAGCGCTCATCCATCGGCTTAACCGAATTGAAGGCCAGATCCGGGGAATTCGGAATATGGTGGAGCAGGATGCCTACTGCCCGGACATACTGACGCAGGTTGCTGCCGCCAGCGCAGCACTCAGCAGCTTTACCAGGATGCTGCTTGGCGCCCATATCCGTACGTGTGTCGCGGAGGATATCCGCGCGGGAAATGATGGGCGGATTGAAGAGCTGGTTGAGATGCTGCAGAAGCTGATGAAATAATGATGCACGGATGAGGTGCACGTCTTAGAAGGGATTACAATGGAACAATATCAGGTAACGGGAATGAGCTGTGCGGCCTGCAGTGCCCGTGTGGAAAAAGCGGTCTCTGCGGTAGAGGGGGTCACCGCCTGCTCGGTGTCGCTATTGACGAATTCAATGGGAGTAGAGGGCACGGCCAGTCCGCAGGCGATTATCTCGGCAGTTGAAAATGCCGGATACGGTGCCTCACTCAAAGGCCAGAAGGAAAAGCGTGCAGGTGCTGACATGGATGCACTTGCAGACAGAGAGACACCCGCTTTGCGGCGGCGCCTGATCGCCTCACTGGGCTTTCTCCTGGTGCTTATGTACTTTTCCATGGGGCACATGATGTGGGGATTCCCACTGCCGGCCTTTTTTAATGACAATCATGTGGCCATGGGACTCATTCAGATGCTTCTGGCTGGAATCGTCATGGTGATCAACCAGAAGTTCTTTATCAGTGGATTTAAGGGACTCATTCATCGGGCACCAAACATGGATACGCTGGTTGCTCTTGGCTCCTTTGCCTCCTTTTTCTGGTCCACCCTGATGCTCTTTGCGATGACGCGGGCACAGGTGGACGGAAACATGGAAAAAGTCATGGAATACATGATGGATTTCTATTTTGAGTCTGCAGCCATGATTCTGGCCCTCATTACCGTTGGAAAGATGCTTGAGGCCAGATCCAAGGGAAAGACGACGGATGCACTCAAAAGTCTCATGAAGCTGGCACCTAAGACAGCCGTGCTCATCCGGAACGGGAAGGAAACCACCGTCGGCATTGAGCAGGTCAAAAAGGGCGATCACTTTGTTGTCCGCCCCGGGGAGAGCATCCCGGTAGACGGCATTGTGCTTGAGGGAACCAGCGCAGTCAATGAATCCGCCCTGACCGGGGAAAGCATCCCCGTTGACAAGGCGGCAGGGGACATCGTCAGCGCAGCGACGATCAACCAGTCAGGAGCACTCATCTGCGAAGCGACGCGCGTTGGCGAGGATACAACCCTTTCCCAGATCGTAAAGATGGTCAGTGATGCAGCGGCGACCAAGGCACCGATTGCCAAGATTGCGGACCGGGTTTCCGGTGTGTTTGTCCCGGCGGTCATAGCCATTGCTGCCGTGACCACCATCATCTGGCTTCTGGCGGGGAAAGGAATGGCGTTTGCACTGGCAAGAGGCATTTCTGTCCTTGTCATTTCCTGTCCCTGTGCCCTTGGCCTTGCAACGCCGGTGGCGATCATGGTGGGCAATGGCATGGGTGCCAAAAACGGCATCCTGTTCAAGACAGCAGTCTCCCTTGAGGCAGCTGGAAATGTTGAGATCGTGGCACTGGATAAGACCGGAACCATTACAAAGGGCGAACCCAATGTTACGGAACTCTGTCCTTATGGCGGGGATGAAACGGACTTTCTGCGCCTGGCTGCAGCCCTTGAGAGCCGCAGCGAGCATCCGCTGGCCAGGGCGGTTCTCCGCGAGGCAGAGAAGCGGGGACTTGAGGTGCCCTCTGTAACCGAGCTCACCGTGCTTCCCGGAAACGGTCTTACGGGGGCCTTTGACGGGACAGAGCTTGTTGGCGGCAGTGTCACCTATTTTAAGGAAAAGGGACTCATTCCCGACACCGTTCTGTCTCAGGCGGAAACGCTCTCAAAGAGCGGGAAAACGCCGCTTTGCTTTGCAAAAGGCGGGCAGTTCCTTGGGATGATTGCTGTTGCAGACATCATCAAAGAGGACAGTGCCGAGGCGATCCGGCAGCTCCGCGGTCAGGGAATCCGTGTGGTCATGCTGACCGGCGACAATGAGCAGACAGCCAAGGCAATTGGCAATCTGGCCGGGGTGGATGAGGTCATCGCCGGCGTCCGTCCGGATGGAAAGGAAGCGGCGATTCGCCGGCTTCAAAAGGATGGCAAGGTGGCCATGGTGGGCGATGGCATTAACGATGCACCGGCACTGACACGCGCGGACATCGGAATTGCCATCGGGGCAGGCACGGATGTGGCCATTGATGCTGCGGACATTGTGCTGATGAAAAGTACCCTTATGGATGTTCCTGCGGCCATCCGTCTCAGCCGGGCGACGCTTCGTAACATACATCAGAATCTGTTCTGGGCATTTTTCTACAATGTCATCGGCATTCCGCTGGCAGCGGGTGTATGGTATCCGCTTTTCGGTATCAAGCTGAATCCGATGTTTGGTGCGGCGGCCATGAGCCTGTCCAGCTTCTGCGTTGTTACCAATGCTTTGCGTCTCAATCTGTTCGACATGAGAAATGCAGGCAAGGATAAACCACTCAAAAAGAGAAAAGCAATTAAGGAGGAAACAAAGACTATGGAAAAGACACTTAAAATCGAAGGCATGATGTGTGCCCACTGCGAGGCAACCGTTAAAAAGGCACTGGAAGCCCTGGAAGGTGTTGACGTGGCTGAGGTCAGCCATGAGAAGGGAACAGCAGTGATTACCATGTCCGCTCCTGTCGAGGATGCCGTCCTGACAAAAGCGGTGGAGGATCGCGATTACAAGGTAATCTCAGTGGCATAAGCTGCCCGGGGAATGTCCCGACTCAATTCCATGAAGAAACTGCAAATCCTACATAAATATGTAAAGCGCCATACGTTCCGGGTGAGCCGGAGGTATGGTGCTTTACGTATATGGAGCGTGTTGTTTTACCGGTGAATGACGGAAAACAGAATGCAAAAGGCAAGAGATAGGTTTTTTGCATGCAAAGGCGGGGAATTACAGGAATTGTGTTCGGCGAAAATTCTCATTTCACGAGAATTATGTTCTGAGAAAATTCTCATATGAGGAAAATTCACTTTCCAAAACGGGTGGATATGATATATAATAACAGAGGCAAAATGCCTGTGATAATTACAAGGAAAGGATGATTACCAATGGGATATCGTGAAGAATATGAAAAATGGC